>JAFWCT010000036.1 GCA_017534385.1 Selenomonadaceae bacterium
ATTGAACGGACAATGGGCATATCGGAGGAAAATTTCCGTAAAACGTACACGGAGGCGCGAAATATCATTCATCAGCGGCTAAAAGATACGGCGGCGTCGCACAGTCGGGTTTTGATGATACAAACGGCGTTAGAATTGCTCGGCAAGAACCCGTTTGACTATGTTTTAGAGCTTTACGACGTTTACTGGAATTATTTTTTGGAGAATATGCGACCCTACGACGGCGCGGAAGAATTTTTGCAAGAATTAAAGAATCGCGGCGTTAAAATCTCGACGTGCACTGATATGACGGCGCAAATTCAGTATCGCAAGATAAAAAAGCTCGGATTGGACAAATTTATCGATTTCATGGTCACGAGCGAGGAAACGGGCTTTGAAAAGCCTTCGCCGATAATGTTTGAGCTTGCGTTGTACAAAATGCGAGTTCGGGCTGATGAGGCGGCATATTTCGGCGATGCGTTGGATAGAGACGTTTTAGGCGCGGCGAACGTCGGGATTGAGCCGTATTGGTTCGTAGCGGACAGGGAAATTGTTGACGGCGACGATTTTATAAAGGTTCGTTCGTACCGCGACGCTTACAAAATGTTTTTTGGAGGTGATTAAGTGTTCAGATTCGCGCACAACAACTTAAACGTGCTAGATTTGGAGCGGAGCAAGAAATTTTATGCGGAGGCACTGAACTTGCACGAGGTCGGCGGGATTGACGGCGGCGACGAGTTTAAAATCGTTCATCTCGGAGACAGTTTCGGCAGTCACCACAAATTGGAGCTGAAATGGATTCCGAATAGGAAAACGCCATATGATTTGGGCGATAACGGAGTTCATGTGGCGTTCACGACGAAAAACTTTGACGAGGCGCACGCCTTGCACGAGAAGATGAATTGTATCTGCCACGAGAATCACGAGCTAGGAATTTATTTTATCGAAGACCCCGACGGCTATTGGATTGAGATTATGCCAGAGTAAATCGTAATCAAAAAGGAGTCGCTCACAACGGAGCGGCTCCTAATATTTTTGTCTGGAAAGTTTATTCGACTTCGATGAGTTCGTATTGGGGATTGCCGAGCTTAGCTTCCGCCATAGCACTAAGCTGGCGCAGACCGTGCCGAGTCTCAATGCGTTCCTTCATGTCGTGGCTATCGTGTGCGGCGTAAACCATATCGGCGCAAGCCTGGTCGACGGCAAGAATGTCAGTCGAAACCGCAATGCCGATGTCCTTCATGGTCGGTTCGGCGGCAGTGACACCCGCGCAATCGCAATCGACACTCAAGCGGCGCATTACATTGATAAAGATGATGTGCTTGCCGAAGTAATCGCAGGTCGCCTTTGCACTGTCGCACATAAGCTCCATAAAGTATTCTTTGTCAGGCCATTCGAGATAATTTGAGGGAACGTTGTTCGGGTCGAGACCGTGCACTTGAGCCTTGCCGAGGTGACCAGACGCGTTGCCAATGCCGATATTCTTCATAGAGCCGCCAAAGCCGCCCATAGCATGTCCTTTAAAGTGCGTCAAGACAATCAGCGAATCATAATCGACGAGGTGAGCACCCATAGCGACTTCCTTGAGATGAAAGCCATTTCGCACGGGCAGATTAATAATCTTATTGTCCTCGTCCATGATGTCGACGGGGCAGAACGTCCAGCCATTGACCTTTAGGGTTTCGCGATGATCTTTAGTGGTGTAGCGGTCGCCGGCGTAAAGAGTATTGCACTCAACGATTGCCGAGTTTGGAACTTGCGCTTGGAAAGCCTTAACCATATCACGCGGCAAAATGTTCGGACCGTGCTTTTCGCCGGTGTGGAGCTTAATTGCCACCTTGCCAAAAATATTCTCGTCAATCATCTTGTAAAGCTTGATAAGGTGTTCAGCGTCGATTGTCTTGGTGAAGTAAACCTTAGCCGCCGAGCCTTGATACTGTTCGCCGGTGACGTTCTTTGAGCCGACGACTGGTGCTTGATTTGCCATAATGATTCCTCCTTATCCCCGCGCAGGGGTTTAGTCGGATAAATAATATTCCTTTGAGTTTACTTAAGTCAAGCCCTAACGACGCTGATTCTCTGTTGAATGTGATTTCCGCTAGCAACCTCGTCGACCATAGCAAGCGCAAAATCCGCGTAGCTGATGACGCTCTCGCCCGCCGCATTCAACGTAAATTCTTCGCCAGCAAGAATGTATTTGCCGGTGCGTTCGCCGTCGGCTTGGAAATCTGCCGCAGGACTAACGAACGTCCACTTAACGTCGTCGCGCTTGCGAAGTTCGTCGAGTTCATTTGCTTGAGCCTGTGCGGTCGGGACATAATCTGCGGGGAAATCGGGCGTCTTGAAAACTTGCGTTGTATGTTCCTTGTCGACGTAAAGACTGCCCGCGCCGCCGACAATCAAAAGCCGAGTGTCCGAGCCGCTAAGCAAGTTGCAGAGGTGCTGACTCGTCGCAGTGTGCAAGGGGAGAGTTTCGGGAGTCCATGCGCCGAACGCGTCAATCACTGCGTCGAAGCCTTCAAGGTCGCTCTTCTCCAACGCTAAAATATCTTTGACGATGACTTTAGCCGCGCCGTCAATTTCAACCTGCCGCCTAACGAACGCCGTAACCTCGAAGCCGCGAGCCACCGCCTCTGCAACGATTTTTCTGCCTGCTTTACCTGCTGCCGCTACTACTGCGATTTTCATTTTGAAATCCTCCTCATGATTTGTGCGCCGCGCTTGTCCACGTCGAGTATCAAGGCTTTGGATTTCACGTCGTGAAGTCTGAACTCTTCGACCATAGCCGCCGCGATTTTGTCTTCAAGCTTACTCTTTATCGTCGTGAAGGCAATCAAGCATGAGCCAGCCCCCGATATAGCCGCGCCCAATGCTCCCGCCGACTTTGCCGCCGTGAAGACTTCACTCATGCCTGGAACCAATTTCTTCCTGTAGGGCTGGTGCAATGCGTCGTCGAAGGCAAGCGGTAATAAATCTTCGCGCCCCTCGACCAATGCCGCGATTAACATAGAGGCTCGGCTGATGTTAAAGATTGCGTTCTTCATTGCGACGTTCTTAGGCAAGACCTTCCGCGCCAATCGCGTTGACAACTCGAAATCCGGAACGGCGACGATTAGTTTTAATTTGATTCGTGGCAGGAAAGAGAACGTTTGAACTTTGCCCTTGTCCATGACGCTAACTGTAAAGCCTCCGAAGATAGCCGGCGCAACGTTATCGGGGTGACCTTCAAGCTCCGTTGCAAGCCTCAACAGTCCATGCTTATCGAGTGGCGAGCCGAGGATTTCATTAGCCGCCGTTAAGCCTCCGACAATCGCCGTTGAACTTGAGCCAAGTCCGCGGGCAATCGGTACGTGATTGTCTGTGCGGATAATCGCGCCTTTGAACTCGTCAGCCTGCCCGACTTCCTGCAACAGACGCCGCACCGCTTGCCAAGCCAAATTCTTCCTGCCGCGTGGGATATTCTCCGCACCTTCGCCCGACGACTCGACGATAACTTTACTGCTCCTCAAAATCGTCAAGTCCAGATAATTATAAATCGTCGTCGCCAAGCCTAAACAGTCAAAGCCGGGGCCGCAGTTAGCAGAGGTACCCGGCACTCGAACGACGGCGCGATTCTTTTTGTTGTCCATTATTCCACCCGAATCACGTTGAAGATTTTGTCGACGACGGAAAGCACCTTCAAAGCCGCCTGCGCCTCGATGATGTTCCTATGCTTGACCTTGTGCGTGATGACGACAATCTCCACGTGGTCTTTAAGTTCAGCCCGCGTCTGCACGACGGACTTTAAGCTGACGTCGACATTGCCAAAGGTCGTAGCAATCTTGCCGAGGACACCAGGCTTATCTTCGACGAGCAAGCGGATATAGTAACTGGAAACCGTTTCTTCAGCGGGGCAAATCGTGCGCTTGTGATAACACGTGCAACCGAATCGACCTGCCGAGTTGCGATTAAGCCCGCGAGCAATCTCGATGATATCGCTGACCACGGCGGAGGCAGTAGGCTTGCCCGCGCCAGGTCCGAAGAACATTGCCTCTTCAATCGGCCAGCCACGCACGAAGACTGCATTAAGCACGCCATTAACCGAGGCAAGCGGATGATCCTTAGGCAAAAGAACCGGATTAACTCGAACGTCAACGCCAAGTTCAGTGTCGCGACCGACCGCCAACAACTTCACGACGTAGCCCAAATCCTTAGCGTAGGAAATATCTTCGGGCGTAATGTGCGTAATGCCCTCAACAGACACGTCCTCGAACTTCACGCGGGAATTGAACGCTATCGACGCGAGGATAGCAATCTTGCGAGCAGCGTCTTTGCCTTCAACGTCAGCTTCGGGATTGCGTTCTGCGTAGCCGTGAGATTGTGCCTCTTTCAAGACGGTATCATAGTCCGCGCCGAGTTCACTCATCTTAGTCAGCATGTAGTTGGTTGTGCCGTTGACTATGCCGAGAACCTCCGTAATCTTATTGGCAGTCAAAGAACGTTTAAGCGGCATGATAATCGGAATGGCTCCGCCGACTGCCGCCTCGAACAGGAAATCGATTTGATGAGCGTCCGCCGCGTCGAAGAGTTCATGCCCGAATTGCGCGACGACATCTTTATTAGCCGTGACGACGTGTTTACCGTGTGCCATTGCTTGAAGAATAAAATCCTTCGCAGGTTTGACGCCGCCCATCAGCTCGACGACGATTTTAATTTCAGGGTCGTTTAGTATCTCGTCGTAATTGTTCGTGGCGGGAAGTCCGCGTTCTTGGAGGGCAGGTATCTCCCTAGGCAAGACGAGAATCTTTTTTATGTCAATCGCGGTGTTCGCCCGTTGCGTGATGATGTCGCGATTGCGTTGCAAAACTTCGATAACCGAGCCGCCGATTGTGCCCGCACCCAAAAGCCCAATCTTTACTGCGTTGTCCATAGTGAATCATCCTTTCATGACTGAATCAAGCTTAAAAGATTTTTGTAATTGTTGGCGACCTTGATGACGTAATGGACGGTTTCAGAGTAATTCGGAACGCCGCCATGTTTCTCGACGGCACCGGGACCGGCGTTGTATGCCGCTACTGCGTCCGTGACTGAATAGGCTCCCCAATCCTTGAAGCGTCCGAGCTGATTCTTAATGTAAATCGTGCCGCCGATGATGTTTTCAAGCGGGTTATGAGGATTGACGCCTAAACCCGCCGCCGTCGAAGGCATCAGTTGCATAAGCCCGACTGCACCGACTGGACTTAGCGCGTGGAAATTGAATTCGCTTTCCGCCTCCATTATCGACGTAATCAAAATCGGGTCGACCTGATACTCACTCGACGCATACAGAATCGCTCGCGTTATCCAGTCGCACTCGACCTCGTTGCCGTTGTAGCGATTGACCGTCTGATAAATCGCGCTGTAGTAATCAACTGCCTCCGCCTCGCCTCCTATCATAAGAGTCGCACTCATCATCACCGCTATTAAAAGTCTCTTTAATGCTTTCACGTTCCCAACTCCTTGACAAAAATTTTTCCGATTATAACACATGACTTTCATATTGTAAAAAGATTAGCCTTGTGGCAAAATATTTAGCACAAAACTCTTAAAGGGCGGAAAAGTTTCGGAAGGAGAGAACACTTTGGCTAAGCACAAGACAAAGAAGGTTGACAAGGTAAAAATATCTGCGTGCTACATCGTCAAGGACGTTGCAGAGGATTTGCGCCGTTCGCTGAAGAGTGTTAAAGGTCACGTCGACGAGATTATTGTTGTCGATACCGGCTCGGCTGATTCGACTGTTGAAGTTGCTAAGGAGTTCGGCGCGAAGGTTTTCCACGAGCCTTGGCAAGACGACTTCGCTACGCCCCGCAATGTTGCTCTACGTGAGGCAAGCGGCGATTGGATTGTCTTCCTCGACGCCGACGAATACTTCGTAGATAACACCGCGAAGAATCTTAGACGCGTCATCAAGTCCGCGCAGACTCCTGGGCTACTTGTCAAGTGGGTCAATGTCGACAAGGACAACGGCAACGCGATTATCAATTCAAGCTACGTGCTAAGGCTTTTCAAGGCGGTGGAGGGAGTTCACTACGTCGGCAAGATTCATGAGGACGTTTATCTAAGAGACGAGCCTTTGAAACGTGCTATGGCACCCGCAAACCTTTTGACGCTTTATCATACGGGCTATTCAACGTCGCTTAACAAGGCTAAGGCGGAGCGGAACTTGAAGTTGTTGCTTGACGAGCTTGCCGCGACCGATAAGCCTGAAAGAGTTTACGCTTACCTTGCCGACGCTTATTATAGTCTGGAGGATTGGGCGAACGTCGAGAAGTTTGCACGCCTTGACATTGAGGCTAGGATTAATCCTTCAACTCGTCCCATGCGGCTTTTGATTGAGTGTTTGGAGCAAGACCCTGAGCGTTTCGAGGAGTGTTTTGAAGTTGCTAAGTTGGCAATGGAACGTTATCCCAAGGTGCCGGAGTTTTCCGCTAAGGTTGCTGATTGTCTTGCGCATAAGAAAGATTATCGCGGGGCAGTCGCGGAAATGCAACGGGCTATTGACAAGGCAAAGACTTATGGCGAGCAGTTCGAGTCAACAAACTTCAACGAGGACAGGATAAAGCTTGCGCAGCAGTTTATAGAGCTTTGTCAGAAAAAAATTCCTCTAACGCCCGAAGAAAAACGCCGCGAGATTGCTAGGCTGACTAAGGAAATGGAGAACTATCGCTATGTATTGTGCGACATGGACAAAGCCTTTAAGACTGCTGAAAAAATTTTTGCATTGAAACCCGACGACCCAAAGTCAATGGAAAAGGTTGCTTCATTTTGCCTTTACTTAAATCACAGAGTAGCCTCATTAAATGCAACAGATTATTTGATGAAAAATTTCCCGCCAACAGCCTATCACTCGATGTTGTATGCTCGTGCTCTTGCTTTGAAGAGAAATTTTTCTGAAGCAATAAAGATTGCCGAGCAAGCGTTGACATTTGACGACGCGGATTTAATCACGACTATGCTCCTTAATAGTGGCTTAGGGAAAGTTTATTCGGACATCGACAATGTCAAAAAAGGTATGGAGTATATGCGAGCTAATGCTAAGTACAATCTTCCCGCGCAGAAAAAATCTTCTATACTCAATCAAGCAGAAGGAATTCGTTGTAACGATTACAGTAACATGATTTTGGCCATGTATAATTTTGATTTCAGTCGTGAAAAAATCTTCGAGGAGACATGCGGCTTTAATGAGTTATTACTCCACTTGCCACGCTATGACCACGACCGCAAGAAGCATTCACGTCACAAGAAGATTCGTATTGCTTACATCTCACCGGATATGCGTTATCATGTCGTAGCGTTCTTCAGTATGCATCTTTTTAAAAGCTATGATAAGACGCGCTTTGAAGTCTTCGTTTACGCCAACAACACCGAAGACAATATCACTGAACAATTTAAAATTATCGTTGATCACTTTATTAACATTCTAGGAAAGAATTTTGAAGCTGTAGCCGAGCAGATAATGAAGGACGAAATTGATATTCTGGTTGAGCTTGCGGGGCACACGGGCAGAAATTCACTGCCGGCTTTGGCTTATAAGCCTGCGCCAATTCAAATTTCGGCCATAGGTTATATCGGTTCCACTGGACTTGATACGATTGATTATTTCTTAGCGGACAAGTTCACCGACCCTGTAGGCTTGAACGAAAAGTATTTCACGGAAAAGATTTTGCGCCTTCAACACAGCCACTTCTGTTTTGTCTGGCATGATACACCAAGTATTGTTAAGCCTGCCCCATGCACTAAAAATGGTTACGTGACGTTCGTTAGCTTTAACAGATTCACAAAGGTAACCGATACTTTGCTTAAGCTGTGGAAAAAAATTTTAGATGGTGTACCTAAGTCGCGGCTTTATCTCAAGGGCAGAACTTTTATTGATAGTGGGCTTGAGATTGCCAAGAAACGACTTCAAGCGGCGGGCATTGACCTTGAGCGTGTTGACTTAGAAGATGCCGAGAATAACTATCTTGTAAAATACGAGCGGGCGGATATTGCTTTGGACACCTTCCCTTATCCGGGCGGAGGCACCACTTGCGATGCGTTGTATATGGGCGTGCCCGTGATAACGTTGGTAGGTGAGCGGCACAATTCGCGCTTCGGATATTCCCTGCTAAAGAACGTGGGCTTAGAGGAGCTTTGCGCCTTCAGCGAGGAGGAATACGTTCAGAAGGCAATCGAACTTGGCAATAACTGGGATAGGATTCGCGAGTATCATTTGACGATTCGGCGCAAGATGGAAGAGTCGCCCGTCATGAACGATACGATTTACATGGGCGAGATTGAGGCGGCTTACGAGAAAATTTTCAAGGCGTGGATTAGAGGCGAGCCGTTACCTGACTTCCCGCAGGAGCCTGAACCCGTCACCGAGGAGCTTGCCGATAAGTACATCAAGCGGGCGGAAGAATACATTAAGTTGGCAAATAAAATCGGCGAGAGTGATTTCCCTAGCCGATTCGACTTCAAGCGCACGCTTTATTATTCCGAACTTGCCGCGCAGTGTGAAGCTAAACGAGATGCCAAAGTTCTCTTGACGATAGCTGACCGCCGTTACATGTTGGATGACAACCTCGGAGCTTATGAGGCAATGCGCCAGACGATTGATTACATTTACTCGGCGGCGGGGGCGGCGAAGCATTACAGCAAGTTCTTTATCTCGGAATGTCACAGGAAGCTTGCCAAGTACGCGCAGGGGAACGGTAAACACGTCGAGGCGATAGAACATTATCAAAAGGCATTTGACCTTGCCGAGGACGAGAAGGCGCAACTTGAACTTTATGACGCGTTACTTTTGAGCTTTCATTATCTGGACGTTGCGGCGGAGGATATGGCGGCGTATCACTTCGACTATCAGAACTTCTTCGCGGACGTCAAGCCCTTCACGACGTATCATAAGCCTCACGCGAGGATTAAGATTGGTTACATCGGCGGCGACTTCAGACAACATGCGGCGTTCGCTGTGACGTTCGGATTTATTTCTTGCCATGACCGCGCTAAGTTTGAAATCACCTGCTATAGTAAGAATCAGAAGGACGACGACTACACGGAGCTTTATAAGCGGGCGGTTGAACATTTCGTTGACGTTAAGGCTTTATCTGCTGTCGAGTTGGCTAAGCGAATTCACGATGACGAGATTGACATTGCCTTTGACTTGTCGGGGCACACGGGCTATAACGGCTTGCCGGCTCTGGCGTATCGACCTGCGCCCGTGCAAGTCAGCGGGCTTGGTTACATGTCGACCACGGGCCTAAAGGCTATCGATTACTTCATCACGGACGAAATTCTTGACCCGCCCGGCGAGCACGACAAATATTTTTCCGAGAAGCTCCTGTACATGCCCGCGCAATTCAGCTACGCCCGCCGCGAAAACGTTCCGACTCCAGAGGGGGCGTCCTGTGTTAAGAATGGTTACGTGACCTTCGGAACGACTTGCCGCTACTCAAAGATAAGCGATGACATGCTTGCCATTTGGATTGAGATTCTCAACCGCGTGCCCACTGCCAAGCTTTTAATGCGTGCGCAGGAATTTATCAGCAACAGCACACAAGACGAGCTTTACGGCAAGATGAAGCATCTCGGCTGCGATATGGACAGAATCATTTTCCAACCTGCCCTGCCCGATTACTTCGCGGCGATAAGCGAGATTGACATAATGCTTGACGCTTATCCGTGGGTGGGCGGCACTACGACTTTGGACGCGCTTTATATGGGCGTGCCCGTGATAACCTTCTACAGCGACAGACACTCAACGCGCTTTGGCAAGAGTATTCTGCACAGCGTCGGCTTAGACGAGTTGGCAGTTAATGACGTGGCGGCTTATATCAATACGGCGGTCGGCTTAGCTAATGACTTCGAGACGCTTGACGAACTTCATAAGAATCTGCGCGGCATGTTCGATAGTTCAGAAGCCCTTGACCCCGTGAAGTATTGCCGCTTGCTTGAAAGGAAATTCGCGGAGATTTTAAAGGCGTGATTCAATTTCTGCTTTACATTTGGGCGGAAATTTTCTAAAATAACGGCGTGAATATCTTTAGAAGATTGAGTGGGAGGGGATTGACTAATGTTAAAAAGTATCGCGGTAATGACCTCAGGCGGCGACAGTCCAGGTATGAATGCGGCGGCGCGTGCGGTCGTGAGAACTGCGCTTTATGAAGGCGTGAAGGTTTTCGGAATCAACAACGGCTATAAAGGTATGCTCGCTGATGATATAGTTGAGTTGCAAAGACGTTCGGTCAGCGACTTGATTCAACGCGGCGGTACGTTCTTGGGAACGGCTCGTTGCAAAGAGTTTAAGACAGAGGAAGGACGCCGCAAGGGCTTGGATAATCTTCAAAAGCACGGTATCGAAGGCTTAGTCATAATCGGCGGCGACGGTTCCTTGACGGGCGGTTCACTCTTGAGCAAGATGGGTGGCATTCCGATTGTCGGCTTACCTGGCACGATTGATAATGACGTTTGGGGCACGGATTACACAATCGGTTGCGACACGGCGGCGAACACTGCGGTTGAGGCGATTAACAAGCTCCGCGACACGGCGTCGGCTCATCGTCGTATCATGGTCGTTGAGGTCATGGGGCACACGTCCGGCTGGCTTGCTATGGTTTCGGGCATTGCCTCTGGCGCGGAATATATCATCGTCCCCGAAGTCAAATACAATATCGACGAGATGTGCGAAGAGATTGTCGAATCTTACAAGACTGGTCGCCGCTACAGTATAATCGTCGTGGCGGAAGGCGCGTGCAGTGGCGTCGGCTTAAAGAACGTCGTTCAAGAGAAGACTGGCATTGATACCCGCGTATCGATTCTCGGACACATTCAACGCGGCGGCTCCCCGACTGTTGAAGACCGCATGAAGGCTTCTCAGCTCGGCGAACGTGCTGCCTTGGCGATTATCTCTGGCGTGTCCAATGTCGTCTTCGGTTTCGACGAGGGCAAAGTTGTTTCGATTAACCTGTTTGATTCGGTCAATAACAAGAAGCCGCTCGACCCTGAACTCGTGCGTTTGGCGAGTGTGCTTGTCTGACATATGAATAACTTTTGGAAAGCGGCGGCGATTCTCTCAGGCGTTGGGATTTATATCGCCGCCGTAATTTTTATTTGTCTATACCTGGGCGGGCTTATCGATGATTACTTTGAGCTTAGCGGTAAAGGGCGGCTCGTCGGGATTGTCTTGGGATTCCCCGTCGCGGCTTACTCAATCTATCGACAGCTTAAGCACAACGGATTTATATGAGGAGAGATTTTATGGCAGAACAGATTTTGGACTTTAAAACGTTTTCGCAGGTGACTGACGCTCGCTGGTATCCGCGTTATCACCTCGCCGCGCCGTTCGGTTGGTGCAATGACCCTAACGGCATGTGCTTTTACAAGGGACAGTATCACTTTTTCTATCAGCATTACCCCTACGCGCCACAATGGGGTCCGATGCATTGGGGGCACGCTGTTAGCGACGACCTTGCTTATTGGAAACACTTGCCCATTGCCCTCAAGCCCGATGCGCCGTATGAAACTGGCGGCGGCTGTTTTTCCGGTTCCGCTATCGAAAAGGATGGCAAACTTTATCTCATGTACACCGGGCACATCAGCGCGACGCCTGAGGAAGAAGCCGCGATTGGTTACGGGCATATCGAATTCCAATGCCTTGCACACTCCGAAGACGGCATTCACTTTGAAAAATCCGAAAAAAATCCGATTATCGAGGATATTGACGTTGCGGATAAAGATGTTTTTATAAATGATATTCGCGACCCAAAAGTTTGGGAGCACAACGGAAAATATTATGCGGTAGTCGGTTCGCGAACGCCCGATATGGCGCATGGACAAATCCTGTTGTTCGTATCGAAAGATTTAACCACGTCTTGGAGATTCAAAGCCATTTCCGCCCGCAGTGAAGGTAATCTCGGTGCAATGTGGGAATGTCCGAACTTAGCGGAAATTGACGGGCAAGACGTGCTGGTTTTCTCGCCTATGGACTTGAGAACCGACGACGGAACGTTTTATCACGACAAAGCGGCGGGCGTTCTTATCGGCAAACTCAATTATAATACTGGAATTTTCAAGCACGGCGACTTCCAATACCTTGACAAGGGCTTTGACTTCTACGCGCCGCAAATCATGCAGACGCCTGACGGGCGCACGATTATGATTGCCTGGCTTGATATGTGGAATGTCGACATGCACGAGGCTAAAGACGGTTGGGCAGGGCAAATGACTATTCCGCGCGAACTCCACATTAAAAACGGAAAAATCATCTCCACGCCCGCCAAAGAACTCGAAAAGCTCCGCAAGTGGAAGCCGATAACTTTTGGAAACGTTGTTATTGACGAGGCGACAACCTTCGAGGGCGTTGCTGGCGAGGCTTACGAACTTGTTTTGACGATTGACGCGGCAAAGTCCAAAAAGTTTTCAATCGCCTTGCGTGCCTCTGACATTGAACAGACCGTTTTGACTTACAATTCAAGCGGCATATTTAAGCTTGACCGCACGAACGCCGGCGAAGTAATCAACGGCATAGCCTCTGTACGCGAAATTCAAATTGAGCCTCAAGACAAGCTTAAGCTCCATATTTTTATCGACCGTTCAAGCTTGGAAGTCTTCATCAACGACGGCGCGGAAGTTCTTTCGGCGAGGATTTATCCCAAACGCACTTCCCAGAAAATTATTTTCACGCCCGAAGCTGAAACGCTCGTAATTGATTCGCTGGAGTATTACAAGCTCGATTTCGGCTTGCCGCACCCGCATATTAAAGACACGGTTGTTGACGTAGCCAAAGAGTTCCCGTTCCTTAAATAAGATTTGGCAATAAAAAAAGCCTGCGTAGTCATTGCGACCGCGCAGGTTAATTTTTTGCTTTAAATTTTGATGACGCCGATAATTTGAATCTCAACCGACTGGTCAATTTCAGCGTGAGAAACAATCGTAAGACCTTGCACAGAACGTTCGACTAATTTGCGGAAATAAAGCCGGACGGCTGGACTTGTGAGCACGATAGCGGGGTAACCTTGATTTGCGAGCTTTTCAACCTCATTTGTAACGGAATTAACCAAGCGACGCATAGAATCCGGGTCTAGGCTGACGTAAGAGCCGTGGTCTGTGCGTTGGACGCCGCCGACAATCCGATTTTCCAACGCAGGGTCGAGAGTAACGCAAGGCAAGGTATTTCCGCCCTGAACAACCTGATGAGTAATCTGCCTAGCCATAGCATGTCGCACATATTCTGTTAAAATCTCTGGGTCTTTAGTTGCGCGGGCATAATCGGCGAGAACTTCCATAATCGTCGACATATCGCGGATTGAAACGCGTTCATTAAGCAAATTCGCCAAGACCTTTTGAATTTCGCCAATGCCGAGCAGTTCCGGAACGACTTCATCGACGAGACCTTGATTAGACTTGGCGAGGTTGTCGATAAGGTTCTGAGTTTCTTGCCGACCGAGAATTTCTGCGGCGTGTTGCTTAATAATCTCCGTTAAGTGCGTGGCAAGCACCGACACCGCGTCGACGACCGTATAGCCGCTTAATTCTGCCTGTTCGCGTTGAGCTTCGGGAATCCACAGCGCAGGAAGTCCAAAAGCAGGTTCAACAGTTTCAATGCCGGGAATTTCTTCAAAGACCGTGCCGGAATTCATCGCTAAGAAGTGGTCAAGCATGAGTTCGCCGCGAGCAATCTCCATTCCCTTTAGCTTGATGATGTAAGCGTTCGGCTTAATCTGAATATTATCGCGGATACGGATTGTAGGGACGACTAAACCGAGTTCGAGGGCACATTGACGACGAATCATAACAATTCTATCGAGTAAATCGCCGCCTTGACCGGTATCGACGAGCGGAATCAGCGAATAACCGATTTCAAGCTCCATTGGGTCGACTTGTAGCAGGGAAATAATATTTTCAGGTCGCGTAGCCTCAGTTTTTTCTTTAGCTTGCTGTTGTTCCTCTTTGACTTCTTCAGGCACGACGGATTT
This sequence comes from Selenomonadaceae bacterium, assembly GCA_017534385.1. Taxonomy (GTDB): domain Bacteria; phylum Bacillota; class Negativicutes; order Selenomonadales; family Selenomonadaceae; genus Quinella. The sequence continues at coordinate 13,950 of JAFWCT010000036.1, forward strand.
TTTGTGTAAACTGTAACCTATGAAGGCACAAACCAACGCTAAAGACGCGAACGGCACTCCAGGCAGACCAGGAACGATAGAAAGCATTAATAAGACGCCGGCATTGATAAAAAAGATACGTTCGTTGTTAAAAAGTTGTGCGACGATGTCATTTCCCAAATTTCCTTCGGAAGCGGCGCGAGTAACGATGATACCGGTCGCAGTCGAGATTAAAAGCGCAGGGATTTGGCTGACGAGACCTTCACCGACGGTTAGCAGCGTGTAAGTCTGCAAAGCAGTTACGGCGTCCATATCTTTTTGAGCCATACCGATGACAAAACCGCCGCCGATATTAATCAGCATGATGATAATCGCGGCAATCGCATCGCCTTTAACGAATTTAGAGGCACCGTCCATAGCTCCGAAGAAATCTGCCTCGCGTTGAATCTTTTCACGGCGAACTTTAGCCTCAGCGTCGGTTATCGCGCCCTGATTCAAGTCCGCATCGATAGCCATTTGCTTACCGGGCATTGCGTCGAGTGTAAAACGGGCAGAAACTTCCGCGACGCGTTCCGAACCTTTGGTAATGACGATAAAATTGATGATAACCAGGATAATAAACATGATAAAGCCGACGACAGGATTGCCGCCGACGACGAAATTTCCGAACGCCGTAATAACTTCGCCCGCGTAGCCGTTAATCAAGATAAGTCGCGTCGAGGAGATGTTTAAAGCTAATCGGAAAAGAGTTGTCACGAGCAATAGCGACGGGAAGACTGATAGGTCAAGTGCTTCCTCGTTATAAATCGCGCTCATGATGACGACGAGGGCGATTGTGATGTTTAAACAGATAAGCAAGTCCAAAAGCGACGTTGGTAGCGGGATAATCATCATGATAACAATCATGACGAGCGTCACGGCAATGATAACGTCGCTGTACCTTTGAATAATCGAACCGAGCGTTCGTGGTTCGGCTTCTAAAATATCTGCGGGTGCGGGCATTTAGTTTTCTCCTTGAAAAATTTCATTTCATAACGCCGAATTACATATTCAACTTGCCGAGATGGGCAACAGAATTCATCGTAACGAGTGTCCAAACGCCGTCTTCATACTTTAGGACGTTGACGCAAGTATTGTTCTGCGAAAGTTGCCGAAAATGTTCCAAATCGATTCCGAGGACGCTACAAAGAATAGCCATGTTCGTAAAGCTGTGTGCACCAATAAAAATTGTCTTGCCGGGATATTTAGCAACTGCCTCTTCTAACGCCGCACGCCCGCGATATTGCAAATCGCGCAGATTTTCGCCGTTCGGGAAGGTTACAAGCCACGGAGTTTCATTCCAAAGCTTAGTTACTGTCGGGAACTTTGAAATTTGTTCTTCGGGAGTAAGCCCCGCCCAATCGCCGAAATTAATTTCTTTGAGGCGGTCGTCAGTGTAAGCAATCGTCTTGCCATGCATTTTGGCGACGGTTTCTGTTGTCACGTAAGCACGGTTAAGCGGACTGGCAATAAAAACGTCGATTGGATAATCCTTGAGACTATTAGCTAAAAGTTTTGCTTGCTGGAGTCCGTTTTCATTAAGTTTAATATCCAAAAAACCTTGAGGACGTTTTTGGGCGTTGTAAAAAGTTTCACCATGACGAACGAGGATAACGGTTGTACTTTCCGCCGAAACCTGCGCGGGTATGAAGATAAATAACCACGATAACACGACGGCGAAGAAAATTTTTAAAAGCCTCACAGGGGACACCTCCTAAAAATTTTTGTTAAGTGGCTTTGCGGTGTTTGATTCTGTAAACGTAAGCGAGAATCTCCGCGACAGCTTGATAGAGTTCAGCAGGGACGATACCTCCCACGTCGACTGCCTCGAACAGTGCACGCGCCACCGGTTTATTCTCGACGATGATTATATGATGTTCGCGGGCAATCTGCTTGATACGTTCGGCAACGAGGTCTTGACCTTTCGCCACGACGAGCGGAGCTATCATTCCCTTTTTATATTGCAGGGCAATCGCCAAATGCGTCGGGTTGGTTATGATAACGTCAGCCTTCGGGACTTCGCTCATCATGCGTTGCATTGCCATTTGACGTTGCTTTTGCTTAATCTTGCCTTTGATTTGCGGGTCGCCTTCCATTTGTTTATATTCGTCTTTGACTTCTTGCTTGCTCATCATCAAATCCTGTGTTGTCTGCCAGCGTTGATAAGCGTAATCCGCCGCCGCCATTAACATTATCACGCCGATAACCTGAAATGCCATTGTGAAGATAACGTCCGCCGCCGTAGCCAGCGAGTGTGGCAGGTCGAAGAAGATAAACTGCGGCAGGAGCGGTATCTGGTCTTTGAGGTAAAGGAAGAGGAAATAGCCGATGACGATGATTTTAAAGATTGACTTGGCAAGCTCGACGAGTGACCGTTTAGAGAAGATTCGCCCGAAGCCGTTAATGGGATTGAGGTTGTCAAGCTTAGGCTCCAATTTCTCCGTCGATACCATTAAGCCGACTTGAAAGCAGTTAATGCCGAGTCCGACGATTAGGATTGCGAACATCACCGGCATAACCGTCTTCGCCAAAAGAATCATGATTCCTATAAACAGTTCGGAGATTGCCTCAGTCGACATGCTGCTTGACAGGTGCGAGTAAAGATAAACTGTGTACTCGGCGATATTGCCGTAGATGAACTCCCATAGGATACGCAGGATAAGGAAGCCGATTAGCAGGACGAACGCCGTATTAAGCTCTTGGCTCTTGGCGACTTGACCTTTCTTGCGTGCGTCTTGACGTTTCTTTGAAGTCGGCTCCTCAGTCTTTTCGCCGTCGAAGCGTTGCAGGTCGAAGACAAAATCTTTAAAGGCGTCGTCAGGGGGCAAGGGCTTTAAGCGCGATAGAAATATTTGCATACATTTCATTGAAGACCACGTCCAAGAAGAGAATATAGAACGGCAGAACCATTGATAACATAGCTGAACCAATCGTGAGCTGCAACGGGATACCGACGACGAAGATATTCATTTGCGGCATCGTGCGGGCGAGGATACCCATTCCGACGTTCGTCAGCAGGATTGCAAACGTCACGGGCATTGCGATTTTCATTCCGTTCATAAAGACGCCCGCCGTTAAATCGTTTATGAGCTGAGGCAGCGACGTATTCCAAACCATTGAATCAAGCGGGATAATACGGAAGCTTTCAGCCAGTGCGGAGATAATCACGTGGTGCCCGTTCGTTATGACAAAGTAAATTATCGTCAAGTTGTAAAGGAACGTGCCAATCATACCTTGTTGCTGTTGAGTCGTTGGATCCATCATCTGCACGACGGCGAAGCCAACTTGCATATCCATAATCTTGCCTGCCATGTTCACTGCGGAAAGGACGATATAACCGACCAATCCGATAAGCCAGCCGACGAACAGTTCCTTAACGACCGTGAAGGCGAACAGCAAAGTTGTCGCGGGGACTTCGACGACATACAGCTTGACGACGACTGGGAAGAGCAATACCGCTAACACAACCGCCGCAGTGGCTCGTATCTTATAAGAGATATTCAGACTGCCTAGGAACGGCGAAATAAAAAAAATGCCGCTCGTCCGCGTCAGCACAAGTAAGAAAGCCGCTACTTGTCCTTGAAGTATGTCGAACAAGTCAATCTCTGTCAAAGCCTCGACCTCCCCGACAACTTAGCCGATACGCGACGGCAAGCCTATAAATATTCCCGAAAAGAATTCAACCATAATCCGAAGCATCCACGGCCCGAAGATTAGAATTGCCACGAAGACTGCAATAATCTTCGGGATAAAAGCAAGGGTCTGTTCTTGGATTGAAGTCGTCGCCTGAAAGACGCTGACCATTAAACCGACCGTCAGTCCTAAGCCGAGCATAGGCGCACACACTAGCAGGACGACCATTAACGCCTCTTGCCCAAGCTGAATAACTAAATCTCCTGACATGCCACACCTCCGCTAACGGAAACTTACTATTATCGACTGAATCAGCAAATGCCAGCCGTCAATCATCACGAACAGCAGGATTTTAAACGGCAAGGAAATCATGACTGGCGGCAACATCATCATACCCATTGACATAAGCGTCGTCGCGACAATCATATCAATGACGATGAACGGCACGTACAGCATAAAGCCGATTTGGAACGCGGTCTTAAGCTCGCTGATTATGAACGCGGGGATTAGCACGAAGGTTGACACGTCCTCTTGAGTTTCGGGGCGTTCGGCTTCGGATAAGTTCACGAATAGTGCCAAATCCGATTCACGCGTTTGACGGAACATGAACTCGCGCATTGGTTCGAGGACGTTGGTTATCGCTTCTTCTTGCGTGATTTGCCCGGCTAAGTAGGGTTGCAAGCCGTTATCGTTCGCCTGTGACCAATAAGGAGCCATGATATAAAACGTCAAGAACATTGCCAACGATACGATAACTTGGTTCGGCGGGACGTTCTGTGTTGCAAGCGCGTTCCTTAGGAAACCGATGATAACGACGATTCGCACAAAGGAAGTTGTCATCATCAAAATCCCCGGCGCAATCGTCGCCAAAGTCAAGACTGCTATGACTTGCAAGGTTGAGGCGACTTGTTCAGGATTTTCCGCCGTGCCGATTTCCACGTTGACGCTTGGGATAATCGGTGCCGCTTGAGCGCAGTTCATCATTAGCACACCGACCGCGCAGATTAATAAAAATCTTATCAATGTTTACGACCTCTTTTTGAACAGAGGAATCTTCCTAACCAAATCCGACAGCGTGCCGAATTCTTGAGAGAACATATCGCCCGCGTTCAAGGATTGCGCGTGCAGGTGTTCGATTAAGTTCTTGTCGGTTATCTCGCCGAGCAGATTTATGTTGTGGTCAGTCACGCCTAACAAAAATACCCTGCCGCCCATTTCAACGGTGCAGACAGAGCGATTTGGTCCGAGTGGTAAATTTTCCAGAATTCTGCCGCCTGAAGCCGACATACGTGCCGCGTTGAATCGTCCGCCGATAAACCTTGCGGCGAAGTAAGCCATAACTAACACGACGGCGAACACAGCGAACAGGCTTACAAGATAGGCAAGAGTCGACCACCACGAGACTCCGGTGGGTCTGGGGTCGACTTCTTCGTAACCTTCCAGATACCCACCGACAGCCTCTGCGGAGCCGCCAAGATAAATCAAACTAACGAGCACTAGCGCAGTCGGGAGATACAATCTTATCTTGTCAGTCATCAGCCGACGGCTTTGCGCACTGCTTCGAGCACGCGGTCTTGTTGGAAGGGTTTAACGATAAAGTCGCGTGCGCCCGCTTGAATTGCCTCTATAACCATCGCCTGCTGTCCCATTGCACTGCACATGACGATTTTAGCCTTCGGGTCGATTTTTTTAATCGCCTTGACTGCGGAGATTCCGTCCATTTCAGGCATCGTTATGTCCATCGTCACCAAATCGGGGCGCAGTTCGGTAAACTTTTCGACTGCCTTAAGTCCGTTTTCAGCTTCGCCGACGACTTCATAGCCGTTTTTGGAAAGAATATCCTTGACCATCATTCTCATGAAAGCCGCGTCGTCGACGACTAAAACTCGTACTGCCATAATCCATCTCTCCCGTTTA
>JAFWCT010000037.1 GCA_017534385.1 Selenomonadaceae bacterium
AATCGATTTTGCGATAGAGTTTCTCGGCAGCCGCTTTAATATCGGCGTCGAGTTCAATGCTCACAGTAATTTTATCAGCCATGATTAATCCTCCTAAATCAAACTTAAAATCAAGTCCGCGATTTCGTCTGCGGCGTCGGGCTTGCCGAGGGATAAGCTTGCCTTTGCCATGTCCTTTAGCGTTTGCGGCGACGATAACAGCTCGTCGAGATTTTTTTGAAGTAGCGGAGCCGTCAAGTCCTTGTTGAGAATCATGCGAGCCGCGCCCGCCTCGACCAGTGCCCGTGCGTTGAATTCTTGATGATTTTCCGCCGCGAACGGATACGGAATCAAAATCGCTGGGACGCCTCGTGCAGTCAGCTCGGCTAGTCCCGTTGCACCTGCCCGGAAGATTGCCAAATCAGCCATCGCCATAGCTTGAGGCATGTTGTAAAGGTAAGGAACGACTTTTATATTTGGCGCGTCGAGGTCGGCTAGTCTCTGCATGACGGAATCGAATTCGCCCTTGCCAGTCACGTGCAAGAATTGTGCAGAATTCTTCTCAGCCGCAGACTTTAAAACGTCAATCATAGCGTCGTTGATACTGCGTGCGCCACGTGAGCCGCCAGAGATTAAAACAATCGGTTTGTCGTCCGTGAAGTTGAATTCGCGTAGCCCGTCAGCCCTCTTAGCCGCGAGGACTTCTTTGCGAATCGGATTGCCTGTGTAAGTCGTCTTGCCTGGTGGGAAGTTCTTCAGCGCGTCACGAGTGCCAACGGCTATCTTGTCCACGAACTTAGATAGGATTTTATTCGTGACGCCCGCGACCGCATTTTGCTCTTGAATCAGCGTTGGAACCTTCATAAAGCTTGCGGCAAGGAGAATCGGTCCGCAGACATAACCGCCCGTCCCGACGACCGCATTTGGTTTGAAGTCCTTAACGATATCGCCCGCACGCTTGACACTCCAAAGGGCATTGGCGGCGCGTGAAATGTTTTCCAACGTAAATCGACGTTCAAAGCCGCCCTCCAACTTCAACGCGGTAAAGTTTATGCCAGCCTTCGGGACAATGTCCGCCTCCAAACCTTTTTCCGTGCCGACGTAGAGAAAGTCAGCTTCGGGGCGTTTACTTTTAATTGCGTTTATGAGCGTCAGCGCGGGGTAGATATGTCCGCCCGTGCCGCCGCCCGATACGATTATCTTCATTCAGTGATTCTCTCCAAAAAAATTACAAAGCACCACGCCGACGACTATTAAAGTTATTCCAATCAGTCCCGGCGTCGAGATGCTCTCGTGAAAAAATATTTTAGCGATGACCGCCGCGAGCACGACACCTAAGCCGCCCCAAGTCGCGTAAGCAATGTTGAGTTGAACACTCTTTAACGACAGCGCGAAGAAGTAAAAGCAGAAGCCGTAGAAAGTCAGCGTTGCGATTGCGAACGGTTTATGCTCGAAGCCGTCCGATAACTTCATGCAAGTCGTGCCTAACATCTCCAAGACAATCGCCAAGCCGAGATAAACATAGCCCATAGTCAAAGCTCCCGAACAATGCGCTTAAAGTCCCGCCCGCGTTCCTCGAAGTCGTTGTACATGTCGAAGCTAGCACACGCAGGACTGAGCAACACGACTTGCGGCGGACGAGAAATATTTTTGGCAAGAGCAATCGCCCGTTCCATAGAATAGCCCGCCTCCAGAATCTTATCAGCAGGATAGCCGCTCTCAAGGGCGCAAGCTTTGAACCGAGCCGCCGCATCGCCGACGAGTATCAACCAATCGACGCGTTCATTGACGAGCTTTAGAAAGTCCGCAAGGTCAGTTCCCTTGTCGTCGCCGCCCGCAATCAAAACGATATGCCCCGCGAACGTCTCCAGAGCTTTAATCGCCGAATCAGTGTTGGTCGCCTTCGAGTCGTTGTAATATTTCACGCCGTCAAGCTCGCGGACAAATTCTATCCGGTGTTCGACGCCTTGGAAGGTCTTCAGCACGTTAGCAATCTTATCAGCCGCCACGCCCGCCACTAACGCCATAAGCGACGCCGCCAAAGCATTCTCGACGTTGTGCCCGCCCTTAATGCCAAGTTCGTCAATCGTGCAAAGCTCATGCGTGCCGTTGAACCTTATCACCAGCCGATTATCTTTAATGAATGCGCCCTCAGCAAGCTCGCGCTGTCTGCTGAAGTAAAGCACTCGGCAAGCGGCGCGGTTAATCATGTCGCGGGTACGTTCGTCGTCGTAGTTCAGAATCAAAAAGTCTTCGGCGGTCTGTTGAGCAAAAATCTTTTCCTTCATCGCCTGATAAACTTCCATTGAACCATGCCGCTTGAGGTGGTCGGGCGTGATGTTGAGTATTGCTGAGATGTGCGGCTTAAAGTTCTGCGTCGCCTCCATTTGATAGCTTGAAATTTCCGCCGCAAGGTAACCGCCCACTCCGACTTCCAAAGCGACTTCACACAGTGGCACGCCGATATTGCCGCCGACGCCGACTTTAGCGAACTTTTCCTTAAGCAACAGCCCAAGCAATGTAACCGTCGTCGTCTTGCCGTTGGTACCGGTCACCGCGCAAATTGGAGACTTCGCTAAGCCGTAAGCAAATTCAACCTCGCTGATAATCTCAATGCCCCTCGACGCCGCCGCCCTAAGCAACGGAATCTTTATCGGCACGGCGGGCGACACAATTATTTTATCGACGCCGCTTAAAAGGTCTTCCGTTTGCTTGCCGAGCTTTATTTCTACGCCGTCAAGGTCAATCTTAAGCTCTGGTTTGCTGTCGCTTAGGATGACTTGTGCGCCGCGTTCATGCAGAATCTTCGCCGCCGCAATACCGCTCCTCGCCGCGCCGATTACTAAAACCTTTTCCATGATGATTGCCCCTTATAACATGCTCAAGCCGATGACGCCTGCGATTAGTCCGACTGTCCAGAAGACGAACACGACTTTGACTTCCGACCAGCCGCCCAGCTCGAAGTGATGATGAATCGGACTCATGCGGAAGATACGCTTGCCCGTCGACTTGAACGAGATGACTTGCAGGATAACCGACAACGCCTCACAGACGAATACGAATCCTACGACTGCTAACAAGATTTCCGTGCGCGATAAGATACCGACTGCCGCGAACGCTCCGCCTAATGCCAATGACCCAGTGTCGCCCATGAAGACCTTTGCTGGGTGGAAGTTGAACCTCAAGAAGCCGACGCACGCTCCGACAATCGCCGCGCAGAAGATTGCCAAATCGTTGTGACTTGTCAGCAGACATATCACCGCGTAGCAACTCGCCGCAATCGCCATGCAACCCGACGCCAATCCGTCAAGCCCGTCCGTCAAGTTTACAGCATTGGACGCCCCAACCATTACAAAGAACATGAACGGCAAGTACAAGCTCCCCGCATCAATCGTCACGTCGACAATCGGAATCCAAATCGTTGGGCTGAAGTTGGTTAGTAGCTCACTTGCAACAACTGTCGTCACGATGGCGATTAGAACTTGTCCAGCAAGCTTGTAACGGGCAAGCAGTCCTTGATTGTGTTTGCGGACGACTTTTAAGTAATCGTCGACGAAGCCCAAAATAAAATGTCCGAGCAGGATAAACAGCGCAAGGAATATTTCCGCGTTCCAGTCAGCTTGAAGGAGTGTCGCCGCGACGATGCCCGCGATTAAAAATATTCCGCCCATCGTCGGGGTACCGCTCTTTGCCTGATGACTCTTGGGACCTTCCTCGCGTATGCTCTGCCCGAACTTTAATCGGTGTAAGATTGGAATGCAAATCGGGGCAAGCATTATCACAACGCCCGCCGCGATTGCTCCCGCTATTAAAAGTTTCTCCATAATTTAAACCTGCTTATCCGTTAATTGTTCGCCGATACCGTTCGCCATAAGATAAATTGCCAGCTGATTGAGTTTGACGCCTTCACGCTTGGCACTCTCCGCAAGTTTCCTGTGCAGACTCTTTGGAATGCGCAAATTCAATCGCCCGTTGTACAAATCCCAGTCCGGCTCGTCAATCGACTCTCCCAAATCCAAAGCCGCCTCCAGCCAACAAATTTTTGCATCCTCAATCATTTCGAGAACTTCCAAACGAGTTTCGCCTTGAGTTATGCAACCAGGCAAGTCAGGTATAGTAGCAACGTAACCGCCCTCAGGTGAAGGCGTGATTTTAATTTCATAAGGCAACGCCGCATAGTATTCCAAATTTTTTTCTGCTTCCATAAAAATTTCTCCCTTGAATTACAAATTCAGTTCTCGAATCACATTGTGCACGTAAACTTCATGAACGAACGGTATCTGACGAGGAATGGTTATGGGAATTCTGTCGAATTTTCGGTAGGTGTAATGACTTGAGCCGCGCCGAGGTTGAGCACGTTCATAGCCCGCATTTGTAAGTATTTTATCAAGCTCTTCAAAGCGGACGGTCTTCGGATTGTTTTTGATTCGTTGAAGAAGTTTTTCCAGCTTACTCATATCAGTTCGATAATCTTTTCCATGTGCATGACGTGTGACGCCTTGAATAAAATCGTGTCGCCAGCGCGGACGAGTTCCAAAATCTTTTTAGCGGCTGCCTCGTGCGTGTCGAAGGTGTAAACGTTCTTCAAACCCGCCTCACGTGCGCCAGCTGCTATGAATTTGCCAAGTTCGCCGAGAGTTATCAGCGTATCAAATTTGTTCTCGACAAGCTCCGCGCCAATCTCACGATGAACCTGCTCCGCAATTTCGCCAAGCTCTAACATGTCGCCCAAGACCGCAATCAGTCGTCCGTCGTAGACTTCTGAAGTCGTCTTAATCGCCACGCGCATTGAAGCAGGGCTTGCGTTGTATGCATCATTGACAATCGTCAAGCCGTCGCGGCGAATCACCTCGAAACGCATTTTAGTCGTCGTCAAGCTTGAAATGCCTCGCTGAATCTCTTCGATACTTAATCCAAGCGTCAAACCTACCGCGATTGCTCCGAGGGCGTTTGAAACGTTGTGCCGACCGAGCATAGGTATTTCAAAATCAAAATCCTCGCCGCGATAAGTCAACGTGAACTCCGTCGCCACACTTCCAATTAAAATATACGTCGCCATTAATTCAGCTTGATTTTCTAAGCCGTAAGTGATGACGTTGACGCCTTTGCGAACGAGCTTTGTCATCGCCGCCGTATATTTATTGTCCGCATTTAAAATTATCGTGCCGCCACTCGGAATCGCCTTGACCAGTTCGCTTTTAGCCTTAGCAATGTTTTCTATCGAATCCAAAAGCTCAATATGCGCCTCGCTGACGTTCGTGATGATTCCAATCGTAGGACGCACGACTTTAGCAAGTGATTCAATCTGTCCAAGCCCGCGCATACCGATTTCAATGACCGCCGCAGTTGTCTTATCGTTCATGTCAAGCAATGTCATCGGGACACCGACCTCGTTATTAAAATTGCCCGAAGTCTTATGCACATGTCCGAACGAATTCAACGCCGCAGCAGTCAAGTCCTTAGTCGTCGTCTTGCCATTGGAACCAGTGACTGCGATAACCGGAATGTCAAATCGATTGCGCCATGCGCCCGCGATTTTCTGATAAGCTTCTAATGTGTCGTCAACTTTTATGATTATGCCGTCCAAGTCTTTATCAAAGCTCCGGCTTACGACGACCGCCGCCGCTCCTTTACTAAGAGATTCCTCCGCGAAGTTTTCACCGTTAAAGTTCTCGCCCTTCAACGCGATAAACAGTGCGCCGCTTGAAATCTTCCGGCTGTCCGTCGTCACATGCTCAAAAAAAATGTCCGCAGTGGAATTCGTCTGAGCGTTCGTAATCACAGAAATTTCTGCCAAGCTCAATTTATTCATTGGTCTTAACCTCCGTAATAGCTTCTTTAGCAACTTCTCTATCGTCGAAGTGAATCCTTCCCGTGTTCAACAGCTGATAAGTCTCGTGCCCTTTGCCAAGAATCAAAACCACGTCGCCCGCCTCAGCAAGTTCAATCGCACGGACAATCGCGGCTCGTCTATCGGTAATGCGTTCGTGAACCTTATCGCCAATGCCAGCCTCGACATCGTCCAAAATCTTTTCCGGATCTTCTGTTCGCGGATTATCACTCGTTGCAATGACAATATCGCTAAGCTCCGCCGCTAGCTTGCCCATAATCGGTCGCTTGCTATGGTCTCTATCGCCGCCGCAACCAAATACCGTTATGACTTTGCCTTTGACGATTTGCCGAGCCGTCTCCAAGACGTTTTTAACTCCGTCAGGCGTGTGCGCGTAGTCGACAATGACTTCAAAGGGCGCGTCGGAAAAAATCCTCTCGAAACGACCGGGTACGCTCTTAAAATTCTCCAAAGCCCGCTTGATAACATCTGGTCGGATATTTTCCGCTAAAGACGCTCCGAACGCCGCCAACACGTTATAGACGTTAAACAGTCCTGTGACTTGCAAGCCCAAGTTCATTACGCCGAATTCGCCGCGTATCTTAAACTTCATGCCGTCCGCCCTAATGTCAAGCTCGGCTCCGCGCAGATTTGCAGAACTCCCCAAGCCGTAGGTAATCTTATCGCAAAGACAATGCTTAAGAACTTCCACGCTTGCCGCGTCATCGACGTTTATGACTGCAGTTTTATTTTGCTTGTGACCTTTGCGCGACACCATGTCGAAAAGTTTCGTCTTAGCACACAGATAATTTCTCATTGTGCCGTGAAAGTCTAAGTGGTCTTGCGTGAGGTTCGTGAATATCGCCGTATCGAACTCAACGCCCGCAACCCTGTGCTCGGCAAGCGCATGACTTGAAACTTCCATGATGACAACTTGAATTCTCTTTGCCTGCATGTCGGCTAAGACGTGTTGCAGGTCGATAACGTTGGGCGTCGTATTGCGCACGGGATAAATTTCGTCGCCGATTAGGATTTGAATCGTCCCGATAAGTCCAACCCTAAAACCCGCCGCTGAAAAGATTTCTTTAAGCAGATAAGTTGTCGTAGTCTTACCATTAGTGCCTGTCACACCGATAACCCGCATTGCCCGCGCCGGATAGTCGTAGAAGTAAGGGACAATGACTGCCAAAGCGTTCAACATGTCAGGGACGATGATTGCTGAAATATTTTCGGGCGGCGTGAAGTTTTGTCGCGTCGTAAGGACGGCAATAGCTCCATTAGTCGTCGCTTGCCCGATAAAGTTATGTCCGTCAACGTGCGCACCTTCCATGCACACGAATAGATTTTTTGCCGTGACCTTGCGCGAGTCGTGCTCAATGCCGCTAATGTCCACGTCTTCGCCGAGGAGTTTTGCTTCGGGTATGAGCAACGCAAGTTCGCTGAGTCTTTTAATCAAGGTCTCGCCTCCTTCCGCGCTAATTATAATTGAACTTTGCATGAAAAGACAATGCCGCAGAAAAATTTTCTCCAAGGCAAGCAAAAAGCCCCGCTCCCCGAAGGAACGAGGCTTTGTTTAGTCTATGCGTTGGAAGATTACTTGTCGAGGTGAGGTCCTGCCGCAACGAGAGCTTTGCCCGCCGCGTTGTATTCGTACTTCTTGAAGTTTTTGATAAAGCGGCTTGCGAGATCTTCAGCTTTCTTATCCCATTCAGTCGGGTCGGCGTAAGTGTCGCGTGGGTCGAGGATATTGGTTGCGACGCCTTCAAGCTCGGTCGGGATTTCGAGGTCGAAGATTGGCAGTTTCTTAGTCGGAGCATTCTTAATCGCGCCGCCAAGGATAGCATCGATTATGCCACGGGTGTCTTTAATGGAAATGCGTTTGCCAGTGCCATTCCAGCCCGTGTTGACGAGGTAAGCCTTCGCGCCACTCTTTTCCATACGTTTAACGAGTTCTTCGGCGTATTTGGTCGGATGCAGTTCAAGGAACGCTTGACCGAAGCACGCGCTAAAGGTCGGAGTCGGTTCAGTTATACCGCGTTCAGTGCCCGCAAGTTTAGCCGTGAAGCCGGAGAGGAAATAGTATTTGCATTGCTCGGAAGTCAGAATCGAGACGGGCGGCAACACTCCGAAGGCGTCCGCGCTGAGGAAGATGACTGACTGCGCGGCGGGTCCGTGGCTATCGGGGCGCACAATGTTTTTAATGTGGTAAATCGGATAGCTAACGCGGGTATTCTCGGTGACAGACTTGTCAGCGAAGTCAATCTTGCCGTCCTTATCAACGGTGACATTCTCAAGCAGGGCATCGCGGCGAATTGCGTTGTAAATATCAGGCTCGGCAACGGGGTCGAGATTGATAACCTTAGCATAGCAACCGCCCTCGAAGTTGAATACGCCGGTATCGTCCCAGCCGTGTTCGTCGTCGCCGATAAGCAAGCGTTTCGGGTCGGTGGAAAGGGTCGTCTTGCCCGTGCCGCTGAGTCCAAAGAATATCGCGGTGTTCTCGCCGTTCATGTCGGTGTTGGCGGAACAATGCATTGCGGCGATACCCTTAAGCGGCAGGAAGTAATTCATCATCGAGAACAAGCCCTTCTTCATCTCGCCGCCGTACCACGTGTTCAAAATGACTTGCTCTTTATCAGTAATGTTAAAGACCGTCGCCGTCTCGGAATTCAAGCCCAGCTCCTTGTAGTTGGTGACTTTAGCCTTTGACGCATTGAAAACAACGAAGTCAGGCTCTTGGTCGAATTCCTCTTGATTCTTCGGGCGAATGAACATGTTCGTAACAAAATGAGCCTGCCAAGCAACCTCAAGGATAAAGCGAATCTTCATGCGGGTATCTTTGTGCGTGCCGCAGAAACCATCGACAACGAACAGACGCTTGCCGGAAAGTTCTTCAATCGCAAGCTTCTTAAGAGCCTTCCAACTTTCAACGGAACACTTCTTATTATCGTTCTTGTATTCGTCAGTCGTCCACCAGATTTCGCCGGGCGCACCTTCCTTGGTCGTGTCATCATAGACAATAAATTTATCTTTGGGACTGCGTCCGGTGTAAATACCAGTCATAACGTTGAGTGCGCCAAGCTCGGTCTCTTGCGCCACGTCGTAGCCCGTCAAGCCCGGTTTCGTTTCTTCGTTGAAGAGTACTTCGTAAGTCGGATTATAAATTACTTCTTTGACATCCTTGATACCGTATTTGGATAAATCGAGTTGCGGCATGATTTCTACCTCCTAAAATTTAACTGCGCCGATAATAAACTGTTGAGCCTTAATTGTCAAACAAAAAATTGACCCGCGTTGCTGGCGTGGTGTATGATTGACGCGAGGTGATAGAAATGTGTTTAGCCTTTCCGGCAAAGGTCTTAAAGATTGATAACGAGCTGGCGACGGTCGAACGGGCTGGCGTTAAACGCGAGGCAAGTCTAATGCTCTTGCCTGAAGCCAAGGTCGGCGATTACGTTCTGATTCATGCGGGCTTTGCCATGCAGATTATCGACGAGCAAGAATTAAAAGTTCGCGACGCACTCGTTGCTGAAATGAATGGTGCCCCGCGAACTGTCTTTGCCTTATGATTATTACTCTTCGCCGATGATTCGGACTTCGGGCGAGAGTGTGACGCCATGAGCCTCACAAACTCTGCGCTTGACTTCCTCAATCAACGCTAAGACATCTTGAGCGGTCGCGTTGCCAGTGTTGACGACAAAGCCCGCGTGTTTCTCCGAGACCATAGCCCCGCCGATACGCAAGCCCTTTAAGCCTGCAGTGTCAATCAACGTGCCCGCGAAGTGACCTTTGGGACGTTTGAACGTCGAACCGGCACTGGGCAAATCCAGCGGCTGTTTACTCTCGCGACGTTCGGTGAAGTCGAGCATTTTATTTTTAATGGCGTCGACGTTGCCGCGCTGAAGAATCAATTCCACTTCGCAAATCGCGTAGCCATTCTCTTGAAAGATACTGTGCCGATAATGTAAATCCAAAGCCGAGCCACTGAACTCGACGAACGCGCCGCCGCGTGTGACTGCCTTGACACTCGCGACGGTGTTTTTCATTTCGCCATCGTAAGCTCCCGCGTTCATGAAGATTGCCCCGCCGATACTGCCTGGAATCCCGCACGCGAACTCCAAACCCGTCAAGCCATTGTTCGCCGCGAAGTCTGCAACGTCTTTGAGCTTAGCCCCCGCGCAAGCAATGAGCCTTTGACCCTCGCAACGCATGCCGCCGAAAAATTTCTCCGTGAACTTGACGACCACTCCGCGAATCCCCTTATCACGCACCAAAACATTTGAGCCGTTGCCGAGTATCGTACATGGCAAGCTGAACAAGTCGACGAGCTTAAAGACTCTTGAGACCTCCTCCGCGTTTGACGGGAAAATTAAGACGTCTGCCTCGCCGCCGATTTTAAATGTAGTGTGTTCCCTCATCGGCGCGTGGAAGATAAATTGCTCAGGTCGTAAGAACTTCTCAAGCTGCGCACCAAAAGTTTCTTCCCAAAGCATTACCTTAACTCCTTAAAACGGCACCGGTTGAAGCTGAAGTCGTGAGCTTGGCGTAGCGGGCAAGGTACCCTGTCTTAATCTTCGGTTCGGGCTTAGTCCATTGTGCACGGCGTTTAGCAAGTTCGTCGTCGCTGACTTCAAGCTCAAGCTTGCGATTGGGAATGTCAATCGAAATAATATCGCCGTCATGAATCAGTGCAATCGGACCGCCTTCCATGGCTTCGGGGGAAATGTGACCAATGCACGCGCCTTGACTAGCTCCGCTAAACCTTCCGTCCGTAATCAAGCCGACCTTGAGACCTGCGCCCGTAATCGCCGCCGTGGGATTCAACATCTCTTGCATACCGGGACCGCCCTTAGGACCTTCGTAACGAATAACAACAACATCGCCGTCGTGAATGTCGCCCGCCATGATAGCGTTAATCGCCGCCTCCTCCGAGTCGTAGCACTTCGCCGCGCCTTTGTAGGTAAGCATGTCCTCGCTAACAGCCGACGCCTTGACAACTGCATAATCAGGGCAGAGGTTGCCTTTAAGAATCGCAATGCCGCCCGTCGCCCGATAGGGATTGTCTACAGTGTGAATCACATCGGCGCGGGCAATCGTTGCGTCCTTAATGCGTTCGCCAAGCGTGCCAGTCACCGTCAAAGCGTCAAGGTGCAGGAGATTCTTACGGCTAAGCTCGTGCATGACAGCGTTAATGCCGCCCGCCTCGTCGAGGTCTTGCATGTGATGCTTGCCTGCGGGACTAAGCTTAGTTATATAAGGCGTCCGCGCAGAGATTTCGTCAAAGAGCGTCGCGGGGATTTTAATGCCGCACTCGTTAGCAATCGCCGTTAAGTGCAGGACGGTATTCGACGAACCGCCAATGCCCATGTCAACCGTTATTGCGTTCTCGAAGGCTTTAAGCGTCAAAATGTCTCGCGGAGAAATATTTTTCTCGATAAGGTTCATAAGAACTGCGCCGGCGCGTTTAGCAAGGATAAACCTATCGCCGGTGTAAGCGGCAGGAATCGTGCCGTTGCCGGGCAGAGCCATGCCGAGTGCCTCGCTTAGACAGTTCATCGTGTTAGCCGTGAACAATCCCGCGCAAGAACCGCAACTCGGACACGCGTGCGCCTCAAGGTCAGTCATCTCCTCTGCAGTCATCTTGCCCGCCGCGAACTTGCCCGCCGCCTCGAACGCTTGACTAACAGAAATATCTTTGCCGTGGAATCGACCCGCTAACATCGGACCGCCGCTGACGATTACCGCCGGGATATTCAACCTTGCCGCCGCCATTAACATGCCAGGCACGACCTTATCACAGTTCGGAATCAAAATCAGTCCGTCAAAGCCGCTAGCCATCGTCACAGCCTCGATTGAGTCGGCGATAAGCTCACGGCTCGCCAACGAATATTTCATGCCCGTATGCCCCATAGCAATGCCGTCGCATACGCCGATTGCCGGAAACTCAATGGGCGTTCCACCTGCCGCCGCCACTCCGAGCTTGACTGCCTCGGTTATCGACTTCAAATGCATGTGGCCAGGAATTATCTCGTTAAAAGAATTACACACGCCGATTAGCGGACGACTTAGCTCATCTGTGCCGTAGCCGTTCGCATGAAATAAACTTCTATGTGCGCAACGTGTCGCGCCCCTCTTGACTATATCACTTCTCATTTCTAAAGTTGCCTCCTGTCGTTAAGCATCTGTGCATACCCATCAGGTCAAGCGTTCACGCTTGCGCGAAGATTTTAGCGCATTTGTCAAGCCCTTGCAACGAAAACTTTTTGTCCATGTCGCTTGCATACAAAAAAGCATCAACCAACTCATTACGGTTGGGAGATGCTTTTTCATTGACATTATCCAAATTGAATAGTTCGTTTAGCTTGTTCAGCAACCTTTGTCATCGTCTCGGCAGTCTGCACTAATGCCATTCTTACGAAACCTTCACCGCTTGGACCGAAGGCACTGCCAGGCGTCACGAGCACATTAGATTTTTCCAGTAAAACTTTGACGAACTCCTCTGACGTGTTGAAACCTTTTGGGAGTGGTGCCCAGACAAACATCGTCGCCTTAGGCTTATCCATTTGCCAGCCCACCGCGTTCAAGCCGTCAACCAGAGCATTAATCCGTTCAACATAAGCCGCCCGTGTCTTATCTATGACTTCCTGCGGACTTTGCAACGCCGCAATCGCCGCCTTTTGAATCGGCAAGAACAATCCGTAATCAATGTTGCTCTTTAGGAGTTTGAAGCATTTGACGATCTCACGATTGCCTAAACAAAAGCCGATACGCGCCCCCGCAATGCCGTAAGTCTTCGACAGCGAATTGAATTCAACGCCGACATCTTTAGCACCGGCAAAGCTCAGGAAACTCAAGCCGCGTGTCCCGTCAAAAATCAGTTCGCTATAAGCGTTATCATGCAGGACGATAATATCATTGCGTTTGGCGAAGTGAATCAGCCGTTCATAGAAATCAGCAGGCGCAGTGGCAGTTGTCGGGTTGTTCGGATAGGATACAACCATAAACTTTGCGCGGGCGGCGACGTCGGCGGGAATCTTATCAAGCTGAATAATGTAGTCGTGCTCACGGAGTTGCGGCATAAAGAAAATCTTTGAACCGGCTAACTTCGGACCGTCAGCGAAGACGGGGTAGCACGGGTCAGGAACCAAAGTTAAATCGCCATCGTCAATCAAGGTCAAGGCAATGTGCGACAAGCCCTCTTGCGAACCCCACAGCGAACAGACTTCCGAGGCAGGGTCAATCTCCACGCCATAGCGTCGACGATACCAATCAGCCGCCTCGTTCAAAAGCTCGCGGGTGTCGGTCACTGCGTAAACATAATTCTCCGGCTTGAGAGCCTCCTCCGATAAAACTTTCATGACGTGCGCGGATGGCGGTATGTTCGGTGCGCCGATTGATAAATCTATGACTTCCTCGCCCGCCGAAATTTTTTCTTGCTTCAGGGCGGCTAGCCTTGCGAAGATTCCCTCGCCGAAATTTTCCATGCGTCTTGCGAATTTCAAAGTATCGACCTCCAAGTTTTTAGTCGTTCCAAAGATAATCCAATGCTCCAGGATTAATCATCTCGTCCAGCATGATAGGGTTCGTGCCTTGAGGTTTTGTTGCTGAAGAATTGTCTTTAGGCTTGGGCTGAAGGAAAATCCCGTTGTCGAGTGCGGAGATAATCTTAACGTCCGTGTGCCAAAGATAATCCAGAGCCTCAAGCGTCTCTATCTCGCGGGTCGTGATAAAGTGTGTGGCGAGCCGTAGTGCCGTCGCTGAAAAGTTTTTCTCGTGCTTGAACGTCAAGATATTTTTATTGGAGCCGATAGCCTCCGTCAAAGCTTTGGCGTTATCGTCTGTCGTGTCCTTGCCGAGCCAAATGACAAGCACAGCGTTTTCCAATTTTGCTTGCGTGAAGTCTCTGATGACCTTAGGCCACAACGGATTTGTTGCTTTGAAGTCGGGAATAAATTGATAAATCCCCCCCCCGTCAACGTCTTAAGTTGTCGGCTGAAATCGTCTTCGGGGAATTCTTCAAGCTCCGGCGAGTAGTGAGCCGCCAAAAACTTTTCGGGGTCATTCATGAGCGGAAAGTTGTCAGCAATCTTTTCTAAGCTCCAATTCCACCACTTGACGGCAAGCAACTTTCTAATCGTTTCCTCGTCGAAGCGATATTTTACAACTCTTGCGGGATTGCCGACGGCGATTGCATAGGGCGGAATGTCTTTGGCGACCATGGCATTTGCCCCGACAACCGCACCGTTGCCAATTTTCACGCCGCCCATAATCTTAACACCACCACCAATCCAAACATCATGACCGATAATAATTTGGCGTGGATTGTGTCGAATCCAAGGAAGAATTTGAAGATTAGGACGAACTTTACCAAAAATTTCTATTACAGAAAAATCCCACGGAGCAGTTGAAACACTTTTCATAGAATGATTGCCACCCATGATAAAAGCCGTTCCTCCTGCAATAGAACAAAAACGCCCGCCCAAAACATTTATAACCTTTTCGTGGTAAAAATTAATAAATATGCTTCCATAAGAACCTCTGCCCAGGGTGTAAACATTTTGCTGCGTGCCATGAACATTTTCAAAAACTTTTTTGTCTTCTGGAGAACGAGATATAGCTACATTCATGTGATATTCCTCCCAAAATTTTTATACGTCTTAATGACCGTTATTCCAAAGATAATCCAAAGTCTCAAGGTTCGTCATCTCGTCCAGCGTGATAGGATTCGTGTCGTATTTAGGTGTTGTCGCTGAAGAAGTTTCTTTGGGCTTGGGCTGAAGGAAAATCCCGTTGTCGAGTGCGGAGATAATCTTAACGTCCGTGTTCCAAAGATAATCCAGAGCCTCAAGCGTCTCTATCTCGCGGGTTGTGATAAAGTGTGTGGCGAGCCGTAGTGCCGTCGCTGAAAAGTTTTTCTCGTGCTTGAACGTGAGGATATTTTTATTGGAGCCGATTGCCGCCGTCAAAGCTTTGGCGTTATCGTCGGTAGTGTCCTTGCCGAGCCAAATGACAAGCACAGCGTTTTCCAATTTTGCTTGCGTGAAGTCTTTGACGACCTTAGGCCACAGCGGTTGAGTTGCTTGGAAGTCGGGAATAAATTGATAAATCCCCCCCCCCGTCAACTTACTAAGTTGTTGGCTGAAACCGTCTTCGGGGAATTCTTCAAGCTCCGGCGAGTAGTGAGCCGCCAAAAACTTTTCGGGGTCATTCATGAGCGGAAAGTTGTCGGCAATCTTTTCTAAGCTCCAATTCCACCACTTGACGGCGAGAAACTTTCTAATCGTTTCCTCGTCGAAGCGATATTTTACAACTCTTGCGGGATTGCCGACGGCGATTGCATAGGGCGGAATGTCTTTGGCGACCATGGCATTTGCCCCGATGACTGCGCCGTTGCCAATCTTCACGCCGCCCATAATCGTAGCACGAGTCCCAATCCAAACATCGTTCCCTATGATGATTTGCTTATGATTTTGTCTACTGTTTGGAATGGGCTTAAGATTGGGGCGAACTTCTTTGAAAACTTTTTCTAAGGCACTCATATCATCAATTGGCGAGGTCGTAATATTTTTTAGAGAGTGATTGGCAGCGATTACAAAATATATTCCTGTAGCTAATGAAGAAAACCTCCCAGCTAAAACATGTCTATTATCGCCTGCAAGCCAGAAATCAAAATCCCAAGCATTTGTGCCTCTGCCAAAAGTAATAATGTTTTCTTCAGAATTACGCCACTCGACTTTATGAAAAAGTTTCTCGTCTCGTGGCGAACGATAGATATGAAAACCCACAAGTTGTTCCTCCTATTTCTTGACCTTGACGCAAGCGGCGAACTTCTCGTAATTCTCTTGGACAATCGGATTAGTTGAACTCTGCTCGGCGGCTCGTTGCATGAACTGCCAAGCGTCCTCGTATTTCTTTTGCTTAAAGTAGGCAATGGCAATGTCGTTATAAGCTTCAGCGTTAATCGTTTCAATCGCCAACGAAGATTTAAAATCGCTTATCGCGCCCTTGAAGTCGTCTTTGGCAAGCTTGAGGCGTCCGCGATTGTACCAGGCGGCGGGAAATTTTTCGTCGATTGTCAAAAGCTTGTCGTAAGTCTTAATGGCGTCGTCGAAGTGCGAAAGTTTTTCCTGAGTAAGTGCCAAATCGAAAAGTGCCTCTTTAAGCTCGGATTCAACGTCCAATGCCGCTTGAAAGTCAGCCTCTGCGGCGTAAAAGTCTTCGCGCTCCATGTTGACCAGCCCGCGATAGACATAAGCCGCCGCCTTGTCGTCTTCAAGGAAAACTTTCAAATCCGCCGCCTCCAAAGACGCATCAGAACCGTCCGGTAACTGTGCTTGCAACCATAAATTCAAAATGTCTTCGCCGTAATGCTTGCCAGGCACTGCCCAAACGCCGTTTAAATCCGTCCATTTCGTGAGCTTGCCGAAGATTTGCGGACGGAACTTCTTTATTAGTTCATAACGCGGGTCAACAATTTCAACCTTCGGCGGACGCTTCGACGTGTAAGATAAAAGGTGTTGAATATGCGCACGGGCTCCAAGTTGCGGCGTCGCGAAGAATTCACCTTTAACGCCGCCGCCCGTCGTGCCTAGTCCGCAATAATTATTTTGTTCGGGAATGACATCGCCGCCGTAGCCCCAAACGCCCGTTTCCTTTATCGCCTGACAAAGCGCAATGTCCGGTCGAATGCCTTCGCGCTCGCCTTCAACGTAATAAAGATGGACAAGCTGTTCAACTGTGCAGTTAAGCTTCGGATTGGGATTGCGTTTTTTAATGAAATTCACCATTTGCGCTTGCGTGGCGACAGGTGCTCCGAATATCGGAACGTCTGAATAATTTTCGCGCAGGACAATCATCGGCGAACCTTGACTGGGTGCCGTGACTAGTTCAAGCTTCTTTAGTTGCCGCTTGTTGAATTTTATCTTGGACTTCGCCGCGTCCGCGCAGGCAGTCAACGACAATATAAACGTCACGATTAGGGCAAGGCTTAAAAACTTTTTCATGCGTTTAACCTCCTTAGCTAAAGTAATCAATCTTCATGGCGCGTTTGACACGGTTAAGAACCTTCGACGCCTTAGCGCGAGCCTTCTTAGTGCCTTCCTTGAGAATATCCATAACTTCATCGGGACGCGCCTCGTATTGAGCATGACGACGGCGAATCGGCTCCAAAGTCTCCTCCAAAACCTCGCGCAGATATTTTTTAACGGCAACATCACCTAGCCCGCCGCGTTGATAGTGCTCTTTAAGCTCAGCAACCTTAGCAGTGTCCTCGGCGAAGGCGTCAAGGTAAGTGAAGACTACGTTGCCTTCAATGTGCCCAGGGTCAGAAATTTTTATGTGCGTCGGGTCGGTGTACATGTTCTTAATCTTCGCGGCAACTGTCTGGCTGTCATCGCTAAGGTAAATGCAGTTGCCTAGCGTCTTGCTCATCTTAGCCTTGCCGTCAATGCCGGGAAGTCGTCTGCAAACTTGACTTTGCGGAAGGAAAATCTCTGGCTCAACCAAAAGTCCTTCGCCGTAAAGTTCATGCATTTTGCGGACGATTTCGCGGGTCTGTTCAAGCATAGGGGCTTGGTCTTCGCCTACGGGCACTACATTAGCATCAAAAGCTGTTATATCTGCGGCTTGACTGACTGGATAGCATAGGAAGCCCGCCGGTATGCTTGCCTCGAAATTCTTCTGCGCAATCTCCGCTTTGACTGTCGGATTTCGTTCAAGACGCGACACCGTAACGATATTCATGTAGTAAGCAGTAAGCTCGAACAGTTGCGGGATTTGCGATTGGATAAAGATTGTCGACTTAGCAGGGTCAAGCCCTACAGCAAGATAATCAAGTGCGACGTTCAAAATATTTTCGTGAACCTTCGCAGGGGTGCCCGCGTGGTCAGTCAAAGCTTGCGCGTCGGCTATCATGATATAAATCTCGTCGAATTCGCCGCTATTCTGCAACCGAACACGCTCACGAAGAGAGCCAACATAATGTCCAAGATGAAGTTTGCCCGTGGGTCTGTCGCCCGTCAAAATTATTTTCATGATGAATGCTCCTCTGTTAAAAATTTCGTCGATTATAACACACGCCAGAAAATTTTCATACACGGCGCAAAAAAAATCTACCACCGTTCAGAAGTTAAACGCCAAAAACTTTTCGTGCTTGTCAAGACTTGTAATGAAAAATTTTTCGTGCTATTATCTGCGTTGAAGAAGGAAATCTCTGGGGTGTTCGAGGAATCAGATAATGTCTAACCTACATTAAAATCAGGGAACCTGAATTGATTTCGGAAGATGGAGAATTGTCGCAATGATAAGTAACAGAGACCGAGCTTAAGGAACCCACCTGCGAGTAAGCAGGTTTAGACATTCAGAGGAGCCGGCACTTTGGAACCCTTTTTCAGGAGAGATTGCTGATTATCAATCGGCAGTCTCTTCTTGCGTTTGCAGATGAAATTTTATAAACTAGCGACGAGGTGAATTGTTATGGCAGTAAAGATAGGAAGTTCGGCAATGCCCGCGTCGCCGTTTGAAATGTTACGCGGCGTGAGTGAACATCCTCGCGACAAGGAATTGAGTTTCGAGACGGAGCTAATGGAGCAACAATCCGAGGGCGTCTCTCATGAAGAAATGGAAGCGATGCTCAAGAAGATTGATGAGCAGGCGACACGACTTACCAAAACGCCGACTTACGAGGAGCTTAAAGAGTATCGCACGCTGATAAAAAACTTCATCGGGGCGGCAGTCAGCAATATGTATGAGGTGCACACGTCCGCCGGCTGGGACAGAATGGGTCGGCAACGCGTTTATACTACAGTGAGGAAAATCGACCGCAAGCTTGAGGATATGGCGGAGCGAATTCGTTTGGGGCAATCGGATCAGCTTGACGTAATCGCCGCACACGACGCCATACGCGGAATGCTCGTCGATATATTCATGTGATGATTGGCTGGAAAAATTTAATCGGACACGCCGCGACCGTTTCTTACCTTAAGAAGAACATCGCCGAGGAAAAGTTTCCGCACGCCGTGATATTCTCTGGCGCAGAGGGTATCGGCAAGAGATTGGCGGCTGAAGTCTGCGCGGCGGCTCTGTTGTGTGAAAGTCCCATTGACGGCTCCCCGTGCGGCTTGTGTGAAGGTTGTCATCTCGTGGCGGCGAGGAGTCACCCGGACTTTTACGTTGTCGAGGCAGAAGAGACTAAGACGGCTCGTAACATTAAGATTGGTCAGATACGCGACTTGCAAGCCGAAGTAGCATTGCGCCCGATAAACTCTGCGCGGCGCGTGGTGATAATCGACGGGGCTGAACTCATGAACAAGGCAGCGGCGAACTCTCTACTTAAGACAATCGAGGAACCTCCGAGCCAAACGATATTTATCCTGCTGACGGCGAATCGAGCAAGCTTGCTGATGACAATTCGTTCGCGGTGTATGACTGTGCACTTTGACAAGCTAACACCCGCGCAGATTGCCGAGGAGCTAATCCATCGCGGCGTCGACGTGCAAGAGGCGCAAAGGTTATCGGTGATTGCAAACGGCAGTTTCGGACGGGCGTTAATGTTAAGGGATTCGGGCGGCATAGAACTTCGCGAGGTGGCATTGGACACGCTAGAAAAGATTGTCCGCGCAGAACTCACGAACGAAGACATCTTCAAGCGCGGGGCTGATATGGCGGATTGGTCGCGTGATAAGTTCTCGGACTTCCTAACGCACGTACAAAAACTTCTGCGGGATATTTGCTTTGCCGAGGTGTTGGAGCCGCATAACCCTGACCTCGTGCCGCGCCTGAGCAAGATAAACCTTCCCGAACGAAAGCTATTGTTGATGATAGAGACGGGCGCAAAGTATCATAGGCGGCTGAAGTCGAACGCGAGCTTGCGACTACTTGCCGAGGCATATCTGTTTGAGTTGAAGAACCTTCACTGAGGCGGAGGTTTCAGACTATAGACAAAAAGCATCTAAGTAAAAGCAAAAGTCCGCCTCAGGATATTCCGAGACAGACTTTGTTTATAAGCTAAACCCCTCTCCGCTTTGAAGAGGGTTTTTTTATTGCAAGGCGTGGTTAGTGTCCGGACTTCTTAAAGCGACCGCCAACAATGTCATTGACCGGATAAATCGTAACAAAGGCGTGCTCGTCCTTCTCAAGGACAATCTTCTTTAGCTTGTCGACCTCAAGACGCGTGACGACGCAGTAAAGAATTTCTTTGCTCTGGTGAGTGTAACCTCCTTCGCCGTGCAGGAGTGTGACGCCGCGTCCGAGTTTAATATTAAGCTCGTCAGTCAGTTCATAGGGCATGTTCGAGACAATCATCACCGCATACATTTCGTCGAGACCTTTAATCACAACGTCAATCATCTTGGAGATAACGAAGTACGCAAACAGCGAATACATTGCTTTATCCCAACCGAACAGCAAGCCTGCGCCGCTTAAGATAAACAGGTTGATAAACATGACGACTTCGCCGACCGACCAGATTGTTTTCTTGTCGACGATGATAGCGACAATTTCTGTGCCGTCGAGGGAACCGCCTGCCCGCATAATCAAGCCGACGCCTAAGCCGTCAATTATCCCGCCGAATATCGCCGCTAAGAACGGGTCGTTTGTCACCTTAGGATATTCACCGACGACCTCAGACCATATGCTAAGGAAAATTATCGCCACAATCGTCGCGATGACGAAATCTTTACCAATCTGCTTATACGCCAGCCAAAGGAACGGGATATTGAACAGGATAAGGAACGTCCCAAGCGGCAAGCCCGTTAGATATTGCGCCATAATCGACAAGCCGACAACACCGCCGTCAATGACCTCGTTTGGAATCAAGAAGAGTTCCAGACCCAGTGCCGCAATCACCGCCCCGATACAAAGCTGAAGATACTTCTTAACATAAGCCGAAACGTTGCTCCGTGGAATTTTTTTATCAGACAATGGAATCACCTCGCCACGATTATAACCTATCAATGAAATTTGTAAACAACGCAGGAATTTTCTTCGACACGGCAAATACCAGTTTTAACTTCAAGCAAGGGGGAGATGGAATGCTCAGATCCTACGACGTGACAGAATTGCGAGTGGGCATGACAGTCGGACGCGCCGTGAAAGACTTCGACGGCAAGACGCTTATAAAAGCCAACGTCAAGCTTACGTCAGAGATGCTCGACAGCCTGCGCGGCAAAAATATTTTCTCCGTCTATATCGACGTGACACCCGAAGACTATAAACCTACGCGGGCAAGTCAAGAACACTTGCTCGACGATGATTATATTACCTGCTATAAGAAATGCTTCGCCCTCACGCAGAATCTTTATTACGGCTTTGCTAACACCGGCAAGCTTGACCGGGCACAGCTAGTGGAAATCATTCGTGCAGATAATATCTCCGAGCTTTGTGACGACGGCATTAAGGCGATAACGCAAATCCACAACATGAAACGCGACGGCGATTATATAATTCACCACGCGCTCAACGTCGGAATATTGGCGGGGATTATGGCGCATTGGCTTGACTATCGGGCAACGCAGGTCGGCGAACTTGTCATTGCAGGTCTTTTAAGCGAGATTGGAAAGATGAAGATTTCAAAGGGCATTCTCAACAAGACGGACAAGCTTGACGACGAGGAGCTTGCCGAGGTTCGCAAACACGTCGTCTTAGGTTATGCCTTGCTAATGGAGTCGTCGCTTAGGAGCCTAAAGAATGTTCTGCTAGGCGTACTTCATCATCACGAACGATGCGACGGTTCCGGCTATCCGAGCAAGCTCAAAGGCGACAAGATTAGCGACTTCGGCAAGATTATCGCGATACTCGACATCTATGACGCAATGGCGACTCATCGTTCCTACGCAAAGAGGAATTCGCCCTTCGACATCATTAAGGTTTTGTATGGCGACGCCTTGGCGGGTAAACTCGATACGCATTTCGTTGTTGTCTTCATGAAGAAACTTTTGCAGGCGATTAACGGCTCTTGGGTCGGCTTGAGTGACGGGCAACGCGCTAAGATTGTTTATCTTGATGATTCGAGGATTATGTCTCTTCCAGTCGTGCAGACTACTAAGGGTGAGTTCATTGATTTAAATCGCCGTTCGGATTTGAAAGTTGCCGCCCTGCTCACTGCTCAAGAGGCTACTTGAAAACTTTTCTTTGGAAAGGCGAATAAAATTTCGGGAGGATTTCAAAGTGGACGTGATTGCATTAGTTGGACCGAGCGGCACAGGCAAGAGTCATCGAGCCTTGCAGGTTGCTCGCGAACATGAAGCCGACGCTATCATTGACGACGGCATCTTGATTAAGGACGGGCACATTGTCGCGGGCGAAAGTGCTAAGACTGAGAAAAGCAAAATAATGGCAGTAAGGCGTGCGATATTCGTTTTGCCTGGTCACGCTGATGACGTTCGCAAAGCTATCCAAGCAATGCAACCGCATAGGATTTTAGTTATCGGCACCTCTGAAAACATGGTTCAGAAGATTGCCAAGACTCTCGACCTCCCGCCAATCCAACTAATCGTCCGCATAGAAGACATTGCATCGCGTTCGGAAATTGCCGTAGCTCAATTCCATCGCCTCAAAGAAGGCAAGCATATTATCCCCGTGCCGACCATTGAACTCAAGCCGCACTTTTCTGGCTTCCTAGTCAATCCTATGCAATCAATCTTCAAGCAATCATCTGTTAAGCGTCGCAAGCTCGGCGAAAAGTCAATCGTGCGTCCAGTCTTCAGCTATTACGGCAAATTAATCATCGACGATAAAGTTATTCAAGCTATCGTGGAAAGAATCGTTAAGTCTCGTGAATTCGTCAAGAGTTTGAAGAATACCTCTGTCAAACATATTTTTAAGAACAACGAGGACAGAGGCTTGACTATCTCTTGCGAAGTCGTCTTGAATTATGGCAGTCATATCCCGACGCTGATTCGTCAGATACAAAGCCATATTCGCGACGCTGTCGAGTTTACAACGGGGATGTTTGTTCAAGCCGTGGATATAAGCGTTCAGGCTCTCTACGTCGAACAACGCCGCCGGGTCTGGTAATTGACAAGTTAAAGCTGGTATGATAAATTGTCCACGCTGAATAAGCAAAAACCGTAACGAGTACAGCAGTTCGAACATAGTATCACCGAAAACGAAAACCCCCGCGACGGTTTGCGACGCCGTTACGGGGGATTCGTTTTGCCATAACCGATGGGACTCGATTAGAGGACTGTTAAGGGTGGACGTTCTGCCGATTTTATATCACGGCGACGAAGTCATATCAAAACAAAAAGTATTCGCACAAACGTCGAAGACCTGTTATAATAGGCGGCGAGATTCAGGACGAGTCTCGACCGCCAAAATTTTTGAGAGCGAGGAAGAATCGATGAATAACCCAATGCCGCCCGATAAAGTATCGGAGCATGACAGACAATCTGCGCGGAGTTATTTTTTTAAGTTGGTTCGTCAAATGGAGGGCGCGATACTCCTCCTACAAGAAAATATTGACGGGCGGTTTGAAGTCGTCTTCGTGTCGAAAGGTTTTGCCAAGCTGATGCAAAGCAACGTCAAGGAGGCGATAAAATCTTTTGATGAGCGAGGAGTCATTGCCTTCACGCACCCCGACGATAGACTTGCCGTAAAGAGGATGCTCCGCCGCCGCATCTCCGAAGACAGTACGAAGGACTTAACGATTAGACAGATAACCACCAAAGGCGAGGTCGTCTGGTGCAACGTGACTTATACCTTTGTTGACGACTTCGAGGAGCATTACATTTATTGCACGTTCTTTGACGTGACATCGCTTAAGGTTTACGCGCAGAGGTTGCAGACGACTTACATGACAATCGGCGACAACTTCTATCGCATGAACGAGCGGACGCTTTCCATGTTCAGAGCAAACATCACCCGCAATAAGGTTGAAGACATTCAAGGGCGCGACTTGTTCGGAACGGATTCAGTGATTCGCCCTTACTCCGAGCTGATTAATCTACGTGCAGTGAACTATCCGATTGACGAGGAACGCGAGACCTTCCTAATAACCTTCAGCGTGGAGAACATTAAGCTACGATTTGAGCGCGGCGAGACTAACCTTTCCATGTACTTATTCTCTAGACGCAAGGACGGTCATTATTGTTACGTTAATTATCGTGCAGTCTTCACGCGCCATCCAATATCCAACGAGATTATCGTTTTCATAGCCGAGCAAGAAGCTGGCAAGGAGAAAGTCGAAGGCGCATTGCTTGATAAGATTCTGGCGCGGCAATTCGATATGGTTGCTTACCTCGTCAACGATAAATATAGCGTGGTCGTCGGCGACGCCTCTTTGATTGCTAAGGGTTCAATCTTCCCCAAGACCCGCGAAGGACGCTACGACACTTATCTTAAGGAACAAGTTCTTCCCGTCCTTGAGGGTGACGACTCGACCAAAAAGAACCTCGGAGACGCCTTAAAGATTGCCACGATTAAGGACAAGTTGAAGACCTCTGAACCTTACGTTGTCAACATTGCCTGCAACATCGGCGGCGAAATCTTTTATAAGCGGCTCGACTTCTACGCCATTGACCCCCGCGCAGATTTCTTTATCCTGCTAAAGAGCGACACTACCGAAATTCAGCAGAAGCAGATTCAGCAGAACGCTCGCCTTAAAGCAGCCCTCAACGAAGCTAAGCAAGCCAACGTAGCTAAGACAGCTTTCCTCTCGCGAATGAGCCACGAGATTAGAACGCCAATGAACGCAATCATCGGACTCGATAACATTGCACTGCACGACCCAGACTTAACGCCGACGCTTAAAGGCTACCTAGAGAAAATCGGGACGAGTGCACGTTACCTCCTGTCAATCATCAACGATATATTGGACATGAGCCGCATAGAGTCGGGGCGTATGTCCTTCCGCAACGAAGAGTTTTCCTTTACGTCCTTTGTCTATCAAATCAACAGCCTAATCGACGGACAATGCAAGGACAAGGGCTTGAACTACGATTGCCAGCTTAAGGGCGACATTGGCAAGTACTACATCGGCGACGACACCAAGCTTGAGCAAGTGCTGATTAATATCCTGGGCAATGCCGTCAAGTTCACGGACGCGGGCGGCACTGTCACTTTGATTATCGAGTGCACCGCGCAATTCGACGGGCAAAGCAACTTCCGCTTTACGATACGCGATACGGGCATTGGCATGAACAAAGACTTCCTGCCGAGGATTTTTGAACCGTTCAGCCAAGAGGACGATACGACGACTTCCCGCTATGGCGGGTCGGGTCTTGGACTTGCCATAACTAAAAATATCGTGCAGATGATGAACGGCTCGATAACCGTCGAATCAACTAGGGGTGTCGGCTCGGAGTTCGTTATCAATCTTCCGCTTAAGGATTCGGCTCGCGGCGAAGGTGACGACTTGCACGAGATGCGCCCGCAAGATTTTTCTGTGCTGATTGTCGACGACGAACAACTTGCCCGCGAACATGCTAAATCCGTGCTGAGCGAGGTCGGCATTAAGTCAGACACCTGCGCGGGAGGCAAAGAGGCTTTGGAGCTGATTGAAATGCGCCACGCCCGCCGCGAGGATTACAACTTGATTCTGGTCGATTGGCTCATGCCGGAGAAAGACGGCATTGCCCTGACCCGCGACATCAGAGAAATCCTCGGCTCCGATACGACGGTTATCGTCCTTACTGCTTATGACTGGTACGAGATTGAGGAAGAGGCAATTAAAGCCGGCGTCGATACGTTCATGAGCAAGCCGCTTGCCTCAACCAATGTCCTTTACGAATTCCAACAGGCATTCAATCGCAAACGTCAGACTGTGCCGGAGAAAAAGGTTGTCGAGCTTGAGGGGCGCAAGATTCTTGTCGTGGAGGATATGCCCGTTAACGCCGAGATTATGATGATGATTCTGGAAATGCGCGGCATGATTTCAGACCACGCCGAAAACGGTAAGATTGCCGTTGACAAGTTCGCCGAGTCGCCGCCCGGATTCTATGACGCAATCTTGATGGATATTCGTATGCCGGTAATGGACGGGCTTAAGGCAACGGAGGCAATTCGCGCCCTTGACCATCCCGACGCAAAGACCGTGCCGATTATCGCAATGACTGCTAACGCCTTCGATGAGGACGTTCAACGCTCACTCAAAGCCGGCATGAATGCGCACCTAACTAAGCCCGCCGACCCAGAGCACCTTTACAAGACGTTGCAAGAACTTATCAAGGATTAAATCCTACTCACTGGATGCAACGTCACGTTGCCCCCGAACACCTTTACAAGACACTGCAAGAACTTATCAGAGATTGAAAACTTAAAGCGCGGTGAGCCTCCGATTATCAGAGAAACTCAACCGCGCTTTTTGTGTGCCCAGTTACGTCGCCTCGCAAAAGTATTTCATGCCAGTCTTTTTCCATTCCCGCTTAGTGTAAAGGATTTTGTAATCGGTGACGCCAGTCATTGTCGATAGCTCGTTTATAATTTGCTCGCACTCGTCGCGGGTCTTAGCATGAATCATCGTATAAAGATTATAATTCCAATTCGGCGCGGGCGTCCTGTCGTAGCAATGAGATACCGCCGCATGTGAACTCATGACCTGCGCAATGTCGTCAAGCTTATCGGGCGACACCTGCCACGCACACAGAGCATTTGCCTTGAAACCAACTTCGCGATGCCGGAGCACTGCTCCCATCTTGCGAATCTTTTTTTCTTCGACAAGCTCCTTTACCCTTCGCAGAAACTCTTCCTCACTTATGCCGACACGCTGTGCCAAAACCTTATATGGCTCCTCACACAGCGGAAAATCTTCTTGCAATGCCTTGATAATCTCCTTGTCCAGCTGACTTAAACTTGCCAACTCCTTCCCTCCGCGTCATTGAAGTTTGAACTGCACATTGATTTTATACTTCTTTTTTGCCTTGAGCCGAAGCATATCCTCCACGCCATTAAGCGAACGTATCTCCGCCAGCACGATTGATTCATACTCGGCATTTGGCGTCAGCAACGTGAACCACAGATTATAAACTCCTTCGCGTTCGTAATTGTGTGTCGCGCCAGGGTAGCGATTGACTGCCTCCGCCACCGCGCAGATTGCTGACGGCTTGACCTTTAGGGCAACTAGCGTTCCATGATACCCCAGACGATTTGAATCAAAGAACGTCCCTATACGCCTCAGAAAACCCGCCGCCTTCAGCTCACGGAGACGATTAAGCACCGTGTCTTCGTCCGTGCCGAGGCGGTTTGCCATTTCCGCGAACGGATGAGAACAAATCGGAATGTCGCCCTGCAAGAGATTCAACAGAGCCTTATCGAATGTTGAAAGCCTCGTCATCTTAATCTCTCCCCTGCACCGTTCATACGCTCAACGGCGCAATTTGTTGGAGCTATTTTATCAAAGACTTTATGATAACGTCAAGCAATTCTGAACGCCCTTCATTTTTTGTCGACGAGTAAGGCAAGATTGATTCCGCGTCGATGCCGAAGGCTTTTTGTATAGCGTAGAGATGTTTTTGACGTTGTGTTTTGCCGAGCTTATCGGACTTGGTAGCGACGACCAGTACGGGCAAATTATTTCCAACGAGGCTTGCGAAAGACTTCAAGTCGGACTCCATAGGTGGGTGGCGCATGTCAACGAGCTGACAAACAAATCTTATGTCGCGGCGGCTTGAAAGATATTCGTCGATGAACTTCGCCCAAAGCGCACGATTAGTCTTTGAAGTCTTCGCGTAGCCGTAGCCGGGCAAATCCACCAGATAAAATGCGCGGCGAGTGTCGTCCGAGGTCTTCAGCTCCACGCGGAAAAAATTTATCGTCTGCGTCTTGCCGGGGGTACCTGACGTGCGAGCTAATGACTTCCTATTAGTAAGAGAATTAATCAGCGATGACTTGCCGACATTCGACCGACCTACGAAGACAATCTCCGGCAAGAGTTCTTCGGGACAAGTCGCACGATTCACTGCCGAGGTCACGTATTCGCTTTTTATAATCGTAATCTCTTCCATGTTATCGCCTCCAAAATAATACGGCTTGATTGAGTATACGATAGACGAAAAAAATAATCCTGCCGCTCAAGTGAGTGACAGGATTTAATTTTAGGGGGTTAGTGATTAAAGAGATTGATACTTATCCGCGAGTTTTGCCGCCCGCAACGTTTACAGTCACGCCGTCTACATAAGAGGCTCTGTCGCTTGCCAAGAAGACAACTGCGTCAGCAACTTCACTGAGCTTGCCGCTACGACCAAGCGGCGTAGTCTTCGTCGAGCTGTAACCTTTGCGCAGATCGTCGACGGTAATGCCGCGAGTGTAAGCCAGTGCCTCTTCGTAAGCCAAAGTCCTCAAGCCTGTTGCCTCCATGATGCCAGGAGCCATGCCTACGACGCGCACATTGTACTTGCCAAGCTCCTTAGCCCAACTGCGCGTGAAGCTGTTGACTGCGTTCTTAGTCGCGGCGTAAATGCTTTGACCTTCCGAGCCTTCCAAGCCCGATTCCGAACTCATGTTGATGATAACGCCGCCGCCAGCCTTAACCATTTCATGACCGACAGCCTGCGCCACGAGGTAAACGCCCTTGATATTGACGCCCGTGACCTTGTCGTAAATCTTTTCGTTGAGTTCGTATTTGCCATGAGGATCCTTCGGGTCGACGAGTAAGCAGGGAATGTTAATGCCGGCGTTGTTTACGAGAATATCAATCTGTCCGAAGGTATCAAGCGCAGTCTTAACCATAGCCTCGACGCTAGCCGCCTCCGCAACGTTGGTGATGACGTACTTAACCTTGCCGCTGTTGTCGGTGATGTTGAATTCAGGCTCATTGGGATTGAGGTCGCAGACGACGACATTTGCGCCGTTATCGAGGAACGCTTGAGCGACAGCCTTGCCGATACCAGACGCCGCACCAGTCACGACAGCAGTCTTGCCTTTGAGACCGAGCCACGAGCCATCGGCAATCTTCTTATCTTCCGCCTTGAAGATTTCAATCATGTGACCGGCTTTGATTTCGGGCACGGGTTTATTTTCGACGTGAATGGAGCCTTCGAGGAGTTCCCCTTCGCCGCCGTCAAACTTAATCGTGATGTGTCCGAGGTTCATCAAGTTTTTCTGGACTTCGGAGCCGACCTTGATAATCTTAAACTCAGTGCCCGCGATTTTATACACGTCGCCGGGTTTAATCATGCCAGTGAGTTGATTGCCGGTGTGCATAACGCAAGCATCGCGCAATTCGGGCAGAGCCATTGCCTCATCGAACATGATGATCATATTTGCCGCCGCGATGAAGTCGCCGACCTGTCCGCCGAGTTCGACGATCTTGCTTGAATAAATCTTTTCTGCCATTGTATAATTACCTGCCTTTATATTTTTATGGGCGAGCGGCAACAGCTACGTTACCGCCCGTCAATTTTTTTATCTGTGATTATGATTCGTAGAGACCGAAGCTTGCCAGCCACGCGAGGATAACCGAGACTGGACCGGTGATAAATCTTGAATACAGCACGGAGGGTACGCCGACTTCGACGGTTTCCGCATCAGCCTCAGCAAGACCAAGACCAACAGGTACGAAGTCGCAAGCACACTGGGCATTGATTGCGAACAGCGCGGGCAGTGCCAAATGGGGCGGGATATTTCCTTCGCCAATCTGCACGCCGATAAGAACACCGATAACTTGAGCGATAACCGCGCCTGGTCCTAAGAACGGAGATAGGAACGGGAACGAACATATACAAGACAAGATGACTAAGCCGACAATGTTGCCTGCCAGCGGCGAGAGAAGGTTTGCGATAACGTCGCCGATACCGGTTCCGAGAATGACGCCGATAAGCATTGAGACGAACGCCATAAACGGAAGAATCGTGCGGATAATCGTGTTAATCGAATCGCGACCTGCTTGATAGAAGATTGAGACGATACCGCCCATGAGCTGACCGATTTTAGCCATGAGACTGCCCGACGATTGCTCGGTAATCTTTTTGGAAGTGTCATAGCCGCCCTTCTTAATCGCGCTACCCGAATCGCCGGAAGTATCTTTAGCAGGTTGAGCCGGTGCAGGAGCTGGAGCCGCCGAGCCGTCTGCGTAGGAAATATTTTCGGGCTTGACTGCCGAAACGTAGATGTCTGCTTTGATATGGTCTGCCAGCGGTCCGCTAGGTCCCGTGGCGTTCAGGTTGATTGTATAGATGCGTTTCTGCGGATAGATACCACAGCGAAGAGTTCCGCCGCAGTCAATGACAACGACTAAGATTTCATCATCGGGCACGCGAGTCTTGAAACCGTCGACGAGTTCGCAGCCTGTCATTTCTGCAAGGCGTTGAGCAACTTGAGACATAACGCCGCCGGTAATGTTGACGACTTTATTTTTCTTCGCATCGGGGACGAGTGTTAAAGGTCCGCCGAAGCCGCCGCTACCAGCTTTGACGACGACTGATTTATAACCGCCGCCAGCAGAGGGAGCCGCACTTGCCGCAGGAGCCGCGACGCCTTCCGCATAGGAAATATTATCGGGCTTGACTGCTGAAACGTAGATGTCTGCTTTGATATGATCTGCCAGAGGTCCGCTGGGGCCAGTTGCGTTCAGGTTGATTGTATAAATGCGTTTCTGCGGATAGATACCACAGCGAAGAGTTCCGCCGCAGTCGATAACCACAACTAGGATTTCATCATCAGGGACGCGAGTTTTAAAGCCGTCGACGAGTTCGCAACCTGTCATTTCTGCAAGGCGTTGAGCAACTTGAGACATGACGCCGCCGGTAATGTTGACGACCTTATTTCTTTTGCCGTCGGGGATAAGCGTCAAAGGTCCGCCAAAGCCGCCACTGCCCGCCTTAACGACTACTGCTTTATAATCAGCCATGTTAATCACTCCTTAAGCCGTCTTGAGCTGCTTGCTCAACGAAATGCCCTGTTGCTTCTGTACATAAGTTGTCGTGAAGTCCGTTACCCAACCGCGCAGGAAGTTAATCACGATACCGATAAGCAGATAACGCAACGCAAGGTCGATGTGATTGAGTCCAAGAGTCGTGATACCGTTTGCAACGCCCAGATAAACGAACAATTCGCCGGGGTTGATGTGCGGGAACATGCCGTTAAGCGTGTGGCAGGAACCGGAAGCACTTGCATAATAGCTGGGCTTGTAGAATTCGGGCAGGAACTTGCCTAAAGAGAGCGTCATCGGGTTGCAGAAGAAGAACGTTCCGATAACGGGCAGGACGATGTAGCGTGAAAGAGGATTGCCCGCACAGACGCCCGCGAACTTTTCAATGCGGTCATTACCAATCATCTTAACAATAGCGTTCATTGCCACGAGCAGGACGATTAGCGTCGGAATGATGCCCGATACCCAACCGGCTAAAGTTTCACCGCCGCGATTGAACAGCCCGATAAACGCTTGGGCGAAAGATACCATTGTGTCCATAAAATTCCCTCCTAAAAAACCTTTTAATCTATGGATTAAGGTTGAAGACTGCGCGCTTAGCCCTCAACCGTTAATCGTCTAAGTAACAGCGAGATTCTCTTGAGCCTTCATGAGTTTATAAGATTCATACTCTTTTTGAGCGGAGATAACTGCTAAAGTCTGCTGTTTGGAAAGTTTCATGCTCTTGCAAAGGTCATCGCTTAGTTCAAAGAGTGTTAAGCCGTTGAAGTTGTCAAAGGGTTTGAAGCCGGCAAAGACTGTGCGCCCTTCCATAATTTCGCCGCGCAGGATTCTGCATTGCTCATCAATCACGAACAGGACGAGGACTCCCGCTTTAAAATGTCCGCTCGCACGACCGATTGCCACGCGTCCTTCCTTGCGAAGTTCTTTTATATGGTTGTTGAACTTTTTAAACTGGCGAAGCCCCAAGACTGTCTGCGCTATCCAAACGATGACTGCCAACGCCACGAAGTATCCTATCATGTCGAAGCCCTCCTTACTCGTTAAGCATAATCTTGGCGGTTTGTTCGTCGGTTATCAGTACGTTAATCGCTTGCCCCTTGCACGCGCCCATAATCGCCGGAACTTTCTCACGCGACGCCGCCATACCGATTGAATAATTCAAATTGCGGAGCGTATCGAGGTCAACGCCGATAATCCTGTCAGAGAAATCCGTTTTGACTTCGCGCCCATTCTTGTCGTAGAAGACCGAGCAAATTTCGCCAACAGTACCGGTTCTTGAAAGGGATTCAATCGCTTGCCGCCCGAATTCGCCCATCCAAACCAGATTTGACGACTTAACCGGTGCACCGATACCGACAAGCCCTATGTCAAGCTTTTTCCAGAAGTCGGAGATTTTTTCGTAGTTGGCGTCTTGAACGATAGCATTTCTAATTTCAGCTGTACGCGTTATGACTGGCGCGTAAATGTAATGGCAACGTCCGCCGAACGCTCGCGCCAATTCGTAGCAAAGGGTGTTTACGTGCAGTTCGCTATCTATATTTTCTGGGCCGCCGTCGAGAGGAACGAAATCCGAATCAATCTGCGGAACTTTAGAGTTTTGCGCGTGTCGAGTAAGTTCTCGAATCGACGTGCCCCACGCTAGCCCGATAACTTGTTTGTTGTCTACGATTCGGCGCAGAAGTTGAAGCCCTGCACGCCCCATAGCTTGTTTAACGGCAAGGAGGTCATAGCTACGAGGGACGATAAAGCATTCCTTCAGCCCGAAACGCTTTTCCATTGCCGATTCAATGTCCTCAAAGTTTTCGTTGGCAACGGTTATGGTTACAATCCCTTGGTCAAGTGCCCGCTTGAGGTGTTTGCTAATGGTCGTGCGTTCTACTCCGAGGCGTTTGGCGATTTCGGTCTGCTTCATGTGTTCAAGGTAGTACATCGTCGAGACTTTGATTAAAATTCTGCGCTCAACTGGTGTCATTTGATTTCCGCCTCCCAAAAATTTTCTGTCGTTCGTTAGCGCGATTGTAAAAGAATTTTTGTGGCGCGGCAAGGATTTTGGGACGGTTGTGGGTGATTTCGGCGCAAAAAAATAAAAACCGCCGCGTCATTGTCACATTTGAGCGATTGACGGCGATTTTGCTATTTTATGCGACTCCACTCCACAACTGTGAATTTATTCCGTAAGAGTCTAAGCGAGAATATAGAGGTTATTTTCTCATCAGCTCGTTGTAAATATGATTTAAGTTTTGAAATTGCTCATTACCTAACCAAAGCTTGCGATAGTTTTGCGGCGACGTGCCGACGAATTTTTTAAACTGATTGTTGAAATGACTGATATTATCGTAACCTAAATGCATACTTATTTCCGTAATGGATTTGTCAGTCGTGATTAAAAGTTTTTGAGCTAAGCCGATTTTAAGCCGAATCAGATATTGCCCTGGCGCAAGCCCTATAACTTTTTTGAAGTGATGTGCAAAGCCTGAAACACTCATATTGGCAATCTTACTCATTTCCTCAACAGAAATATTTTCCGTGAAGTGCTCGTCAATAAAAGCTTTGCATGCTTGGAAAGATGCATCAAACTTATCGTAAAGAGGCAATTTTTCATGCGGCAGTTGAACAGTCAATATGGTCAGCAAAGCGTTTAATAAATGGTAGCAAACGTAGCTAGCATAAACCTTTTTATTGGAGATTTGCTCAAAAAGTAAATGGAAAATAGCACAAATATCGTCCGATAAATTACCAGCATGTAAAACAGGTTTAACATCATGTGCCAAAAGATGACCTTCTGACAGATACGGCAACTTAAAATTTTTTATGCCGCAGTTGAAAAAGGACATGCCGCAATTAGGATCTGGTCGTTCGTCATGCAAAACACCCGCATTATAAATTACTACGTCACCTTTCTGAACGCGGTAAGCTCGTCCACCGATTCGGATATCTGCCTTGCCACTACGAATATATTGAATCTCAAGATGATTTGTATGTTCGTGCATGGCAGTTGGTATAATTGTTTCTGGGGCGTCTGCTTTGCAAACGTAGATTAACTTTAACTTCTGTTCAACAATGGGATTGTTTAAAAATTTCTCGTTGTTATAGTAAACTACCGCCATATTTAATCACCTGTGCATTGATTAAGATTGCTAAGATAGTTTAACGTAAGATAGTAAAATCCTGCATGACTATTGACAATATTTTTGAGATATGATAGTTTAACAATGCCAAGAAATAATCAAAGGAGGACTTGAAATGAAGATAGCATTTGATGTGGACGTGCTCGCCAAACAGATGAGCATTCGCGATTACGTGCACAAAGTAGCGGATTGGGGTTACAAGTACATAGAGCAATCGCCGCACCCGCGCATTAATCCATTTTACAAACACCCTCTGTTCTCGAAAGAGTGCGAGGCGGAATATCGTCAAGCACTTAAGGAAACTGGCGTAGAAATTTCATCGTTCATCGTAGTTTACCGCTGGTCTGGGCCGACTGAAGAGCAACGTCAACACGCCGTCGCAAACTGGAAGAAAATCATTGAAATCGCGGTCAACATGGGCGTTCCCGTCATCAACACCGAATTCAGCGGCGACCCCAATCAACAGGAAATTTGCAACGGTATGTTCTTCCGGTCAATGGAGGAGCTTCTTCCGATAATCGAGCGGGAAGGGTTGCGCGTCGAAATTCAATCGCACCCGTATGACTTCTGCGAACTCAACGACGAGACCTGCGACATTGTAAAATCGTTCCGTTCAAAGAACCTCGGCTACGTTTACTCGGCAAGTCACGGTTTCTTCTATGACCAAGGCAAAGGCGACGTTCGTCACATGCTCCGTTATGCCGGAGATGAATTAACCCACGTCCTTTTAGCTGACACGTGGAATCAAACTATCGATTGCCGTTACATTGTCAATCCGCCGTGGCTCAATGGTCGCGGTAAAGCCGATTACACAATTCATCAGCATACGGCTATGGGCGAGGGCGAAGTTGACTTTGACGGTATCTTTGAGACGCTCCGCGAAATGGACTTTGCTAATAAGCAACTCAAGCCCGATGCTCCAAAGGTCGGCGGCGATAATATCATTTGCGTCAGCTATTTCGGTTTCCCTGAAAAAATGGACAAACAAGCTCCCGAAGCTCTCGAACGTATTAAACGTGAACTTCTCAACAAGTAACCATTTCTTAACTAAACAACAAAAAAGTCCGCACCAGAAAGGTAAAGCGGACTTTTTTACTTTAAGTAACGTTTATCAAGCTTTGGCGAGTTTGACTGCACAGACTTTGTATTCTGGTTGCTTAGAGCCTGGGTCGAAGGCGTCAAGCAAAACGAAATTAATCATGCGCTCCATAACTTGATCATGGAAGGGAACATAGACTAATCCCGGACGAGGTTGCCCGCGCCCATTTATTTTTGCCTTAAGCTTGCAAGTGGCACGCCTTGAAGTCACGTCGACTAAATCGCCGTCAGCAATCCCGAATTTAGCGGCGTCATCTGGGTGAATCTCAACGTACATTTCGGGGACTGCCGTCTTGAGTTCCTTAACGTTGAAAGTCATCGTGCCCGTATGCCAATGCTCCAAAATCCTGCCCGTCGTCAAGAAGAACGGATACTCGGCGTCGGGCATTTCTTGTGCGTCTTGTTGAGGTCTAGCGTAGATGATTGCGCGTCCCGAAGGTTTGCCGTAAAATTTAATGCCCTCGCCCGCCTTGACGTAAGGGTCGTAGCCTTCAGCGTAGCGGATATAAGTTTCGGGCGAATTGTCATCGGGAACAGGCCACGTGAAGCCATGACCCTCGCGCAGCCGCTTATAAGAGGCAAGCATCATCGCAGTACCCTTCTGACACTCTTGATACTCCGTCCAAACCTCTTCGGGCGTGTTGAACGGCACAAGCTTTTCATAACCCATGCGCTTAGCGAACTCGATTATCGCCCAAAGGTCTGGTTTAGCCTCGCCAGGCGGGTCGATTGCCTTTGCGATATGTTGGGTGCGACGCTCGCCGTTGCCGTAAACGCCTTCCTTTTCCATCCAAAGTGCGGCAGGTAAAACAACGTCGGCAAGCTCGCTCGTTCGCGTCGGGTGATAAGCCTCGGACACAACCAAGAAAGTTTTTTCCATGCCCGGTCGATAGTAATTCAAATTCGGGAGCGATTGACCGGGGTTCGTCGTCATGACCCAAAGACATTTCAAATCGCCAGTGACAGCCGCCTTAAACATCTCCAGCGTATGATAACCAGGCTTGCCCGGCAGACTGTCGACGCCCCACAGCTTTGCGAGTTCTTGACGGTGCTTTTCATTGGCAACCATACGATGCGCCGGCAATAGGTGCGACAAGCCGCCAGTCTCACGAACGGAGCCGCATGCAGAAGGTTGCCCCGTCAACGAGAACGGCGTATTTCCTGGACGACAAATCTTGCCCGTGAGCAAATGCAGGTTGTGCACGAGGTTATTAACCCAAACACCTCGCGACCGCTGATTCAAGCCCATACACCAAAGCGACATCGTATTTCTATCGGGCGCAGAGAATAACCTTGCGACCTCGCGAATCGTCTCCGCCGGTATGCCGCAAGACTCAGCAACCTTTTCGGGCGCGTAGTCTTGAATAAACGCTTTGAACTGGTCGTAAGTCAACTTCTCGTCCGCGCCTTTGACAAACTCGGTGTGTTCGCTGATAAACTTCTCGTCGGTGCGTTTTTCCTCAATAATCGTGTAAGCCATCGCATTCATCAGGGCAATATCGCGGCTGGGTATGAACGATAGGTGATAGTCGGCAATGTCGCAGGTGCGAGTCTTGCGCGGGTCGGCGACGATTATCTTGACGTTCGGATTGGCATTCTTCCTGTCAATCAGCCGCGAGAATAGGACGGGGTGAGCCTCCGCCATGTTCGAGCCAATTAGGAAGAACGTATCCGCCGCTTCAATGTCAGCATAAGTCCCCATTGGCTCATCTTCGCCGAAAGTCGTAATGTAACCAGCCACCGCGCTTGCCATACAGGTTCGCGGGTTGCCGTCGATATTGTTCGTGCCAATGCCCGCACGCATAATCTTTTGCATGACGTAAGTTTCTTCGGCGAGCGTTTGACCTGAACCGTAAAAGCCAACCGAGTCGGGGCCATATTGTTCGATTGCCTCTTTG
The DNA here is from genome assembly GCA_017534385.1 of Selenomonadaceae bacterium. GTDB lineage: Bacteria > Bacillota > Negativicutes > Selenomonadales > Selenomonadaceae > Quinella. Next base: position 36,739 of record JAFWCT010000037.1, read on the forward strand.
TACTTGCTAACGATTAAATCAAGTGCCTCGTCCCACGTAGCTTGAACAAATTCTCCGTCCTTCTTAATCAGCGGGTGCAAAACTCTGTCGGGCGTGTCGAGAATCTTTGCAAGCAGGATACCTTTAACGCACAGCCGCCCGCGATTAACAGGGCAATCGGGGTCGCCCTTGACCGTGACAATCTTATTGCCCTTGACGCCAGCCAATACGCCGCAACCCGTGCCGCAATATCTACAAACGCCTTTAACCCATTTATCAGCCTCGACAGCACTAACGGGACCTTGCTGAGTATCACGCTTAGGCGAGCAACCCGCAGTCAACATTGCCGCCGCCACCGCGATTGATTTCAAGAAGTCGCGTCTGGAAAATTTCAAACTCATCTCAATCCCTCCTTACAAGCGAACTCATCGCATCAAGATGACATGTATAACAGCGGTCGCGGCTCGGCAAAACTTTGTTCTTCATCTCGTCATGAACAAGCCCCGTGTGACAGCTAACACAGTTCATGCCCTCTTGGAAGTGCCGCTCGGTATGCGGGTCTTTGCGTTCCAAAGCAAGCTCCCGCTCCTTTATCTTGTCTTGATGACAAACATAACAGTTCACGTCGTTGGTATTCTCAATCTTAATCGGGTCGGGAACGTTGCCGCTTATGTGTATTAAAAGCTCCTTAGTGCCCTTCCACTTGCTTTCAATCGTGCCGCTAAGTCCGGGCTTCTCGTGACAGTCCGCGCACTCAACTACCTTATGATTTGAAGTCTGCCACGTCTGATACATCGGATCCATCTCGTGACAAGTCGTGCCGCAGAAAGAAGTTTGATTCGTCGCCTCGATAACGCCATAACTCACCGCGAACAAACCTATACACGCAAAGCCCGCAACCGCTATGTGCTTCAGCGAAAATTTTTTATCAAGCAACCCCATTTGAATTCACCTCTTATCCTTTAAACCAGTCATGCCAAAACTAATCGCGCCTTTGTTGCAAACGCCGACGCAATCGCCGCAGTTCGTGCAAAGGCTCGCGTCCTCAAAGTTTTTACGAGCAGGAGCCGTGCCCATTGAACAAACCTTTTCGCACTTGCCGCAATGAATGCATTTGCTTTCGTCGATTTGTAATGCCAGCCGCCGTTTGATACCGAGCAAGCCATAAATCGCTCCGAGCGGACAAAGCGTCCTGCACCAAATCTTTTGACCCCAAATGAACGCCGCGCCGATTACCAACGCCAATAAGACAATCTCCACGCCGAATCCGAAAATCATCATGCGCATGAACGCGAATACCGGCGACACCGTGTTGAAGACGGGCACTGATACGATAGCCGACAACACTAACACAATCGCTAGCGACACTAAAGGCAACGTCCGCGCCTGCAACGCCCTTTTACGCTTGACGGGCAACAGCTCTAATATAAAGTTCAGCGGGCAAATGTAACTGCAGAAGACTCGCCCGAAGACTATTGCCACGACTGCCAGCGGTATCGCCGAGATGATAAGCGGCGTCCAAAGCGTCTTGCTTGCCAACGTGATTTCAAGTGCCGTCAGCGGGTCGGTTAAGTCAATGCCAGCCAGCTCCGCCGAAATATAAGTGCCATACCAAATTAAGTCCGTGAACCAAATCGGCAGGAGCAACACTACGAATGCCGTTAATTGAATCAGCCGCCGCAGAAGTTTGATTTTCATTGCGCACCGCCCCTCGGCTTGACGTGAATCGCCTTAGGGTCGGCAATGCAAACGTGTTCGCACATGCCGCAACCCGTGCAGTAGTCCGCGTTCACGGTCGGATATTTGTTATTCTCCAGCCAAATCGCTTTGTTGTATTGCGGGCAACTCGTGTGGCAAACGCGGCAATCGTGCTCCTGCCTCGCTAAGCAACGGTCGGTATTAATCTGCGCCAAACCCATGCGAACATCAGCTCTTTTAATCGGCTTAAGAGCACCGGTCGCGCAGACGTGAGCACACTTCATGCAAAGGTTGCAAGCCGCCTCGACTGGAACGATATACGGCGTGCCTATCGCAAGACCTTTCTCGCCGTGCGCAATCTTAATGCAACCCGTCGGACAAACCTCAGCACACTTGCCGCAACGTGCACAGGTCGCTAAGAATTCTTCCTCGGCTAAGGCTCCAGGCGGTCGCAGAAGTTCTTCAGCTTCACTCTTGCCCACGCCCAAGAGCAAGCCCAGTAAGCCGCCGCCGCAAATCATTTTTACGAACGTCCTCCTCTCCATGTTCTAACCTCCTAATGTGACTTTAAGCACAACTTCTAATCGTATAATCTTATAGAAAAATTTTTTGTCAAGTGCCTGAGCAACGTCTTCACGGAAAAATTTTTCAAGCGCAAGTCCGAACAAATATTGTTAGACGTGCCGTTGCGTTCGTGATATAATCCTGCCGAATTAAACTTAAAGGAGTGAATTTAAATGGGCTTATCAAGGAAAGTGCTGGCGTGCTTGACGGCGTTGCTGATGATGATTTTATCTTCGGCGGTGGCATTGGCGGCTGAAAGTGGCGTTGATTGGGAACGCGGCGTCATTCGTGCAAAGGGAATTGGCGCGGGCAAGTCTACGGCGAAGAACAAAGGCTTGAAACGTGCACAAGCTCGGCGGGCAGCTATGATGGACGCTCAACGCGGCTTGGCGGAAGCGGTTCAGGGCGTGCGAGTCACGAGCAATTCAGTCATGCGGGATTTGGAATTGGCTGATGACCGTGTTGCAACTCAAGTGGACGCGATTATAAAGAACATGACCGAAGTCGACGGACATTACATCGAATCGGACGAGCTTTACGAGATAATTTTGGAAATGCCTCTGTTTGGTTCGACGGACGCTCTTTCCTCTGCGGCGTTTATTCCGTTCAAAGACGAGCCTAAAATCTCCTTCCCGCAACCAGTCAATGCAAGTCAGCCTACAGCCAACAAAAATTATACGGGCTTGATAATCGTCTGCTCCAACACCGGCAAGCAGATTAATCACGTCATGAGCCCGGTCATCAAGAACGGCAACGGTCAAGAGATTTACGGACACAAGAACCTTGACTACGACAAAATCATCGTTCAAGGCATGGCAAGCTATGCTAACAGCACCAACGATCAAATCAGTCAATCGCGGGCGGGCAACAATCCTTTAATCGTCAAGGCAATTCGTTTGGATGATTTAGATGCTAATCCGGTTGTGTCGGTCGAGGACGCAGATAAAATTCTGGCGGCGAATCAACATGACGGTTTTCTTGACAAATGCGCGGTGGTCTTTGTTAAGTAAGCAATAAAGCTCGGTCAAGGGAAGTGGAATGTCATGGCAATTTCTGGGGCGGTCATGAAGGTAGATAAAAAACATCGTGAAGAACTACGCAACAAGATAGCAAAGATTTCTGGTGTGAGTTGGCAACAAGATTCGCCCGAAGGGGATTTTATTCTGCTTATTGAGGCGGTCGATATTAATGCGTTGCACAAGATATGCATGAACCTTGAGCAAATCGACGGCGTTCTTGGACTTTATCCGAGCTACGTCACAACTGACGATTAGTCGCATTCAACGTCGAAACTAAATAGCGGCAACAATAATATCGCTAAGACATACAAACCTAAAGCGACGGGCACGATAGCTTCGGTAATTATAACCGAGCAAGGTGACCGTCGCTTTATTACTCTCTTCTAACATTTTTCAAGACGCCGTTGGCAGAAAGTCACGGGCGTCAAGTCGAGTTCATCAACAAACTTCAGCGCGTGTTCAAAGTGATTGCCGACCGCCGCGACTCTGTGAGCATCTGAACCAATCGTCACGAAACGTCCGCCGAGGTCGCGGTACCTTTTATACACGGGCACAAGTTCTTCAACTGCACGAGACTTATCAAAGCGGCGTGTGTTCAGCTCCAGAACCTTCCCGCGTTCAATGATAATCCTTAACACCTCGTCAATCTCCGTCACGAACGTCGCGTAATCAATCTCAGGGTCTTCATAGGGCGCGGCTCGGCAAATGTAATCGATGTGCCCCAACACGTCATAATCAGCCACCGAAGCCTCCTGTGCCATTTGCTGAAAATATTTCCGATAAGCTGTCGCCTTGTCCTTGCCAATGTAGAAGTCGGGATAATAAATGTCCAAGTCGTCAACGAGATGAATTGAGCCTATGACCATATCGAACGCCGCTTGAGCTATGAAATCTTCATTGGCAACCCGCGCAGACTTCCTTAAGCCGACCTCCACGCCAAGACGAACATTAGCCCCGCGCAAGGTTTTATACTCCTTCATGTATTCGGCAGGGTCGAAGGTAAAAGGCTTGCCGTCGACCTCAACGCCGTAATCGAAATGCTCCGTGAAGACAACGCCAAAGTTCAAGCTCTCCGCCTTAGCCAAAGCGTCCGCCGCAGTCATCGTCGAATCCGCCGAAAACCTCGTGTGCATGTGTGAATCGAAAATCATTCGTCGTAGTCCTCGTCATGATGATGAACGATTTCTTTGCCGCGAATGTCTTTGATAGCCTTAGCAACGTCCGACGCGCCATAGATAGCCGAGCCTGCAACCAGAACATTAGCACCTGCCTCGCGCACGTCGACGGAGGTCTTCGCGTTAATGCCGCCGTCAACTTCAATATCGCAATCAGTTTCCATCTCTTCAATCATGTGATAAAGCATGTGAATCTTGCCAAGCATCGACTCGATAAACTTCTGCCCGCCGTAGCCGGGATTGACCGTCATAATCAAAATCATGTCGGCATCCTCGACAAGTTCTTCGACGGCTGAAAGTGATGTGCCGGGGTTGAGTGCGACTCCTGCCTTGCAACCTAGCTCGTGAATCTTTTGTATCACGCGGTGCGGATGACGTGTCGCCTCGACGTGGAAAGTTATGATGTCCGCGCCAGCCGCAGCAAAGCTTTCAAGGTGCGTTTCGGGGTGCTCAACCATTAAATGCACGTCAAGCACGGCGTCGGTGACTTTGCGCAAGCTCTTGACGACTCCCGCGCCGATTGTTATCTCCGGCACGAACGAGCCGTCCATTACGTCGACATGAACATATTCTGCGCCAGCTGCCACGACCCGTTTAACCTCGTCAGCCAGATAAGCAAAGTCCGCCGAGAGTATCGACGGCGCAATTATCGTTGCCATTAATCATTCCTCCAATCAAAATTTTTTGTATGATAGCGAATTCGATTCGGAATGTAAAGCGTTGACAGCGGGCGGGCATTGTTATATTCTTCATGCAAAAGGAGTGGAATGTATTGATAAAGATAAAGAATTTGGAGCTTAAGCTCGGCAAGCAAGAAATCTTTTCGGGCTTTGATTTGGAAGTTGAACACGGCGAGAAGGTCGGGATAATCGGCGGCGAAGGCTCTGGTAAGTCGACACTGCTTGACATAATGGCGGGACGTCTCTTGCCGACGGCGGGCGACGTTGAGATTAATGGCGACGTTCAAACCGTTAATGGAAGTGTCTACGCTGACTTCTCTGACTTGCGCAAGGCTGAAATGTCCGCGATTGAAAAACTCAAGCGGGCATTGGACGGAATCAACGACAAAATAATTTTGCTCCTCGACGAGCCGACTAAAAGCCTTGAGGCGGAAGGCGTCGAGTGGCTAATAAATTTTCTGCGCGATAACAAAGCTTTGACAACCGTCATCGTCAGTAGCGATAGATATTTTCTAAAGGAAACGTGCGGACGAATCATTGAGCTTGGCGACTTTGAAGTTGAGCCGATAAGGATTGATTGCGCACAACTTCTGCCATCGACGCCTTCGGGCGCAGTGCCAATCGTCCTTGAGGCAAACGCCTTACTAAAGAACCGTGACGGCGAACCACTCTTTAAGGACGTGAGCTTTGCAATCCGTCAAGGACAAAAGGTCGCGTTCGTCGGACGCAATGAGCTTGGCAAGTCGAAATTGCTAAAGACTTTGGCGATGGCTTATCAGAATCATGACGAGACCGGCGGCTGTCAACACGGGAAGATAAACTTTTCTCAGGGCGTGAAAGTCTTCTATATGCCGCGAGTCTACACGGGGGCAGCGGCTAAGGTTGAGTTCGATAAGTTGGCGTTCGGCACGGCGAATTTCTTATTGCTTGATAGTCCGACGGCTTGTCTTGACCTGCCGACGATGGAAGCTCTTGAGCAAAGCTTAATCGACTTCCCCGGCACGATTATTTTCGTCGACGAAGACCGCGAGTTTATACGCGCCATTGCCAATCGAATCATGGACATCACCCCGCAAGGAACCGTTGATAGGATTGCGAACTACGATGACTTCCTCGCCAATGAGACGGTTAAGCTACAGATTAAAGACAAGTATAGGGGGCAATGACAATGCGTGGGATTCGCGGCGCGGTAACGGCTAAGGAGAATTCAAAGGAACAAATCTGGTCTGCGGCGCGGCAACTCGTCACGGAAATTTTATCACGCAACGGTTTGCGGGCGGACGACCTCGGCGCGATAATCTTTTCCTCGACCGAAGACTTGACTGCCGCCTTTCCGAGTTCAGCGATAAGACAACTGCCCGCGCTTAGGTTAGTGCCACTGTTCGACACGCGAGAACCTGCCGTTGATAATTCACTGCCACTTTGTATCCGCGTGCTAATCTTGGCTGACATCGACAAGACGCAAGATAAAATTCAGCACGTCTACCTAGGCGGCGCGAAAAATCTTCGTCCAGACCTTGACCATGACTAAACTTTAATTGATATAATCGGCGTATGTATTTTTAAGGAGGGTTTAAAATGGCTTATCTCGGAGAGGAAATTAAAAAGCTGGGCTTCGGGCTGATGAGGTTGCCTCGGCTCAGCGACGAGACCATTGACCTTGAGCAAGTCAAACAGATGGTCGATTTGTTCCTGTCGAAGGGCTTTACGTACTTTGATACGGCGTGGGCTTATCCCGGCAGTGAAGACGCAATCCGGCAAGCGTTGGTCGAACGTTATCCGCGTGAAAAGTTTCAGCTGGCAACGAAGAATGCCGCATGGATTAATTGTAAGACGCAGGAAGATGCAATCGCACAGTTCGAGACTTCACTTAGGCAGACGGGCGCGGGCTACTTTGACTTCTACCTCTTGCACAATCTCGGCGAACATCGCACGGAGTTTTTTGAACGCTTTAAGATGTGGGATTTCGTCTTCGAGAAGAAGCGCGAAGGTTTGATTAAGCACGTAGGCTTTTCCTTCCATTCGACGCCCGAAGAGCTTGACGAACTTTTGACTAAGCACCCCGAAGCCGAATTCGTTCAACTGCAAATCAACTGGGCTGACTGGGAGAATCCCGCAATTCAATCGCGCGGCTGTTATGAAGTCGCACGCAAGCACGGCAAGCCCCTTGTCATCATGGAGCCGATTAAGGGTGGCATGTTAGCCAATCCGCCCGATGAAGTCAAAGCCGTCTTCCAAAAGGCAAATCCCAATGCGTCGATTGCGTCTTGGGCGATAAGGTTTGCGGCGAGCCTCGACGGTGTGATTGCTGTCCTTAGCGGCATGAGCACACTTGAACAAATGCAAGACAATGTAAGCTATATGGAAGACTTCAAACGCCTCGACGATACTGAACGTGCGACCGTCGACGAGGCACGCAAGACCTTGGCGGGCATTCCGATTATCCCTTGCACCGTCTGTAACTACTGCGCTAAGGTTTGTCCTGTCGGCGTCGGTATCAGTGGTTCGTTCACTGCAATGAATATCCTGACATTGTACAAGGATAAGACGTTCGCTAATGGGCAATATGAATGGCTCGTGGCTCGGCATGATAAAAAGTATGCTAGCGAGTGCATTAAGTGCGGTGCGTGCGAAGGAGTTTGTCCACAGCACATAAAGATTCGCGGCGAACTGGTCAAGGTTGCTAAGGCTTTCGGGAAATAACACTTGCCAAAATTAAAATCATTGTGTAGAATACAACGCGTTAATTAAAGACTTTGGAGGCATTGATTGCAAGAAACTTTTATGCTTCGCTTGGGGCGGAGAAAGATTTAAACGGACATAGCTTTAGATGAAGAGTGGGCATTTGTCCACTCTTCTGTTGTTAAGGGGGTGATTGATTGAGCAAAGTTGAATCGCAGGTAGAAAACATCATGGCGGAGATTCTGTCTGGCACGGATTATGAGCTTGTCGACGTGGAATACGTTAAGGAAGGGCGCGACTGGTATCTGAGGATATTCATTGATAAGGCGGGCGGCATTGACCTTGACGACTGCCAAGCCATCAGCGAACAGTTAAGCCCACAACTCGATAACGTCGACATAATCAGCGGCGCATATATCCTTGAAGTGTCTTCGCCTGGCATTGACCGCATTTTGAAGAAGGATAAAGATTTCGTTCGCGAGGCTGGCAAGGTCGTAGACGTGACACTTTATGCACCGCTTGACGGCAAAAAAAGTTTCGTCGGGGAGCTTATCAGTCGCGATGAAGAATTTTTGCATATCAAAGACATTGCACCCTTGCCGCGTGATAAAGTCGCGCTCGTTAGGTTGCACATAGATTTTTAATAGGAGGAAGAAGTTACTTGGCTGCAAGAAGGAATAAAACTGAATCGCTCACCTTGATTGGGGCACTGCAGGACTTGTGCGCCGAAAAGGAAATCGAGCCGGAAGTCCTGTTCAAAGCTGTGGAAGAGGCTCTAAAGGTCGCCTACAAGAAAAATTTCAATCAAGACGACGACAGCTTCGAGGTTGAACTTAACCGCAGGAACGGGAGCTTCCATGTCTACGCATTGAAAATCCCCGTTGATGTCGTAAGCGACCCGAAAACCGAAGTCTCCGAGGACGAGATTGAGGAGAACGGCTACGAGATAAATGATGACGGCTTGGCTAAGATAGAAGTCACGCCAAATAACTTTGGACGTATTGCCGCGCAAGCCGCTAAACAACTTGTCGTACAGAAATTGCGCGAGGCTGAACGCGGCGTTATCTATGACGAATTCATTAAGCGCGAAAGTGATCTTGTTAAGGGAAGAGTTCTGCGCATTGAGGATAATAATCTTATCGTCGAGGCGGGCAAGACTGAAGCTGTTTTAATGCCAACGGAGCTATCGCCTTATGACGATTACAAAATCGGCGACATGGTTAGGGCTTACATAATCGAAGTCAAGAAGGGCGGCAAGGGGCCGCAGGTTTATCTGTCGAGGACGCATCCCAACTTTTTGCGTCGGCTCGTTGAAATCGAGATACCGGAGATTCAAGAAGGGCTTATCGAGATAAAATCCGTGGCTCGCGAGGCTGGTTCACGTGCTAAGATTGCTGTTTACTCCAAAGACCCAAATATTGCAGCGGTTGGAGCTTGCCTCGGTCAACGCGGCACTAGAATTAAAAATGTTCTTGACGAACTCGGCGAGGAAAAACTTGACGTTATCGAGTGGAGTCCTAATGAAGGCGTCTTCATTGCCAACGCCCTTAGCCCCTCCAAAATCATAAGCGTTGCTTTGAATTACTCTGATAAGACTTGTCGCGTAGTCGTGCCCGATAATCAGTTGAGTTTGGCAATCGGCAAGGAAGGACAGAATGCTAGACTTGCCGCTAAGCTCACGGGTTGGAAGATTGATATTAAGAACCTTAAGCGGGCGAATAATATTCCGCTTGATGAGGATATGCAGGAAATTGACATCTCGGCGGCGCAATCCTTATTCAAGCCGCGTCCTAAGAAAGGCAAACGATGAGCAAGCCAATTAATCAGCGTCGGTGCATTGTGTGTAGGCAGGTTAAGCATAAGTCGGAACTCCTGCGCGTCGTAAAGTCGGCGGACAAGTTCTCACTCGACCTCACGGGCAAGCAGGACGGTCGCGGAGCTTATGTTTGTAAGTCGCCCGATTGCGTCGCCATGCTTATGAAACGTCGCAACCTTGATAAGGTATTCAAAACTAAATTGCCGGATAAACTCTATGACATGATAAAGGAGCAAGTCTATATGTAAATTTACGGGGGTGGATCTATGTCAAAACCGATTAAGTATAGAATCTATGACATGGCGAATGAATTTAATCAGGACGCGCAAGTTATCATCGACTTCTTGAACAAGCGCAAGGTTAAAGTCAAGAATCGCTTTACGGGCGTCGAAGAGGAAGCGTATCAAATGGTTAAGGCTAACTTCGGCAGACGCAAACCTGTCGAGCCTGAACCTAAGTCACAGCCTCAACAGCAAGTTCAACAACCTAAGCAGAAGTCACAGCCTCAACAGCAAGCTCAGCAACCTAAGCAGAAGTCACAGCCTCAACAGCAAGCTCAACAACCTAAGCAAAAGTCACAGCCTCAACAGCAAGCTCAACAACCTAAGCAGAAGTCACAGCCTCAACAGCAAGCTCAACAGCCTAAGCAGAAGTCACAGCCTCAACTGCAAGCTCAACAACCTAAGCAGAAGTCACAGCCTC
>JAFWCT010000038.1 GCA_017534385.1 Selenomonadaceae bacterium
CTATGCGACCGACTTGCGTTCCAAAACTCAAGGGCGCGGCTCCTACTCAATGGAAGTTGCTTACTATGATGAAGTTCCGAAGAATATTTCGGACGTGATTGTTGCGAGATACAGAGGCGAGCCGATTAATTGACGGCTCAAGGTTTTAGATAATCTTTTAGAAATAAGGAGTGTTTATTTAAATGGCAAAGCAGAAGTTTGACCGTAGCAAACCCCACGTAAACATTGGTACTATCGGACATATCGACCACGGCAAGACGACCTTGACGGCGGCTATTACCAAGATTCTCTCTGAAAAAGGTTTCGCCAAATACGAATCCTACGAGAACATTGATAAGGCTCCAGAAGAGCGCGAACGCGGCATTACGATTAATACTGCGCACGTTGAGTACGAGACCGAGAAACGCCACTATGCCCACGTCGACTGCCCAGGTCACGCTGACTATATTAAGAACATGATCACTGGTGCGGCGCAAATGGACGGCGCGATTCTCGTCGTGGCTGCCTCTGATGGTCCTATGCCCCAAACTCGTGAACATATCCTGCTTGCTCGTCAGGTCGGTGTTCCCGCTATCGTCGTTTTCCTTAACAAAGTTGACCAAGTCGACGACGAAGAACTCCTCGAACTCGTCGAAATGGAAGTTCGCGAACTCCTCAGCAAGTATGAATTCCCTGGCGACGATATTCCTGTTATCGCTGGTTCGGCTCTCTTGGCTCTTGAAGGCGACGAGGAACAGAAGAAAAATATCCTTAAGCTCCTTGACGCGGTTGACGATTACATTCCGACGCCTGCCCGCGACACCGATAAGCCGTTTCTTATGCCGGTTGAGGACGTGTTCACGATTACTGGACGCGGCACAGTTGCCACGGGTCGTGTTGAACGCGGCATGTTGAAGCTTAACGAGCCTGTCGAAATTGTCGGTCTGCGTGATGAGCCTCGCAAGACTGTTGCCACGGGTATTGAAATGTTCCGCAAGCTTCTCGACAGCGCGGTTGCCGGCGATAATGTCGGTGTTCTTCTGCGCGGCGTTGACCGTAAAGAGATTGAACGCGGTCAAGTTATCGCGAAGCCTGGCACGATTCATCCGCACACGAAGTTTAAAGCTCAAGTCTATGTCCTGACTAAGGACGAGGGCGGTCGTCATACTCCGTTCTTCGCAAACTATCGTCCGCAATTCTACTTCCGCACAACTGACGTTACGGGCGTAGTCAGCGACTTGAAAGACACCAACGGTGCCGCCGCTGAAATGTGCATGCCTGGCGACCACATTGAAATGACGGTCGAACTTATCACCCCGATTGCGATTGAAAAAGGTTTGCTCTTTGCTATTCGCGAGGGCGGTCATACTGTCGGTTCGGGTCGTGTTATCGAGATTCTCGAAGCGTAAAAAGTTTTTGACGCTCGGACAATAAATCGGTGAGGCGGTCGGTAGTCAGCCTAAGAACTGATTGCCGACCGTCATTGCTGATTCTAGCTTTGACATGGCAGATAGCTCGGCAAGGAAGTTCCGCCCTGTCGAGGGAACTGCTACGGAGCAACGTTGGAAGCTTTGACTTCTGACTAAGGAGGAATTATTTTGGCAAAGCAACAGAAGATTCGCATCCGCCTCAAGGCCTACGATCACAAATCGTTAGACCAGAGCGCGACAAAGATTGTGGAGACGGCAAGAAAGACTGGAGCTGGCGTATCGGGTCCAATTCCCCTGCCGACGGAAAAAAATATCTACACAATCCTGCGCTCGCCTCATGTCAATAAAGACTCTCGTGAACAATTCGAGATGCGTACGCACAAACGCTTGATTGATATTCTTCAGCCGACGCACAAGACGGTTGATGCGCTCATGCGTTTGGACTTGCCCGCCGGTGTTGACATCGAGATTAAGGTCTAAGGAGGTGTAGACATTGGCAAAGGCAATCTTAGGTATCAAACTCGGCATGACGCAGATTTTCACCGAAGAGGGACGCGTTATCCCCGTGACGGTCGTTGAGACTGGTAAAAACATCGTCGTTCGCAATAAGACTGTCGACACGGACGGCTACTGCGCAGTTCAGCTTGGTTTCGGCGAAGTCAAAGAGAACAGAGTTAATAAGCCTGACATGGGGCAGTTCAAGAAGGCTGGGATTAAGCCCGTGAAATTTATCCGCGAGATTCGTCTTGCGGCGGAGTCCGAATATAAAATTGGTGACGTTATCGGCGTGGACATCTTCGCGGCAGGTGAACTCGTCGACGTTGTCGGCACGTCGAAGGGCAAAGGTTTCGCGGGTTCAATCAAGCGTCACAACTTCGCACGCGGTCCTATGGGTCACGGCTCCAAATCTCATCGCGAACCTGGTTCAACGGGCGCAATGCTCTCCGGTCCTGGCGGTCGTGTCATCAAAGGCAAGAGACTTCCCGGACGCATGGGCGGCACTCGCACGACGATTCAACGCTTGACGGTCGTTAAGGTTGACGCAGACAGAAACTTGCTTCTTATCAAAGGCGCAATCCCCGGTCCGAAGAAAGGACTTGTCGTTGTCCGTGAAACCGTCAAGCCTAACAAGAAACATAAATAATAATCGAAAGGAGGATATTAGATGCCAACTGTAGCAGTTTATGATATGACTAATAAAAAGGTCGGCGACATTGACCTCAGTGAAGAAATATTCGGCGTTGAGATTAATGAAGGTCTCGTGCATCAAGCGGTTGTCATGCAAATGGCGTCGTGGAGATTGGGCACGCACTCAACTAAGACTCGCGGCGACGTTCGCGGCGGCGGCAAAAAACCTTGGCGGCAAAAAGGTACTGGACGTGCCCGCGCAGGTTCCCGCAGAAGTCCTCTTTGGCGTAGCGGCGGAACAATCTTTGGACCTCATCCCCGCGACTACTCGTTCAGCATGCCGAGGAAGCAACGTCGTCTTGCGTTAAAGTGCGTCCTCACTGACAAGGTCAAGGAAGGTAACTTAATCGTCCTTGACGAGCTGAACTTCGACGAGCCTAAGACTAAAAAGTTTGTCGAGTTCCAAAAGATTTTCGGCGTTGACGATTGCAAGTCGTTATTCATAACCAAAGAACTCATCGATAACGTAAGCCGTTCGTCGAACAATCTGCAGAACGCAAAGGCAATCGCCGCACTTCAGCTTAACGTCTATGACATTCTCAACAGCAAAAAACTCTTCCTCACCAAAGACGCGGTTGCGAAGATTGAGGAGGTGTACGCCTAATGGAAGCCAGAGATATTTTGATTCGCCCGCTTATCACCGAGCGCGGAACGGATCTCATGCAAGATAATAAGTTCGTGTTCGTCGTAGACAAGCGTGCTAACAAGATTCAAATCGCGCAGGCAGTCAAAGAAATTTTCAACGTGACGGTTGAGAACGTAAACACAATGAACGTTAAGGGCAAGACTAAGCGTCGTGGTCGCACGGTCGGCAGGACGAACAGTTATAAAAAAGCTATTGTTAAACTCAAGGCTGGAGATACTATCGAACTCTTCGGCGCATAAAAAATTTTTGACAAAGGAGGTAAAACGTAAGTGGGAATTAAATCTTTCAAGCCGTACACTCCTGGTCGTCGTCACATGACAGTTTCGACGTTCGAGGAAATCACAACCGATAAGCCCGAAAAGTCTTTGCTTGCTCCGCTCAAGAAGCACGGCGGACGCAATCAGCAAGGACGCTTGACAGTTCGTCATCAAGGCGGCGGGCATAAGCGTCGCTATCGTATCATCGACTTCAAGCGCAACAAAGACGGCATTCCGGCAAAGGTCGCCACGATTGAATACGATCCCAATCGCAGTGCACGAATTGCCCTGCTCAACTACGCGGACGGCGAGAAACGCTACATCATTGCTCCGAACGGTTTAAAGGTCGGCGATAAGGTCGAGTCGGGCGCAGAGGCTGATATTAAGGTCGGCAATGCTCTTCCGCTTAAGAATATCCCCGTTGGCACGATGATTCACAACATCGAACTTAAGATTGGCAAGGGCGGGCAAATGGTTCGCAGTGCAGGAGCGGCGGCTCAGCTCATGGCTAAGGAAGGAACTTACGCAACGATTCGTATGCCGTCGGGCGAAGTTCGCAAAGTCCACATCAACTGCCGGGCGACTATCGGGCAAGTCGGCAACCTTGACCACGAGAACATCACAATCGGCAAGGCGGGTCGTAATCGTTGGCTCGGAATTCGTCCTGCTAATCGCGGCGTAGCTATGAACCCTGTAGACCATCCGCATGGCGGCGGTGAAGGTCGCTCGCCTGTCGGTCGCAAGCACCCCGTCACTAAATGGGGCAAATGTGCTATGGGCGCGAAGACTCGCGGGAAGAAAGCTTCCGATAAACTTATTGTTCGTCGTCGTAAGTAGTCTGACGGAAGGAGGAAATAATTTTGTCAAGGTCTGTTAAGAAAGGACCGTTCGTGCAGGAAAAACTTTTGGCTAAGGTCGAGGCACTCAACGCCGCTAACGATAAAAAAGTTATCCGCACGTGGTCGCGTAGCTCAACGATTCTTCCTGCATTTGTCGGACACACAATCGCCGTTCATGACGGTCGCAAGCATGTCCCCGTTTACGTTACGGAAGATATGGTCGGGCACAAGCTCGGAGAATTCGCACCGACTCGCACTTTCAAAGGGCACGCGGGCGAAGAGCGTAAGACTTCGCTCAAATAAATTAAACGTCTGAAGAAAGGAGGAGTTGAAGTGGCAGAAGTCAAAGAAGCCAAAGCAATCGCCAAGTATGTTAGGATTGCGCCGCGCAAAGTTCGTATCGTCATGGATTTGATTCGCGGCAAGGAAGTTAAGGACGCCTTTGCTATTTTGAAGTTCACACCCAAACGCGGCGCGACGTTGATTGAAAAAGTTCTCAAGAGTGCCGTCGCCAATGCGGAAAACAATTTCGACATGGACGCAGATAAATTGTTCGTCTCGACTTGTTTCGTTGACGGCGGACCGACAATGAAGAGGTATCACCCGCGTTCGCGTGGTCAGGCGTTTAGCATTCTCAAACACACCTCGCACATTACCGTTGTCGTCAGCGAAAAGGCGGACGAAGAAAAATAATTCACGAAGGAGGGAAACGGTTTGGGTCAGAAGGTACATCCTCACGGAATACGCCTCGGCATAGTCAAGACGTGGGACGCGAAGTGGTACGCGGATAAAGATTTCGCGACTAATCTCCACGAAGATATTAAAATTCGTAAAGCGATCAAAACCGATAAACAGCTGGCGTCGGCGGGCGTCTCGCGCATAGAGATTGAACGCTCGGAAAAACGCCTCAAGCTTACAATTCACACTGCAAAGCCTGGTATGGTCATCGGTCGTGGCGGCGCAGGCATTGAGGACATCAAAAACAAGCTCAAGAAGCTCACCGACAAGAAGGTTGACATCAACATTATGGAGATTCGTCAGCCGGACTTGGATGCGTTGCTTGTCGCGGAGAATATCGCCTCGCAGTTGGAACGTCGTATTGCTTTCCGCCGTGCCATGAAACAATCGGTCGGGCGGACAATGCGGCTCGGTGCCAAGGGAATTAAAATCGCTTGCTCAGGTCGCCTCGGCGGTGCGGAAATTGCTCGCAGTGAATCTTATCGCGAAGGCTCCATTCCTCTGCACACACTCCGCGCAGATATTGATTACGGTTTTGCAGAGGCAAACACAACTTACGGGCGCATCGGTATCAAGGTTTGGATTTTCAAAGGCGAGATTCTCCCCGACAAAAAGGACAAGGGCGTCCGTCAAGCTGAAGGGAGTGACGCTTAATGTTAATTCCGAAGAGAACAAAATACCGCAAGCAATTTCGCGGGCGCATGAAGGGCAAAGCTAATCGCGGCAATACAATCGCGCATGGTCAATACGGTCTGGTAGCATTGGAGCCGGCGTGGATAACTAATCGTCAGATTGAGGCGGCGCGTATTGCAATGACTCGTTACATTCGTCGCGGCGGTCAAGTCTGGATTAAAATCTTCCCCGATAAGCCAGTTACTGCAAAGCCTGCTGAAACTCGTATGGGTAGCGGCAAAGGCTCGCCGGAATACTGGGTTGCAGTTGTCAAGCCGGGTCGTGTGCTGTTTGAAATGGCTGGCGTTCCCAAAGAGATTGCAGCTGAGGCAATGCGTCTTGCTGGTCACAAGCTCCCGATTAAGACAAAGTTTATCGTCAGCGATCATCAAGGCGACGTCTATGTTCCAGTAGTGAACGAGACTTTGGCGGACGCTAAGAAGGCGGCTCATGCGGCTTACGAACAGGAGCACGCGGCTGAGGCTCAAGCAACCGAGACCAAAGCTAAAGAAGGCGGTGAAGCTAATGAAGGTTAATGAAATTCGCGACATGAACCCCGACGAACAGGTCGAGAAAATCAAATCGCTCAAAGAAGAACTCTTCAACCTCCGCTTTCAACACGCAACAGGACAGCTTGAAAATCCAATGCGTATTCGCGAAGTCAAACGCTCCATTGCTCAGATTAAAACCATTCAGCGCGAGCGCGAGCTTAATATCAGACAGTAGGAGGCGATAACGTGAGCGAAGAAAAGAAACGTAATGAACGCAAAGTCCGCGTCGGCAAGGTCGTTAGCGATAAAATGGAAAAGACCATCGTCGTCGCGATTGAAGAGCTCATTCAACATAAGCTTTATAAAAAGTCCGTCAAGCGTACTGTCAAGTTCAAGGCGCACGATGAGAACAACGAAGCTCATATCGGCGATAGAGTTTCCATAATGGAGACGCGCCCGCTGTCGAAGGAAAAACGTTGGCGGCTCGTTAAAATCGTCGAGAAGGCAAAGTAAGGAAGGAGGTTAAAACGTGATTCAGCAACAGAGCAGATTGAACGTCGGCGATAACACCGGTGCCAAAGAGATTATGTGTATCCGCGTGCTCGGCGGGTCGTTCCGTCGCTACGCCAATATCGGCGACATAATCGTTGCGTCGGTTAAGTCGGCTACGCCTGGCGGGCAAGTCAAAAAAGGCGACGTTGTCAAAGCGGTTGTCGTTCGCAGTAAAAAGGGCTTGCGTCGTCCTGACGGCTCCTATATCCGCTTCGATGAAAATGCCGCCGTCATCATCAAAGAAGATAAAACCCCGCGTGGTACTCGTATCTTCGGACCAGTC
>JAFWCT010000039.1 GCA_017534385.1 Selenomonadaceae bacterium
GTTCAGCCGACTATGACGCCTAATCAGCAATCTCAGCCGACTATGACGCCTAATCAGCAAGCTCAGCCGATTCAACCGACTATGACGCCTAATCAGCAAGCTCAGACGATTCAACCGATTATGACGCCTAATCAGCAAGCTCAGACTGTTCAGCCGACTATGACGCCTAATCAGCAATCTCAGCCGACTATGACGCCTAATCAGCAAGCTCAGCCGATTCAACCGACTATGACGCCTAATCAGCAAGCTCAGCCGATTCAACCGATTATGACGCCTAATCAGCAAGCTCAGACTGTTCAGCCGACTATGACGCTTAATCAGCAAGAACAGCCCGTTCAGCCGACTATGACGACTAATCAGCAAGCTCAGACTGTTCAGCCGACTATGACGCTTAATCAGCAAGAACAGCCCGTTCAGCCGACTATGACGCCTAATCCGCAAGCTCAGACGATTCAAACGACTATGACGATTAATCAGCAAGCTCAGACGATTCAACCGACTATGACACCTAATCAGCAAGCTCAGACTGTTCAACCGACTATGACGCTTAATCAGCAAGTTCAGCCCGTTGAAACGCAACCCATTGTCCAAGCACAAATGCAATCAATCGAAGACGCTCCGAACGCCGCACCAGTCACGCCGCCACAATCGACGGCTCAACAATCCGAGCAAGAACCTCAGCAACGCGACGCGCAACAATCCTTCCAACCCTTCCAAGCAACGACCGAAGTATCACAGCCGCAATCAGTCTCGACGGGCGCAGAAGTCTTCACCGTTCCTTTGACGGCAAATGATGCACCTCAACCGGCGGCAACTCCCATTCAGGCTCCCGAAGCTCCGCCCATGCCTCAAGATAACTTCGACGTGCCCGCGCAGATTGTCCGTCAAGCCAGACTGATTCGCACGACTGAAAATACTCAAATGGTTATCAAGCTCAATCCCGAACACCTCGGCGAACTCACGCTTAGAGTTTCCGTCAGCCAAAGCGGCGCGATTAATGCTAGCTTCCACAGCGACAACGCTCAAGTTCGCACGATTATAGAAAACTCACTCGTTCAACTCCGTCAAGAACTCAACAATGCCGGACTTAAGGTCGACAATGTCGAAGTCTCTGCAAACTTGAATGACGGCGGCTTGATGAACGGTCAAGGAGGACAGGCTTGGCAACAAAATCGCCAGTCGCGGCAGGGCAATCGCCGAATCAATCTCGACGCCCTGGAACGTGACGTTGACAACGCCCAACCTGTCAATGAAAGTCCCGCCACGGACGGCGTTGATTATTCCGTTTAATTAGGAGGAGATAATATGGCAAACGCACTCAACACAATCACCGTCGACGGCGTGACTTATAATGCCGCCGCTTATGAGGCATCGAACCCCAAAGAGACTAAAGCTAACGACGACCTAGACAGGAACGCTTTCTTGCAGTTGCTCGTAACTCAGTTGCAGAATCAAGACCCGCTCGCCCCACAAGACAACGGCGAATACATTGCTCAGCTTGCGCAGTTCAGTTCCCTTGAGCAAATGACAAACGTCTCTAAAGGTCTCGAAGACCTCGGAAAAGTCGTCGGCAATATCGATACGTCTGTTCTCGTCGGGCAGCTTAGTGGCATGATTGGCAAGAACATCGATTGGATGGAGACGATTAACGAAGCTGATGCAGAAGGCAACCCGATTAGCCATAACGAGAAGATGACAGGCGTCGTCAGCGGCGTATCAATCGTCGAAGGCACACCTAGCATTGTCGTCGAGAAGGACGGCACCAAATATCAAGTCGACATCTCAAACGTTGCTCACGTCTACGAGGCGGCTCCCGAAGAAACTCCCGAAGCTCCGCAGACTGAACCAGCATAAGTTTAACGCCAATAAAAAAAGAACCGCTCCTCAATCACGGGGAACGGTTTTTTGTTGCTTATGTTAGGTCAAGTCCTTAAGTCTTCGCGGCGCATTAGCAGGAAACAGTAATCAGACAGCCGGTTAAGGAAAATCTTATCGACCTCGTGGACAAGCTCCGACTTCGACAGCTCGCAAGCTAGACGCTCTGCACGCCGCGTTATTGTCCTTGCCAAGTCGAGGAAGGCTCCGCCCTTCGACGCGCCGGGGATTAAGAACTCCCTAAGCGGCGGCATTGAACCTTCTAAGGAGTCCATCTCCTGTTCAAGCTTTGTAACGTCGCCCGCTGTTATCGTCGGCTCCCGATTCAAGCTCGCGAAGTCCGCCATTAGTCTTGGCAAGAGTTTTTGTACGGCAAAGATTTTCTCGCGCACGTCCTCGACTTCAACGAAAGCCCGCGCAATTCCCAACGCCGAGTCAGCCTCGTCAATCGCGCCATAGACTTGCACACGCAATGAATTCTTCTCGACGCGTTCGCCCGTGTAAAGGCTCGTCAAGCCCGCGTCGCCTGTCTTCGTGTAAATCTTCATAAGCAAGCCTCCCTAACCGATTATTGATTGTCCAAGGTAGACGACTGCGCCCATGAATATCACGAACGGAATATAAACTTTGACTGCGAACGCCAATAGCTGAGAGTCCGCACCCTTGACGCCGATTGCCGCAGAGCCTATTGCGATTGATAGCGGAGAAATCATCTTGCCCGCGCAAGCTCCCGTAGCATTAGCCGCCGCCACCCACGCTTGAACAGTTTCATTCGCGCCGATTGCTTGACTTGCTACGACTTGCAACTTGCCGAACAGAACGCAGCTTGAAGTCGCCGAGCCAGTGATATACGTGCCGACCGAGCCTAAGAACGCCGCGATTAACGGATAAGCCGAGCCAGTCGCCGCAACCGCCGTATCCGCAATCTGATTCGTCATGCCGCTGTAGCCCATAACCTTTGCCGTGGCAATGACCGCGATAATCGTAACCATCGTGAACTTCAAGCCGTTGACTGTCTTCCTTAACACGCCGAGCATTTCTGAAAAGCTTGCGCCCTGCTTACTGCCCGCAATGAACGCCGCAAGCATTATCAAGACGCCAGGAGTATTTATCCAGACAAATGTATAAGGTGAGCCGCCCTCGCCGTTGTAAATCGGAACCGCCGACTTGAATTGCATAAGGAACGAGTTAATCGGCGGGACAAGCTTGCTCGTGAACAGTAGGAAGATAAAAATCAGTATGAATGGCAAGCAAGCGTTAATGCCCTGCGCGGTGGTTATCTTAGTGTGTGCTTGGTCGCTCATTGCAAAGTCCGGGTCGTTGACGGGAAACTTCTTAGCAAGGAAGACAATCGTGCCCATAGTGCAAATCGCGCCCGCCACTACTGCCAGTTCTGGACCAACGAACATTGATAAAGCCAATTCAGGAAGGAAGAAGGCAAGCCCTGCGCCGAGGCAAAACATCGTCATGCCTTTTAAAGCCTTAAGCCCGCCGCCCGTGACAATGACGATAAGCCACGGACAAAGCAGAGTTAAGACGCCCAGTTGCAGTGAAGTAAACGTGGCGAGCTGAACTGCGTCAAAGCCCGTGACAGAACTCAACGTGACAAGCGGAATGCCGATTGAGCCATAAGCCGTCGGCACAGAGTTCGCGATAAGACAAACGGAGACAGATAATATCGGATTAATGCCAATGCCCGCCAGCATACCCGCCGGAACCGCAATAGCCGTGCCGAAGCCTGCCATGCCCTCTAAGAAGCCGCCGAAGCCCCAACCGATTAAAAGAATCAGAACGCGCTTATCGTGGCTGACGCTCGTCAACATGTCCTTAATCGTGTCCATTGCTTTGGTATGCAAGGTTAAGTTGTAAGTAAAGATTGCCGCGACGATAACTAGCAAGATTGGCCAACACGCCAGCGCGACGCCTTCAAGCACGGATTCAATCGCCCGAATGCTTTCCATATCCCAGACGCCCATGCCGACCGCTAAAGAGATTGCCAACGCGATTAAGCACGCCTTCCACGCCGCCATTTTAATGACGCTGAGCGCGATAACGAGCCATAGTATCGGCGACAGCGCAAGTATAAACATCAATTCCCCCGACCTCCTCACTCAATGTAAAGAAATAAATCCTCGTCGCATTTTTCTATAGTTGCAGTTCAAATTCCTGTTTAGTGAAAAAATTTTCTGTCAACTGCCTGCGGCATTAGTCCCCGCAACGTAGCCCATTGACCAAGCCGCTTGCAAGTTAAAGCCGCCCGTGAACCCGTCAACGTCCGCAACCTCGCCGACTATGAATAAGCCTTCCACGAGCTTTGATTGCATTGTTCGCGGATTGATTTCTTTGACTGATACGCCGCCCGAAGTCACGATTGCTTCTGCTAAGGGTCGAGTCCTGGTTATCGTCAGAGGCAAGCCGCGCAGGACTTCGACAAGCCGCCGCCGCTCAGTGTGAGTGATGTCATCAACGCGTTTATCTTCGGGCAGATAGGACAGGTCAAGCACAATCGGTATAAGTTTGGACGGAAGGAGGTCGCCGAGTGAATTCTTAATCGTCTTGCGCTTGAACTTGTCGAAGTCGCGCAGGATTCTTGCATCGAGTTGTTCGGGCGTGAGTGCCGGCTTTAGGTTTATCTCCAGCTCAATAAAGCGTCCGTCAGTCAGAAGCCGTGCGGCTTGTCGGCTTAGCGTTAAGATTATCGGTCCTGATACTCCGAAATGCGTAAACAACATCTCGCCGAAGAGTTCAGCGACCTTTCGACCGTCCGCCAAGAGTTTAACGCGGACATTCCTAAGCGATAGCCCTTGCAAGTCTTTAACGAAGTCTTCTTCCGTTTCAAGCGGGACGAGTGCCGGCAAAAGTTCCGTGACGTTGTGACCGAGCCGCCGAGCAAACTTAAAGCCGTCGCCCGTCGAACCAGTTGCAGGATAGCTTGCGCCGCCTGTCGCCAAAATGATTGCGTCCGCTGTCAAAACTTTCCCGCCGACCATGACGCCGCGAACCTTTTTATCTTCGGCGATAATCTCCGTGACGGACGAGCTTGTCCGAACGTCAACGCCGATAATCGCCAGGTGCCTCAACAGCGCGTCGATAACCTCGGAGGCGTCGTCACTAACAGGAAAGACTCTGCCACCGCGTTCAACCTTCGTCATGACACCGAGCCGATTAAAGAAGTTCACGGTATCGACGGGCGAAAAAGCCTTCAACGCACTGAACAGGAACTTGCCATTGCCTGGAATGTTCTTGACTACCTGCGCAACGTCAGCCGCGTTCGTGAGGTTGCAACGACCTTTGCCGGTTATGCTGAGCTTGCGCCCGATACTGTGCATTTTCTCAAGCAACGTGACATTCGCGCCGAGTTCAGCCGCTTGAATCGCCGACATCATACCCGACGCGCCTCCGCCTATTACAATAACTTTCTTCAAGACAAATCTCCTTTGAGGCGTGCGACTTCTTCTGCGGTTAATGTTCTGAACGTGCCGACCTTCAAGCCGTCAAGCGTCAAGCCCGCGAACTTTATCCGCCGCAACCTTTTAACATCGCAACCGATTGCCGCAAACATACGCCGCACTTGCCGATTGCGTCCCTCGTGTATCGTGACTTCGACTAAATCCTTATCAAGCCAAAAGACTTCGGCGGGGGCAGTCAAGCCGTCATCGAGTTCGATACCTGCGCGGAGGCGGTCAAGCCTCTCTTCTGTGACTTCGCCCGAAACTTTAGCGCGATAAGTCTTCGAGACCTCAAAGCGCGGATGAATCAATGCGTTGGTCAAGTCGCCGTCATTGGTTAGGAGGATTAGCCCTTCCGAATTCAAATCGAGCCTGCCGACGGGATAGACGCGTTCGGAAGTGTCGATTAAGTCTAAGATAGTCTTGCGTCCGCGTTCGTCATGAACAGTGCAGACGTAGCCGCGAGGCTTGTTGAGCATAAGATAAATCTTGTCCGCGTCGAAGTGCAGTAGCTTGCCGTCAACGCGGATTTTCTGATTGGTCGAAGCCTTTGCGCCGAGTTCGCGAATAATCTTGCCGTCAACAGTCACGCGCCCCGCCGATATTAATTTTTCTGCCTCACGTCGTGAACAAATGCCGGCGCGGGCGATTAGCTTTTGCAGTCGTTCCAAGTCAAGCACCTCTCAACGTGAAGTAAGCGATTTCGGGCGGGCAACCTAATCTGAACGGGAACCAACTGCCGTTGCCGACATGAACATAACCGATTGAGTCACCGTGCTTGACGATGCCGCGAGTGTATTTGAAGACGGGGAACAATGGCACGCCGAAGATACCGAACTGACTGCCGTGCGTGTGACCCGTCAAAGTCAAGGCGAAGTTTCGTTGTGCGCCGTCGTCGATGAATTCGGGGTGATGCGCTAACAAAATCTTAACGGCGTCTTCAGGGACGTTATCAGCCGCCTTATCGACAAAAGCCTTACGAGTCTGGGCAAAGAGTTGTTCGCGTTCGGGGTCGTTTGAACTGGTAATCGGTGCTCGCGACGGATAATCGACGCCGAGGACATAAAGCTTTGACGTGACGTGATTTGAGCTGTTGTTAAGCCAATGGATATTCGTCTGCGCGAGTAGCTGTTCAATCGCGGCAATGCCTCTGAAGTGTTCGTGGTTGCCGTGAATGTAGTAAATGCCGAACTTGAACTTATCGGTGAAACTGTCGACGAGTTTAATAGCGGCGGGATTCATGCGCACATCGTCGAAGATGTCGCCGGTAATCGCTAGGAGGTCGGGCTTAGAGTCGGCGACGCGTTGCAAGAGACCTTCTAGCCGTTCCAAAGAGTAATACGCGCCGAGGTGAATGTCGCTAATCTGCGCGAGGCGGAAGCCTTCGAGGTCGGGCGGCAAGTCTTTAATCGGCACGTCGTAGAAGTTCTCAACGTCGGAGTTCTTTTCGATACGATTGCCATACAAAGAGATTGCCAACGATGCAAGCGGATAAATCATGCCGTAAGCGAGGAGCCGTCGCCTTGCAGGATCAAAGGGCTTTGGCTTATGGAGCTTGCGATAAATGAACCGCACGGCGATTGCTAAGATAACGAACACTCCGCAAAGGAGCTGAGCTGTTAAAAAGACCGTCGCGCAGTTGCCGAAGACTGACACGAACCAACTTGGCACGAACGAACGGATTGCCCAGCCCCCGACGATTACAGCGATGATTGCGAGGTCAGCGAGCGCGAAGAGCCTGTAAAACTTCTTGGCAAGGTGTTCGCTGAAGAGGAACCTTATCGAGACGAGCGCGACCGCCATTATCCCGCCGAGCAGAGCCGCAACGATTAGGATAAACATTGGAGCCGAGCCGCCTTAACAACGTTCTTCATGAGCATGGCAACCGTTAACAGTCCGACGCCGCCAGGTACAGGAGTAATCGCGCCAGCAATCTCCTTAGCCGCGTCAAAGTCCACGTCGCCAACTAATTTCTTCGGGGCAATGCGATTAATGCCAACGTCTATGACAGTTGCGCCGGGGCGAATCATATCAGCCGTTACGAGCTTAGGCTTGCCCGACGCCGCAACGAGTATTTCCCCTTCGCGAGCAACCTCGGCTAAGTTCTTCGTGTGCGTATGACAGACAGTCACGGTTGCATGACGCGCCATGAGCAAATGCAGTAGCGGCTTGCCGACGATATTACTGCGCCCAATGATGACAGCGCGTTTGCCGTCAATCTCAATGCCGGCGAGGTCAAGCATCTCAATACAACCGGCGGGCGTGCACGGTACCAACGCGGGACTTCCGATAACCAACTTGCCGACGTTTACAGGGTGGAAGCCGTCGACATCTTTAAGAGGGTCGATTCGGTTGAGTATCTCTTCCGAGTGCGCCTTAATCGCGGCGGGCAACGGTAGCTGAACCAATATCCCGTGAATAGCTTTGTTCGCGTTGAGTTCGTCAATCTTAGCAAGCAACGTGTCCTTAGTGGTGTCTTCGGGCATGGCGACGACCTCCGAGACGATTCCGAGTTCTTCGCAAGTCTTGTGCTTATTGCGGACGTAGACTTGCGACGCGGGGTTTTCGCCGACGATGATGACTGCCAGCCCCGGCGTTATCCCGAAGTCTTTCCTAAGCTCCTCGACCCCTAGCCGCGCAGATTCTTTTATCCGAGCGGCGAATTCTTTTCCGTATAAAATCCTTGCCGACATATTCTCAGCCTCCAAAAGTTTTTTCGCAGTCTACAACACCTAAAGCTT
The DNA here is from genome assembly GCA_017534385.1 of Selenomonadaceae bacterium. Taxonomy (GTDB): domain Bacteria; phylum Bacillota; class Negativicutes; order Selenomonadales; family Selenomonadaceae; genus Quinella. The sequence goes on from JAFWCT010000039.1 coordinate 8,066, forward strand.
TTTCGCAACGTCAAAATCTTTTCGGCGACACTTGAAATATTTTCCCAATCGTTTAATATGGCGGAAAAGAAAGAAGATGTTATTATGGCGACGCAACGTGAAGTTATCGCGGCGTTTATGAAGTCGTTGGACAACACGACCTTAACGGGCGAAGCGGCCCTCGACGAGGCGATTAAAGCTTGTTCGACGTTCAATAGCTTTGCTGAAGTCAAAGCCGCGATGATTCAGGACATTAACAACGCTAGGAGCGGCGACGACCTCTTGAAGAGGTTTTGCGGTATCGACTACGACACCGACGACACCGGCGCGATAACCGGCTTGGACGCGGGTGGCTCGACAAGTAAAGACCAATACGACGTTGTGCCTGAAAACGGCGACTTGGACACGAGCTTTACTGACTCGTCGTTCACCGTCAATGGGCTGACTGTTACGCTTGGCGACGAGAAAACTTTTTCTGACCTGACCACAACCGAACAGTTCATCTGGCAAGGGTTGCACACGTGGTGGATTCCCGCCTCGCTTGACCTCATTGCCGAGAGTTATGGCGACAATTACAGCTTCAATGATAATTCGTCCGCCACAGTAAAAGAAATCTCCGTTACGTTCTACACGGAAGACAGCGGCACTTTGGCTATCACTTGGCTTTGGTGGGTAGGTTCTCAAGCTACTGACCTGCGCTTGGATATTAACTTGCACCACTACGACGGACTGGAAAACAATCTTGATAAAGCTTACTCAGAGTTTGGCAACACCATTGCTCATGAATTTACCCATGCAGTTATGAGTGCTAATCTCCTTGCTGATGTCATGAATTCTTTGCCCGGCTTTGTTAAGGAGGGTTTGGCAGAGCTGACATACGGTGCAGAAAAGTTCCGTGAGTGGAGCATAAAGAACGTTTCGACGGACGCTCAAGCATTCGAGGACGGGCTTGACGTAACCAACACGGACACGGGCGAAGGTTTCATGTATGAGGGCGGCTATATGTTCTTCCGCTATCTGGCTCGGCAAGCGGGCGACGTGACCATTAGCAATAGCGACGATACCTTGGTTACGACCTTCCGCGGCAATGACACTGTTGAAAGTTCCGCCTCCAATGCTACGATTAGCACTAGCGACGGCAACGACAGCATAAAGGCTTATGGCTCTAACATTTCTGTTAATGCGGGCGACGGCGACAACTACGTACATTTCTACGCCGATGCTTACAACGTAACGAATCAATCGGGCACAGGCAATGACACCGTTGAGACTGCAGCAAAGGTAGCCTTCATTGAAACGGGCACGGGAAACGATTCAATCAATTTTTATGCCAATGCCGAAGACCACACGATTGACACGGGCGACGGTAATGACACTATTGAGACTGCAGCAAAGGTAGCCTCAATCGGCACGGGCACAGGCAACGATTACATTTATCTTTATGTCAATGCCGAGAATCATACTGTTGACGCGGGCGAAGGCAATGACTCAATTTATACAGGGGCGCAAGTCTCTTCGGTCAATGCGGGCGACGGCGACGATTATATCCATATCTTTAGCAACGCAACAGCTACTACTGTTAATGCTGGGCTTGGCGACGACTCCATAAAAAGCTACAACGAGAACGGCGTTAAGTTTGAAGTCGGCACGGACGACGGCAACGACACTATCGACGGCTACAACGAGAACGATACTATTGCCTTTGACGGCGGCGGTTATTACGGACGCTCGACGGTTGATAATGATATTGTAATTGACTTCGTGAACGGCGGCGTGATGACTTTGCTCGGCGCGAACGGTAAGACCATTAACGTTGAAGGTGCCGACTTTATGAACGTCATTAACAACAGCGACGATTCCGTTAAGCTTTATGCGGCTGAGGGCGAAGATTCCATTAGGAACTACGGCAACAAAGTTACTATAGTTGGGGCGTCGGATATTGATTCGATTTGGAACTACGGCGAGAACGTTTCAATCAACGCGAGCGGCGGCGACGACCACTTAGACAACAGGAGCAATAAAGTCACTATGCTAGGCGGCGCAGGTGCTGATTTAATCTGGAACGACAAATTGCAGGGCGGCGGCGATAGCGTAAAGATGGACGGCGGCTCCGGGGCTGACACCATATCCAACCATGCAAAAGGTTATAGCAATGGCGAACTCTTATTTGATGACGGCGGCAAGAACGTAACGATTATCGGCGGCACAGGAGACGATTCTATTGAGAACGTTGACGGCGAGAACGTCACGTTCAAATACACAACCAAAGACGGCAACGATACTATCAAAGGCTTCAACGACACGTCGACGCTTCAGATTGATAACGGCAAAGGCTCTTACTCTTTACAGACGAGCGACGACGATTTGATTGTCAAGGTCGGCACGGAAGAAATAATCCTTCAAGGCGCGGCAAGCTTGTCGGCTGTCAACATTGAAGGCAAGCTCAAAGTGACCAACTCGACGAAATCGCCTATGACCCTCGATTCCGCAGTTAAATTTATCGATGCCTCGTCACGCACGACCGCTATTAAAATCACGGGCAATTCATTGGCAAATAGCATTATCGGCGGCTCGAAGAACGATTCACTCTATGGCATGGAAGGCAACGATTCACTCGTGGGCAACGCGGGCAATGATAAACTCTTCGGCGGCGCAGGTAACGACACTCTAAGCGGCGGCGACGATAAAGACACGTTATCAGGTTACGCGGGCGATGATAAACTCTTCGGCGGCGAGGGCAACGATTCACTTGCTGGCGGCGAAGGTAAAGACACTCTATCAGGCGGCACTGGTGATGATAAACTCCTCGGCGGAGCTGGTAACGATTCACTTGCTGGCGGAGATGGCAAAGATACTCTCGACGGTGGCACGGGCGATGACAAACTCCTTGGCGGAGCAGGCAACGATTCACTCTGGGGCGGCGACGGTAAAGATACTCTGTCTGGCGGCACGGGTGATGATAAACTCCTCGGCAATGCTGGCAACGATTCACTTGCTGGTGGCGACGGTAAGGACACGTTATCAGGTTATACGGGTGATGATAAACTCCTCGGCGGAGCAGGTAATGATTCACTCTCTGGCGGCGACGGTGCTGATACTCTAAGCGGTGGCACTGGTGATGATAAACTCCTCGGCGGAGCAGGTAATGATTCACTCTCTGGCGGCGACGGAGCGGATACTCTAAGCGGTGGCACGGGTGATGATAAACTCCTCGGCGGAGCAGGTAACGATTCACTTGCTGGCGGCGACGGTAAAGATACTCTCGACGGTGGCACGGGTGATGATAAACTGTTTGGCAATGCTGGCAATGATTCAATCTGGGGCGGCGACGGCAATGACTCGATAAATGGCGGTGCGAATAACGATAAACTGTTCGGCAATGCTGGCAATGATTCAATCTCCGGCGGTGACGGAGCTGACACTCTAAGCGGTTACACGGGCAAAGATATTCTCCTTGGCGGCGCAGGTAACGACAGCTTATCGGGCGGCGACGGTGCTGATACTCTCTTTGGCGGCACGGGCGCAGATATAATCCTCGGCGGCACGGGTGACGACCTTCTTCAAGGCGGCACGGGCAATGATTCACTCTGGGGCGATGCTGGCGCAGATAACTTTATCTATGAAGAAGGCGACGGCAAGGATACTATCTTCGGCTTCGCGAACAATGACACGCTCACCCTTGACGGTTTGGACTTCACTTCGTCTTATAAAAATAAAGCCGTCATACTCACCTTTGATGACGGTTCCATTACTTTTAAGAATTACACGGCGACAACCTTCCACATTGACGACGACACATATAAAATCAGCGGCTCCAGACTCAAGAAGCAAGAATAAGCTTACCGCCAATTAGCTTTGAGCTGACCGCAAGCGGCATTGACATCGGCACCCATCTCCTTGCGTATGGTCGCGTTAATGCCGTGCGTGTTGAGGAAGTGGAAGAACTTCTTAACGGCATGATTGGTCGGCGGGCTGAAAGTCCTTTCCACGACGGGATTAAACGGAATCAGATTGACGTTGGCAAGTTGCCCGCTTAAGACTTTGGCAAGGCGTCGGGCATGTTCTTCCGTGTCATTGACGCCGCCGAGCAAAATATATTCGTAAGTGACACGCCGCCCAGTCGACTGCGCATAATCATCACCGGCGGCAAGCAGACTCTTCAAGCCGAACGCAGAATTAATCGGCATGAGGGCAGAGCGCAAGTTATCGTCGGGGGCGTGCAATGAAATCGATAGCGTGACGGGAATTTTCTCGTCGCGTAATTTTTTTATGGCGGGGACAATGCCGCACGTCGAGATTGTGACCTTACGATAACTCAGCCCCAAGCAATAATCCTCGTGCGCAAGACGCAACATCTTAATCAGTTCGTCATAGTTCATAAGCGGTTCGCCCGTGCCCATGACCACGATTGAATCAACTGCTTTGCCGAGGACTTCATTGACAAAGAAAATCTCGCCGAGCATCTCCGCCGCCGTCAAGTTGCGTTCGAGACCTTTAAGCGTCGAGGCACAGAACTTGCAGCCCATTTGACAACCGACCTGACTTGATATGCAGACGCTGTTGCCGTAGTCGTGGCGCATTAGGACAACTTCAATCGTCGCGCCGTCCGATAAGCCGAGCAAAAATTTTGTCGTCAAGCCGTCAGCCGAGTCCAGACGCTTCAACAGGTCGGCGGCTTTAATCTCGTAACGCTGAGCCAATTCAGCCCGTAAAGCTTTGGGCAAGTCATTCATCGCCTCGAAAGACTTCAGAGCGTGCTTGTAGATGTGCGCGGCGATTTGCTTTGCTCTGAACCGTGGCAAAGGCTTAAGCTCCGTCTCCAGTTCAGCTAGTGTCATTCCAAATAAATTCTTCAAGCTATCAAATCCTTTCGAGATACAAGGTTATCAAAAGCAAGCAGGCTTGTACAGGAAAAAATATATTCGTGTCGAAAGTTAGCGGCGTGATAAATGATTAGGAGGAAAAAGCTTTGGATACTTTTGAAATGGAACTCGGCGGCAGAAAGTTAATCGTCGAGCATGGCAAGATGGCTAAGCAGGCAAATGGCGCAGTGTTAGTGCGCTACGGTGACACGGCGGTATTGGTTGCGGCAACAATGTCCGCTGAGCCAAGAGAGGGAGTCGACTTCTTCCCGCTGACTGTCGATTACGAAGAGAAGATGTATTCGGCAGGGAAAATCCCCGGCGGATTCATCAAGCGCGAAGGTCGCCCGCAAACTTCAGCAATCCTAAAGAGCCGACTGATTGACCGTCCGATTAGACCGCTCTTCCCCGACGGCTTCCGCAATGACGTTCAGATTATCGCGACGGTTCTTTGCTTCGACGAGGATAACGCGCCCGAAATCGCCGGCATGATTGGCGCGAGTTGTGCACTTAGTGTCAGCGACATTCCCTTTGGCGGACCGATTGCCGGTGTGCACGTCGGACGCATTAACGGCGAATTTATCATCAACCCGACCAAGGAGCAACTCGACGCCTCGGAAATGGATTTAATCGTTGCAGGCTCGGCTGATGCTGTCATGATGGTTGAGGCGGGCGTCAAGGAATTGCCTGAAGAAGTCGTCCTTGAGGCGATACTCTTTGGGCACGAGGAGATTAAAAAGATTGTCGCCTTCCAAGAGGAGATTAAAGCGGCAGTCGGCAAGGAGAAAAAGGACGTTACCCTATTCCAACCGGACGAGGAGATTGATAAGGCTGTTCGTGAGCTTGCTAGGGACAAGATTGATAATGCCGTTCGCAATCCCGACAAACTGGCTAGAGAGGCGGCACTCGATGAAGTTAAAGCTGAAGTCGTCGAGGCACTCAAGGAGAAATTCCCCGCCGAAGAATATCCCAATGCAGAGAAGGATATTGGCGCGGTGTTTTATAAGCTGGAAAAGGAAATCGTCCGCCACATGATAACGCATGAAAAGATTCGCCCTGACGGTCGCGAGCTTGAGGAAGTCCGCCCAGTCACTTGCGAAGTCGGATTGTTCGCTAGGACGCACGGCTCAGGATTGTTTACGCGAGGTCAAACGCAAGTCTTGACAATAACGACGTTGGGCGCAATCGGTGATGAACAGATTATTGACGGACTCGAACCCGAATACACTAAACATTACCTGCACCATTACAACTTCCCCGGCTACAGTGTCGGAGAGGCTAGACCTGCGCGGAGTCCCGGTCGTCGTGAGATTGGTCACGGGGCACTTGCGGAACGTGCACTCGTTCCGGTTATCCCAAGCATTGAAGAGTTCCCTTATACGATTCGGCTTGTCTCGGAAGTCTTGGAAAGCAACGGCTCAAGTTCAATGGGTAGCGTGTGCGGCAGTACGTTAAGCCTAATGCAAGCGGGAGTTCCGATTAAGCGTCCTGTAAGCGGCGTGGCAATGGGTCTGGTTAAGGACGGCGATGCCCACACGATACTAACGGATATTCAAGGCATGGAAGACGCGCTCGGCGACATGGACTTTAAAGTTGCGGGCACTGTCGAAGGTGTCACGGCAATTCAAATGGATATAAAGGTTGCGGGTATATCGCGGGAGATTCTAAGCGATGCATTGGCTCAAGCTAAGCGCGGCAGAAGTTTTATCCTCGGCAAGATGCTTGAAGTCATAAGCGAACCCGCCGCCGATTTGTCGCCATATGCACCACGCGTCCGCACGATGAAGATTGCCGTTGATAAGATTCGTGAAGTCATTGGCACGGGCGGCAAGATTATCAATCGCATTATCGAGGAAACGGGCGTTGACATTGACATTAACGACGACGGAAATGTTTTCGTCACGAGCCGTAGCGTCGAGGGCATTGACCGCGCCATTGAGATTATTGAACAGATTGTGCGCGAGGTGAAGGTCGGCGACGTTTATGAAGGTCCGGTTACTCGGATTATGCCGACGGGCGCGTTCGTGGAGATTTCTTTCGGCAAGGAGGCGATGTGCCATATCTCGCAGCTGTCCGATAAGAGGATTCCCACTGTCGAAGACGCTGTTAAGGTTGGCGACCGCCTCAAGGTCAAGATAACCGAGATTGACGACAAGGGCAGAATCAATGCAAGTCATCGCGCATTGCTTGAAGGTGACACGCCTAAGCCGCGAACCTTCGACCGCCCGCGCAATGACAGACCGTCCAGAGGTAATGATAGACCACCGCGCAGTTTCGACCGCACCTCAGGCAATGACAGACAATCGCGAACTTCTGACAGACCGAGGAATAACGACGCTACGCGTAGGGAATCAAAGATACTAAAAGACTTCAAAGACTTAAAGAATAATCGTGACGGCAGACGTAGACGCGACAGGTAAGGAGGATTCAAATTGGCAGTAACAGACAGGTTTAAGGAAGTAGTGGAAAGCGGCGTAGTCATGGACGCTGACGACATGGAGGCACCGCTCTCCCCGCAGATGAAGTACGATTTAATGGCGGCGATTAACTCGATTGAACAGCTGGAAAGTTTGATTGCCGAGATTGCCAACCGCAAGAAGTATCGCGCAAAGTTGAAGGGGGAACTCTTAAAGAGTTGTTGCCAATCACTGAAGAAACTCTCCGATAACGAAGAGGACTTCACGCTTAGGAAAATCGACATGGCGATTAAGATGCTCTCGGATTGCCGCTATGAAGTCACAAAGATTGACAGCGCGGAGAAAGAGACTGAAAAGCTCGCAAAGCTGATTCGCAAAGGCGTAAGTGCTTAGGGAGGTTGCGTTATGTTCAGGGAAATGCGGCGCAGTAAACAAGTCTTGTCGCGGGAGGCGGCGGAAAAGATTCTTCGTGAAGGCGACTTCGGAGTATTGGCTCTCTCTGGCGACGAGGGCTATCCTTATGCCGTGCCGATTAACTACGCCGTGGAGGGCAACAAGATTTATTTTCACAGTGCCAAGACCGGTCACAAGCTCGACGCGATTAGGAACAATGATAAGGTTTCGTTCTGCGTCGTCGACCGTCATGAAGTCGTTGCCGAGGAGTTCACGACATACTTTAGCAGTGCGATTGCCTTCGGGCGGATAAGAATCATTGAGGACGATGATGACCCCGATAAACTGCGCGGGCTTGAGTTGCTTGCTGATAAGTATTCGTCGACGGCAAGTGCGGAACGTCGTACAAAGGAACTCGGCAGGTTGAGTGCGTTGGTTGTTCCCGTGATGACGATTGAACATTTGACGGGCAAGGCGGCTCGTGAACTGGTTAAGCGTGGAGATTTTTCTTGAGGGAAGGAGCGCGATTACAATGGCTGAAGTTACTTTGACTTTTAATGACGGGGCTATTGAACTGATGAAAGGCTTTGCGGCTAAAAGAGGTATCAGCCTGTCGGAATATGTTAAGCAAGCAGCACTCGACCGCCTTGAAGATGATGAGGACATTCGCGACGCGGACGCGGCTTATGCGGAGTACTTGAAAAATCCGGTGACCATTTCACACGAACAATTAAAACAGGAGCTTGGATTGTTATGAAACAATACCACATTGAATACGACCCGCATGTAATAAAAAAACTTAACAAACTTGATGTGCCCGTTCGTAATCGAATTCTTACGTGGGTTGATAAAAATTTGATAGGTTGCGAGAATCCTCGACGGCTCGGCAAGGCATTGAGCGGAGAATGGTCTGGGTATTGGCGTTATCGTGTCGGCGACTATCGAATCATCGCTAAGATTGAGGACGACAAGGTTATTATCTTCGTCGTGAAGATTGACAAACGCGGCGCGGTTTATGATTGAGGAGGAGTCATGGAGAAAAATTTTCTAACGTACAAAATGGAAGTCAACGGGCTGTGGCAGGAGGTCAAGTTCAGCGAGGCGGCGGTTGAAGAAATCTTTATGCCATTCATGCGCGAGCTGACTGATTTAAAGATGACGATGGACAGGAAGGTTATTGCGTATCTCGTCGCGCCGCCTGGAGCAGGTAAGTCGACGCTTGCACAGTTCTTGGAAAAGCTAAGCCGCGAACGTTCCAAAGAGGTCGACCCGATTCGCGCCCTCGGCATTGACGGCTATCACTACACGGCGGCTTACATGAACATAACGACGATTGAACGCGACGGCAAGCAAGTTTTAATGCGTGACGTTAAGGGGGCACCTGAGACTTTCGACGTGGATTTGCTTGTTGATAAGATTCGCGAGGTTCGGCAGGAAGGTACCGATTGGAACATTTACGACCGCAGAATTCATGATGTGCTACCCGATTATTGGAGCGTCGAGGACGACATCATTTTGCTTGAAGGGAACTATCTGCTACTCAAAGAGACGGGCTGGACTAATGTCCGCGTGCTTAGCGATTATTCCGTGTTTATTGACGCCGAGCCAGAACTTTTACGTGAACGGCTGATTAATCGCAAGGTCGCAGGCGGCAAGTCTCGTGAAGAGGCGGAAAGGTTCTTCGACTTCAGCGACAGCAAAAATATCGAACGCGTCTTAAAGAACTCTGCGCGGGCTGATGAGACGTGGAAGCTTTTATCGGACGGTGACTTCGCGAGGCAATGAAATTAAAAGCTCATGCAAACAACGTCGCCTTGCCGCACACGATATTTAGTCTGCCGTTCGCGTTGGCAAGTGCATTCATGGCAACGAACGGTCAGCCGGACTTCTGGACAGTCATCTTAATCTTGGTGGCGATAACGTCAGCACGTTGGGCGGCAATCGTCATCGACAACATCGCCGACTTGAAATACGACAAGTTGCAGCCGCGGCTATCTTATCGGGCAATGGTCAAAGGCGAAGTCACCAAAGGCGAGGCGTTAATCTTCGTGGCGTTGTGTATGATAGTTTTAATCGTGACAGTCGCACAGTTGCCGCCGATATGTTTAAAGCTCTTGCCAGTGGCGGCGATACCTTTCATTGTCTACCCGTTCACGAAACGATTTACCGCGTGGTGTCACCTGTGCTTAGGCTTGGCAATCGCAATGGCTCCGGCGGGCGCGTGGGTCGCCTTAACCGAATCAATCTCCTTGCCAATGATAATCTTGTGCGTGGCGGTGGCGTTATGGATTGGAGCATTCGACGCGGTTTACGGTGCTCAGGACGAACGCTTTGACAAATCTCAACGCCTCCACTCCTTAGCGACTAAGTACGGGGCGGCAGGTGCCCTAAACATTGCTCGCGGACTTCACGTCGTGTCGATTGCCTGTTTTGTTATCGTCGGGCTTATGCTCGGCTTGGGTAAGCTTTATTTCGTCGGCGTGGCGATTGCGGCTCTTGCTTTGGTCTATCAACATGCTATTGTTCGCCCCAATGACTATCGCGAAGTCACTCAAGCCTACTTCATGCGCAATGGCATCGTTTCTATCGCAATCTTTATCTTCACGTGGCTAAGCTACTAATTAAAAAGCCCTCCGACAATCACCGAAGGGCTTTTGTTATCCGATTTTGCCTTTTTACTTACCGAACTGCGCGTTGATGTATTTCCAGGCGTCTTCGCGGCTGACTTCCTTGCCGCCGATAAAATATTGATTTGCTTTGGATTTGCCAGTCAAGTCGCCCCAAATGCTTCCGTCGTCTTTGATTGTGACGCCGTATTTATCAAACGCATTGCGCAGGTTTACGAAACCTTCATGGTCGAGAAGAGGAACGCCAACCAAATCATTTTTGAAGATTTTCACGCCGAGTTTCTCAAACTGTTGAGCGTCGCTATAACTTTCCGCAAAAGTTCCGCCGGCTACCTGTTCGAGTTCCTCGTCTTTCAAGATTTCGTCCTTCAAGATTTCCTTTGCCATTGTTATCAGCCTCCAAATCGTTTTATGCCTTTTATACGCTAGGATTTCAATTTCGTTACGAACTTTAGCAAAAAAAATTTATGCCGTCAAACGAAAAACCCTCCGACCGTCCGCCGAAGGAATTTTTTGTCTTGCAGGATAAAGTTTCATCATGGCGAAAAATATTTTGTGGTGATTTTATGGGAAAAATGTTTGAATCAACGCCAGCCTATCAAAAAGGTTTAATTGGCGAGGAAATCGTAAAGAAATTTCTTAAAAATGAAAATCCTGAACTTACCGTGCGTCGTCCAGATGATAGAGCACCTAGTGGAGCTAGTGTCGTTGATTTTGTTGTTGAACAGTATGCGGACTATGACAAATCTTTTATATGGTTCGCAGAAGTTAAAGTTAAAACTCCTTCACAATATGCTTATGGTCGATTTCCAGTCTATATGTTTCCAAAAACTCAAATTGACCTTTATAAAAGCTATTCAAAAGAAAAAGATTCTCTTATCAGGCTTTTTATTGTTGATGAACAACGTGAAAGTATTTTTTGCGGAGAATTAAATAAATATGGTATCGAATACCCATTACGAATTGAAGATAAAACTTTTCCTTTAGATGTTGAGCAGTCAAATGGTCTTGGGATATATCGAGTTTATAGCACTAATCAATTTTATGAAGTTGCAAAGATAGATTTTAGTGACCTTGAGCGACTTCGTTTGATAAAATTCTCCGATAAAGATAAAAAATTTTTTAAACTGCTTCATAAATCTTCCGAAAACATTTCAACTGAAGAATTACTTACAGACAGTCGCGAAGTAGTTATGAAATATTTAAACATTAATCTTCCTGATGATTTACCTACCAAAAATAAAAAGTTATCTACGTTTGTACAATCGCTTATACCGAAACTTAATATAATTCCGACGTGTTTTTTCTACGAAATTTATCATGCGGTTCATAATATTAACATTGAAAAAGATATGTCTGCTTTTGTAAGTAAGTTTTATCCTTTACTCGATGAGATTAAACATGAACGACAAAAAACTTCATATAAGAAACCCAATGTTGTTGAGATTAAAACTCCTGCAAAAAAAATTGCTGAACTTAAGACAATAAACAATATATTGCTTGAAATATTTGAGGTTGAAGAAAATAATCCAAGATTTTTCGTTGGAAAAGTTAATCTTAGTTCATCATTAGACGATAAATATCTTTCTTACTTTGGAATATTTGCTTCACACTTCTATCACATATTTGGAGTTTCAAAATCGAAATATTATAATAAAACTCTTGCAGTTGCAGTTAAAGATGTGTCTTCGATAGTCAATGAATATGCTTTTAATCGTGTTGATGAAATTTCGAAGTATGATAAGGCAAAAAAATTTCTTTCATGGTGGGAAGAAGTTTCAGAACCTTATCTGGAGTCTCAAATAGAAGAGGAACAGGAAGAAAAGTCGTTATCGCAAAAGTCGTTATCGCAAAAAAATAATTCATTTACGGCTGAAGATATTCAATCCATCGAAAAAATGGCTGATTCGATAATGGAAATTATGAGCGTAGATAGACAAAATGCGCTTCAAGCTGCAATAAAAATAAAATCTAAAGAACTTGATATTGATTTAACTCCACTGATTGAATTATTGAAATGATGATAAAAAGTCCCCTACACGACGTGGGGGATTTTTTTTATCTTGTCGGCGTGTTAAAATGTTCGCGGAGGTGATTATTTTGCGCATCATCACTATCATTTTTCTTATCTTAAGCTCAATCCTCGCGGCGATTATCCTTTTTCTGCCGGAGCCTGATGGTTTTCCCATTCTCGAATATCATCAAGTCACTAATGAACCGCTTGACCCGGATTTTGAAATTTATAACGTGCCGCCCGCAGATTTCGCCGCCCAACTCGATTATCTGCAATCTGAAGGCTATACGACGATAACTTTACAAGATTTTATGCGCGTCGTTCACGGTAAAGGTAATTTGCCTGATAAACCTATCGTTTTGACCTTCGATGACGGCTACGAGGATAATTTTTCCGAGATGTTCCCGATTTTAAAGGCGCACGACATGAAAGCCGTTCTTTACGTCATCACTAACCAAATCGGGCAAAAAAATTACCTCAAGCTCAATCAACTCAAGGTTATGCAGCAATATGGGATTGAAATCGGCTCGCATACGTCCGACCACTTAGATTTAACGACTTTAGACGCTCACACGCAACGCAGACAACTGCGCGAATCGAAAACTTTCTTGGAATGGAGCGGCTTAGACACGATTTACAGCCTGTCTTATCCGAACGGGGCTTTTAATTCTGATTTGGTCGAGATTTTAAAGGAAGAAAATTATTTGACCGCTGTAACTGGCGAGGCGAGCTTGAATACCCTTAAAACTAATCCTTATGAACTTTATCGCGTGCATATTCGTAAGCCGCGCTTCGGACTGACTGAATTTAAATTCCGACTGTTCAAAGCAGAGTTTTTCGCTAAGATTAGGAATTTTTTCCGGTCAAACGATTAGCACACGCCGTAAACTCCGCGATAATCTTTTCCTCGTCCAAAGTTTTCAGTTCGCGACCCTCCATTAATATTTTTCCGTCAACAATCACCGTATCAGCTGCCGAGGAGTTCGCCGAATACACCAAAAGCGACGCAGGATTGTAATTCGGTTGCCAATCGACGCCGCGCATGTCCCACAGCACGATGTCAGCCTTGCAACCGACTTCCAGCCGCCCGATCGACTTCAAGCCCAATGCCCGCGCGCCGAAGTCCGTTGCCATTTGCAGTGCCTGCGCGGCGGGTACGGCAAGCGGATTGAGCGTGTCGACCTTCGCGAGCAGTGCCGCCAATCGAGTTTCCTCGAGCATGTCAAGGTTGTTGTTCGACGACGCGCCGTCCGTTCCGAGCGCGACAGTCACGCCTGCGGCAAGGAGTTTCGTCACGGGCGCGATACCGCTTGCAAGTTTCATGTTCGAGCCGGGATTGTGCGCCACGCGAATTTTTTTGCGGCGGATAATTTCGATCTCCGCGTCGCTCAAGTGGACGCAATGAGCCGCCAACGTCCCGCAGTCGAAAAGCCCTGTCTCCGCGACGACCTCAAACGGACGCTTGCCGTAATTTTTGATGCTGTCGTTGATTTCGGTGAGCGTTTCGTTCATGTGCA
>JAFWCT010000040.1 GCA_017534385.1 Selenomonadaceae bacterium
AGATAAAAACGAAACTCGCCAAAAGAGACATTTGCGCGTTCGCAATCACGTAGCGGGCACGGCAGAGCGTCCGCGCTTGAATGTGTTCCGCTCTCTCAAGCATATCTACGCGCAAGTCATCGACGACGATAAAGGCATGACACTCGCGGCGGCAAGCTCCCTCGATAAGGACTTCGAGGGCACTGGCGGCAACATTGCGGCGGCTAAAGCTGTCGGCGCGGCGATTGCCAAAAAGGCTCTCGAAAAAGGAATCACCGAGGTTGTATTTGATCGCGGCGGCTACATTTATCATGGTCGCGTTGCGGCATTGGCTCAGGCGGCTCGCGAGGGCGGCTTGAAATTCTGAGCAAAGGAGGTTGAACTAATGCCCCGAAATGAAACTGAAACTCCCGAATTCGAGGAGAAAGTTGTTTTTATAAATCGTGTTGCTAAGGTCGTTAAAGGCGGTCGCAGATTTTCTTTCAGCGCACTGGTTGTCGTCGGCAATCGCAATGGCAAAGTCGGCGTCGGACTCGGCAAGGCGGCTGAAGTTCCCGAAGCAATTCGCAAGGGTGTCGACGATGCTAAGAAAAATTTAATCGAGGTTGCGCTCAAAGAGCGTTCGATACCTCATGGCGTGGTTGGCGTGTTTGGTGCGGGCAAAGTCTTGTTGCGTCCGGCGTCGAAAGGTACTGGCGTTATCGCGGGCGGTCCGGCTCGTGCGGTACTTGAGCTTGCGGGCGTTCACGACATCTTAACTAAGTCCCTTGGCTCGTCCAATCCCAATAACATGGTGCGTGCGACGCTTGAGGGCTTGAAAATGCTTAAGCGTGCGGAAGTTGTCGCCGAACTGCGCGGCAAGACTGTCGCTGAGCTTTTTAAGTAAGGAGGGCTGAGACGTGGCTAAATTGAAAATCACATTGGTCAGAAGCATTATCGGTCGTCCTGAAACTCAACGCAAAACAGTCCGTTCGCTTGGTTTGCGCAAGTTGAATTCCTTTTCGATTCTGCCGGACTCGCCGACAATTCGTGGACAAATTCACAAGGTAGAACATCTCGTGAAGGCCGAAGAAATCGCCGACGAAGGCAAGGTTGCTCTTGATAAATAATCGGAAGGGGGTTTGAAGATGAAACTTCATGAACTTAAACCTGCAGAAGGTTCGCGCAAGGATAAGACACGTTTGGGACGCGGCACGGGTTCGGGTTGCGGCAAGACTTCGGGCAAAGGTCACAAGGGGCAAAAGGCTCGTAGCGGCGGTGGAGTTCGTCCGGGCTTTGAAGGCGGGCAGATGCCGATTTATCGTCGCTTGCCCAAACGCGGCTTTAAAAATATCTGGCGCAAGGAATATGCCGAGGTCAACGTCTCGTCGCTTAACGTCTTCGATGATGACATGACGGTTGACAAGGATTCGCTCGTTGAAATGGGTATTCTCAAGAAAAGTGACGTTTCGGACGGCGTGAGGATTCTCGGCAACGGCGAACTGACTAAGAAATTGACGGTTAAGGCGCAGGGTTTCACGAAGACTGCTATCCAAAAGATTGAGGCGGTCGGCGGTACTCATGAGGTGATTTAAAGTGCTGTCGGCTCTGTCAAATATCTTTAAGATACCTGAGCTAAGGCAGCGGATAATCTTTACGCTGATAATGTTTGCGGTCTTCCGAATGGGCACGCATATCCCAGTACCAGGCGTCGACCCGACGGCAATCGAGCAACTCTTCAATAACGGGAGCTTGTTCGGGCTGTTGGATTTATTCTCCGGCGGCGCGTTCAGCAAGTTTTCTATCTTCGCAATGAGTATTACGCCGTACATCAACGCGGCGATTATCATGCAACTGTTGACGGTTGTCGTTCCTACCTTGGAGCAATGGAGTAAAGAAGGCGCAGAAGGTCACAAGAAGACAACGCGGGTAACTCGTAAGCTGACAGTCGTATTGGCGTTCGCGCAAGCTGTTGGCATGTCAATCGGACTCAAGGCGGCGGTCTTGAATCCAAATCCCGTAAACATCTTGATAATCGCAATCACGTTGACGGCGGGAACAACTTTGCTAATGTGGATAGGCGAACAGATAACGGCGCAAGGAGTCGGCAACGGCATATCGCTTATCATCTTCGCGGGAATAGTAGCGGCACTGCCCAAGAACATAGCGACGATTTTCCAATACGTGCAAGCTGGGACGATTAATTATTTCAGCGTGGTACTGTTCGCGGTCATCGCGCTGGCAATGATCGTGTTCGTCATTTACGTTGAGGCGGCACTTAGAAGAATCCCGATAACCTATGCCAAGCGAGTAGTCGGAGCTAGAGCTTACGGCGGACATCAAAGCCACTTGCCGCTGAAGGTCAATCCTGCAGGTGTCATACCGATAATCTTTGCGTCAAGCGTGCTGATGTTCCCGATAACGGTCGTCCAGTTCATAGACAATCCGACAATACAAAAGCTAGCGGCGCACTTGCAATGGGGCACGCCGCTCCAAACTTTTCTGTATGTCGTGCTGATAATCTTCTTCACGTATTTTTATACGGCAGTCACAGTAAAGATACCCGACATGGCAGATAACCTTAAAAAGTACGGAGCGTTCATTCCAGGCATAAGACCCGGACAGCCGACGGCGGATTATGTTGACTATGTGTTGACGCGTTTGGTAACGGCGGGTTCTTTGTATCTGGCGTTTATCGCGGTGTTACCAAACTTAATTGGCGGAGCCACTCACATTCAAGGCGTATACTTCGGCGGGACGGCGTTATTGATTGTCGTAAGCGTCGCCTTGCACACGATGAAACAAATAGAAGCGATGGTCGTAATGCGGCACTACGAAGGCTTCATGAGGTGAACAAAATGCAAATTTTAATGATGGGGCCTCCCGGTGCCGGCAAAGGTACTCAGGCGGCTCGGCTCGTAAAGAAATATCATATCCCGCAAATCTCGACGGGTGACATGTTCAGAGCGGCGGTTAAGGAAGGTACTCCTCTTGGGCTTAAGGCTAAGGCTTATATGGACGCGGGCGCACTTGTTCCCGATGAAGTCACAATCGGTATCGTGCGTGAGCGTTTGGCTAAGTCCGATTGCAATGACGGCTTTATCTTGGACGGCTTCCCGCGCACAGTCAGTCAGGCTGATGCTTTGGATAAGATTCTCTCGGAACTCGGCAAGAACATCACTTGCGTTTTGAATATCAGCGTTCCCGCCGATTATCTTATAGAACGGGCGGTCGGGCGTCGAATATGCAGGAAATGCGGAGCAACTTATCATGTGAAGTTTCATGCGCCCAAAGCCGACAACGTTTGCGACTTTTGCGGCGGTGAACTTTATCAACGTGCGGACGACAACGCCGAGACTATGACAAAACGTCTAGCGGCTTATGAAGAGTCGACGCGCCCTTTGATTGATTATTACAAGAGCGCGGGTGTCTACGTCGAAATAGACGGGCGGCAGAGTATAGATAAAGTCAGCGAAGACCTAGAGCACGTGTTGAGGGAAAAGCCATGAGCAAGCAAGACGTAATCGAAGTGGAAGGCAAAGTCTTGGAGGCTTTGCCGAACGCAATGTTTCAAGTGGAGTTGGCAAACGGTCACAAAGTCTTGGCGCACGTTTCCGGGAAAATCCGCATGAACTTTATCCGAATCCTTCCTGGCGACAAGGTCACAGTCGAGTTGACGCCTTATGATCTTTCGCGCGGAAGAATTACTTATCGTTTCAAATAAAAACTTGTAGACAACAATCAGCAAACGTGATACATTATCGAATCGTTTAGGAGGCGGGCATTATGAAAGTTAGACCGTCAGTCAAAAAGATGTGCGACAAATGCAAAATCATCAAGCGCAAAGGTCGCGTCATGGTTATTTGCGAAAATCCCAAGCATAAACAACGTCAAGGTTAAGGAGGTGAAAACTTTATGGCACGTATAGCCGGTGTAGATTTGCCCCGTGACAAGAGAATCGAATACGCTCTTACGTATATTTACGGAATCGGGCTTCCCACTTCGCAAAAGATTTTAGCGATGACGGGTGTTAATCCTGATACCCGTACCAAAGATCTCACGGATGACGAGGTTGTTAAACTTCGTGATGCTATCGACCACAATTTCGTAGTGGAGGGCGACCTTCGCCGCGATGTTCAGATGGACATCAAGCGACTCATTGATATTGGCTGTTATCGCGGACGCCGTCACCGTCTCGGTCTTCCTGTTCGTGGACAAAACACCAAAAACAACGCTAGGACTCGCAAAGGTCCCAAAAAGCTCGTCCAGGGCGGTAAGAAGAAAGATTAATAAAGGAGGTCAAGACAGGTGGCAACAAAGAGAACAGTCCGCGCCAAGAAAAAAGTTCGCAAGAATATAGAATACGGCGTGGCGCATATCAGTTCCACGTTTAACAATACGATTGTCACGCTCACCGACAAAAGCGGCAACGCAATTTCATGGGCATCAGCCGGAGGACTCGGTTTCCGTGGCTCGCGCAAATCTACACCCTTCGCCGCGCAGATGGCAGCTGAGACTGCGGCTAAAGCGGCTATGGAACACGGCTTAAAGCAAGTCGAAGTTTACGTAAAAGGTCCCGGCGCAGGTCGTGAGGCGGCAATTCGTTCACTGCAGGCAACGGGGCTTGAAGTCAACATGATTAAAGACGTGACGCCAATCCCGCACAACGGCTGTCGTCCGCCCAAACGTCGCAGAGTTTAATTTGGAGGTGCAAATATGGCAATCGATAGAACACCCGCTTTAAAACGCTGCCGCGCACTCGGAATTGAACAGGCGGTTATCGGTCGTTCGCGTAAGGTTGGCGAAAAGAAACATCAAGGTCAACAACGTGCGAACCGCAAAGTCAGCGAGTACGGCTTGCAGCTCAAAGAAAAGCAAAAGGCTAAGTTTATCTATGGCGTGCTTGAACGTCAATTTCGCAACTATTACGAGAAGGCTAAGAAGATGCCTGGCGTCACCGGTGAGAACTTGCTTATCCTCCTTGAACGCCGTCTTGATAACGTCGTCTTCCGTATGGGCTTTGCTAACACTCGCCGTCAAGCTCGGCAATTCGTCCGCCACGGTCATATAACCGTTAATGGCAAGCGTGTCGATATTCCGTCGGCACTGGTCAGCGTCGGTGATGTCGTCGAGGTTTGCGAGAAGAGCCAAGGCAAAGAAATCTTCAAGGCGATTAAGGAAGTCAACAATGCCTTGAGTGCGCCGCCGTGGATTGATTCCAATCAAGCTAACCTTAAAGGCTCAATTACACGTTTCCCCATCCGCGAAGACATTAGCGATATTCCCGTCAATGAACAGTCTATTATTGAGTTGTACTCCAGATAATCCGATGATTCCGGCAGATTTTTTCTGTGAAAGGAGCGGATTTACTGAATGATTGACAACGAAAAGAATGAACAAAAGCCGAAGATTGAAATGGTCGAGATTAGTGACGACGGCAATTATGGCAAATTTGTCTGTGAACCTCTCGGTCGTGGCTATGGAATAACGATTGGTAATAGTCTGCGTCGTATGCTTCTTTCCTCGTTGGAAGGGGCTGCGGTCACGTCGATTAGGATTGATGGCGTGCTTCATGAGTTCTCGACAATTCCTGGCGTTCGCGAAGACGTGACCAATATCGTGCTCAATATCAAACAACTCTGCTTAAAGGTCGACGACGAGAAAAATCAATCGTATCAGCCTTTTGCGCAAGTCGCCGTTACACAGCCGAAAACTTACACCCTAAGGATTGATGTCGACGTTGAAGAAGAAATTAAAAACGGCGTGCATACGGGTGGACGCAGAGAAGTTACAGCTGACGACATTGATTGCGACCCAAGCATTGAGATTTTGAATCCCGATTTGCATATCGCGTGGCTAAATGAGACCGGCAAACTTAAAATCGAAATGATAGCTCGCAATGGGCGTGGTTACGATCAGGCGGAGAAAAATAAAAATCCTGATGACATAATCGGCACAATCCCTATCGATTCAATTTTCTCGCCGGTCTTGCGTGTCAACTATGACGTGAAAGACACCCGCGTCGGCAATGAAATGGACTTCGACAAGTTGACATTGGAGGTTTGGACAAACGGCACGTTGCGCCCCGAAGAAGCTGTTGCTAAGGCGGCGGCTATTCTTATCTCCCACATGAAACTTTTCCAGAGCATGGATACCGTCGCCGCTGAAGAAATGGAAGAGGCTAAAGAAATTTCTATGAAGGAACAGCCCGCTGAGGATATTACGCTGACGTTGGATAAAAATCTTAGCAAGCCTATTGAAGAGCTGGAGTTGTCTGTTCGCTCAACGAATTGTCTTAAGCGTGCGGGTATTCACATTGTGGCGGACTTGGTCGATAAGACCGAAGATGAGATGAAAAAGTTCCGCAACCTCGGTAGCAAGTCTCTTGAAGAAATTAAAAACACTATGCAACAACTCGGCGTTTCGTTCAAACCTTCGCCGAATCAAAACGCCATGAACTCGGACGATTAAGCAGGAAGGAGGAAATTTGATGAGTTATAGGAAACTCGGAAGGAATAGCGGCGCACGCAAGGCTATGTTTAAGAGTTTGCTTAGTGCACTCTTTAAGCATGAACGCATTGAGACAACAGAGGCTCGTGCAAAGGAACTTCGCAAGTTCGCGGAAAAAGTCATCACGCTTGCCAAACGCGGAGACCTTAGCGCACGCCGTCAAGCTATAAATCTCGTCGCGGACGTGGAAGTTGTTCATAAAATTTTTGAGGAGCTTCCCGAAAAGTACAGTGACCGTTCGGGCGGCTACACCAGAATTTATAAGCTGATGCCTCGTCGCGGAGATGCCGCGCCTATGGTTATAATCGAACTGGTTTGAAAGGCTATTAGGAATTTGGAATAAGGAATTGGGAATGCTTTGTTCATTACTCATTGCTCATTCCTAATTCCTAATTTTTTTGGGGGTGGCGCAGTTGAACTTTGCTAGCGTGATAACTGAACAGCTGTCCAATCTCTTTCAGCGGCGCGGTGAGCTTGAGCCGAAGGAATTGATTAAAGCTTTGGAACGCGAAGTCGCTAAGCAGAAGAATAAAGAAAACCTCGTCCCGAACTCTTACACGATTTATCTTTGCGAAGAAGACTGCCACCGCTTGAGCGCGGCACGTTTGATTAAGGCTCTGCACGAGGCTGTTGAACGCAAGGTTATCCGCGAAGATTGTTTCATGGACGGCAAGCTCTCTATAAAGCTAAAGAAGATGTCCGCCGGTGAAGATGCTATCGTTATTGTCACGAGCTATGCTGAAGACTCTGAGCACGAAGAGGACACGATTAATCTTGAAAACGATGTGCTAAGTCATACGCTGATTGCCAATGCTAACTCCAACGACGATGACAAGACGATTATCGCCGACAAAGCCCGAATCGTCGAGACTATGCGCACTGCTACGCCGCGCAAGGTTGAATACAATTTGGCTGTCTTAACTGACTTCAAGTCGGCGGAGCTTGTCTTCGGCGAGAAACAGATTTACCTCGGACGCAAGACGACAAATGATTTCGTTCTCGGCGATGAGAGTGCGTCACGAATTCACGCTTACATTGCCTACGAACGACACCGGCACGTTCTCTACGACGCGGGCAGCTTGAATGGAACCTTCGTAAACAAAAAGCCGATAAGTCGTCACGAACTCCGGGACGGCGACAAGATTTTAATCGGACTCACGACGCTGACTTACAAAGTCTTATAAAAAAATCCCCGACTCATCATCGGGGATAATTTTTTTGCCTGAGGGAATTTATTTGACGACGATATTAATCAGCTTGCTGGGCACGGCGATAATCTTGATAACCTTCTTGCCGACTGTGAGTTCATTGACACGTGGCAAGGTCGGTGCAAGCTTTTCAAGGTCAGCTTTGCTCAAGCCGACGGGAACTTTGACATGCTCGCGGACTTTGCCGTTAATCTGAATGACGATTTCAATCTCCTCCTCGACGATTGCCGACGCGTCGAAGGTCATCCAACTTTGCTTGTGAACGTCGCCGACGAAGAACTTGCTCCAAAGCTCGGCGGCGATATGTGGCACGAACGGCGCAAGCATTATCAGCAAATCTTTTGCAAGCTCGCGGGCAAGGTTCGGATTAATCGGCTTGTCTTGGAAGACGTGCATTGCGTTGACGAGTTCCATAAGCGAACTAATCGCCGTGTTGAATGCAAAGCGGTCGCGGACATCCTCCGTGACTTTTTTTATTGTCTTGTGAAGCGTTCGACGCAATGAAACTTCTTCAGCCGTCAAAGCCTGCGCGGAGTAATCGTCGGCTCCAGACTTAATCGCGTCGCCGAATAAGTTTAGAATTCTCCACACGCGGTTAAGGAAACGGAACGAACCTTGAACGCCTTCATCGCTCCAATCAAGGTCGCGTTCGACAGGCGCGGCGAACAGGATAAACAAGCGGGCAGTATCCGCGCCATACTTGCTGATAATCTCTTCGGGGCTGACGACGTTGCCGAGGGACTTCGACATCTTCGCGCCGTCCTTGATGACCATGCCTTGAGTCAAGAGGTTAGCAAAGGGTTCGTCGTAGTCGAGGAGCTTAGCGTCGCGGAGAACTTTGGTAAAGAACCTTGAGTACAGCAGATGAAGTATCGCGTGCTCAATGCCGCCAATGTATTGGTCGACGGGGCTCCAGTAGTTTACCTTGTCGCGGTCGAAAGGCTTAGTCGTGTTGTGCGGGTCGGTGTAGCGCATGTAGTACCAGCTTGAGCAAATGAACGTGTCCATCGTATCGGTTTCGCGGTGAGC
Source organism: Selenomonadaceae bacterium (assembly GCA_017534385.1). GTDB lineage: Bacteria > Bacillota > Negativicutes > Selenomonadales > Selenomonadaceae > Quinella. The sequence continues at coordinate 8,706 of JAFWCT010000040.1, forward strand.
ATGACCGCCGCATTTCGGGCAACGGCATTCGTTGAACTGTTTGGAAGTCGACAACGGACTTAACGCGCCCTGTTTGAACTCAACGTCATCGGGCAGGAGAACGGGCAGTTCGTCTTCGGGCACGAGGACTTCGCCGCATTTGTCGCAGTAGATGACGGGAATCGGCGCACCCCAATAGCGTTGACGACTAATCAGCCAGTCGCGCAGACGATAATTGACCTTGCGCACGCCGAAGCCTTGAGCCTCCGCCTCGTCCATGATTGCTTTAAAGCCCGTTTCAAAGTCCATGCCCGTGAACTTGCCCGAATTAACCATAACGCCTTCATGTTCAGTGTAAGCCGCGTCCATCTCCTCAAGCTTGAGTTCTTTGTCTTTAGGTTGAAGCGTCAAGATAATGTCAAGCCCGTACTTTTTAGCGAACATCCAATCGCGTTGGTCGCCAGAAGGCACGCCCATAACCGCGCCAGTTCCATACTCGAAGACAACGTAATTAGTCACCCAGATTTGCACGTCGCGCCCGTTGAAGGGATTGACGCAAGTCACGCCAGTGAAGATGCCTTCCTTTTCCGATTCGCTACTTGTGCGTTCAATGTCGCTTTGACTGCGGGCACGTTCGCAGAACTTTTTAATCTCGTCAGCCTTCGGAGAGACCGCGTAGATTTTTTCAACCAGCGGGTGTTCGGGAGCCAAGGCAAGGAACGTTATCCCGAACGACGTATCAGGGCGCGTGGTGTAGACGGAAATCTTTTCGCCGAGCGCGGGCACGTCCAAAGAAAGTTCCAAGCCTTCAGAACGTCCAATCCAATTCTCCTGCATGACTTTGACGCGATTAGGCCAGCCCGTCAGCTTGTCGAGGTCGGCAAGGAGTTCATCAGCATAGGCGGTTATCTTGAAGAACCACTGCGCCAAATTTTTCTTGTGAACCTCCGAATCGCAACGCCAGCACTTTCCGTCGATGACTTGTTCATTGGCAAGCACCGTGCCGCACGTGTCGCACCAGTTGACAGAAGCCTCTTTTTTGTAAGCAAGCCCACGCTTATAGAACAGTTCAAAGAGCCACTGCGTCCAATGATAATAATCTGCGCGGCAAGTTTCAACCTCTCTATCCCAATCGTAAGCCAAGCCCATTGCCTTTTGCTGAGCGGTCATGTTGCGGATATTGGCGAACGTCCAATCGCCAGGCTTGACGCCGTGAGCAATCGCAGCATTCTCCGCCGGCATGCCAAACGCATCAAAGCCCATAGGGTGCAAGACGTTATAGCCAGCCATCATGCGATAGCGGGCAACCACGTCGCCGATTGAGTAGTTGCGCACGTGCCCCATATGCAGATTGCCCGAAGGATACGGGAACATTTCCAGCGCGTAATACTTCGGGCGCGAGCTGTCTTCGGTCGTGCGGTAGTAGTCGGGCGCGTTCCAAACCTCTTGCCATTTACGTTCGATTTCTTGTGGATTGTACTTTTCCATTTAATCAGCCTCCTGTTAAGCGTGCAACATTATATCAGCCCGCGCGGGAAATTAAAAGTTTTCTCTGAAGTCCGCCGCGAACGCCAGCACAAAGATTTTCTCCGCGCCCAATGACTTCAAGACCTTAGCGCACTCTTTGCAGGTCGTGCCCGTCGTGAAGATGTCGTCGACGATTAGAACTCTCTTGCCGCGCAGGTCAACTTGCTCAGCCGCCGCGAAGACTCCGCTTAAAATTTTCTCACGGTCAGCCTTGCCGAGTTTGTAAAGCTTAGGCGTCGCCCGTGTCCGTATCAAAAGATTTCTTAGCGGCAGATTCTTCTTAGTCAACCACTCAGCGAAGATTTCTTCCGTCTGATTGAAGCCGCGCTCCTTAAAGCGTCCTTGATGAAGCGGCACGGCTACTGCGAAGTCAACGCCCTTTAACAGTTGCAAGACTTCTTCACGCCCGCTAACGTCGTCTAGGATTCTTCTAAGCGGCGGCAGGACGTTCAGATTGTTATCGAACTTGAGCTTGCGGAGTAGGTCGCGTGAACCGCCACGATACTTCGTCACGCGCAAGACCTTATCCAACGGCTTAGGCGGTCGCTTATAAAAGTCCACGCGCAAAATCTTTTCCTCGCACGCCGGACACAGCTGATAACGTTCGTCGACAATTTCGCGGCAACAAGGACACCTCGGCGGGAACAGAAAATAAATCAACGCCTCCCACAGCTCGCGCAAGAAGTTCATAAGCTCGCCCCCTTGTACACAATATTATTCAGCGGACGTTTGCATTGCCGCTTGCCGTGTGATAAACTTTCGCCGTTAGTATAACAAAATAATTTGAGATTTAGTAGGTGAAAACTTTGAAAGGGAAACTGATACTGCAGGACGGCACGACCTTTCGCGGGCAACTGTTCG
>JAFWCT010000010.1 GCA_017534385.1 Selenomonadaceae bacterium
AGGAGCCGATTGCACTTCCGACGCGCAATGAGCCGCCGTCAATCCGTCGAGAGCGCGTAACTTCTTCTGCGCCGCAACAAAGCTTAAAGACACTCAAGCAGCGGTTCATTAAGCTAGCCGCCGACGACACTTACACTTATTATCTTGATAAGCAGTCTGTGCAGTGGAAGAAGATGCCGTATATGGCAAGCGAGTACATGGCGGACGTTTGGATACGCATGGTTGAACATGACCCTGCGCCGCTTGATGATGACATGGCTTACTATGGCAGGGAGAATTTCAATGCGGAGGTTGCTTTGGCTCGTGAGCAAGGCTATCAGTATTCGCCGGAAGATTTGCAGGTTCTGAGCCATCAAGCTTACGTCTTGGAGCATTACTACTTGCGCCCGAAGACCAATCAAATCCAGTTCCTCTGCGAGCTTGAAGTCTTTGGTCGTCCGCAGAACACGATTAACGAGCGCGCTTACGATTACAAGAACTGGGAAAACTTAGTGCCGGGCAGTGTGGAATCAGTTATCTACGCCGCGACGCTTAAGACAATCGGCAAAGGTAAGGCGAGTGAGCGTGGGCATATGACCTTCTTTGACATGCTCGACGAGTATGCGCGAATAGCTTTGAATTGATGAGGTGTGAAGTTTGGAAACAGGGCTAATCTTGCCTGCGCTGATAATTCTGTTGGCGGCGGTTAGCGGATACTTTTCGCTAATGGAGACGGCGTTAATAGAGAGTCATCGCGGGCGGCTAGAAAAATTATCCGACGACGGCAACGAGGACGCACGAGCAGTCTTGTCAATGATTGAATCGCCTGCGCCCTTGAGCGTCGCACAAATCGGAATCACATTCACGGGGATATTAGCGGGCGTGTGTGCCGTGCTAGTTAGTCCGTTGATTGCCGCGCAGATAAATTTCGTGGAGCACGCGCAGATAATCTCGGCAGTAATCGCGCTGTGTGTCACGACGTTTATCTTTCTGCTGTTCGGGGAGTTCTTGCCTAAGCTGGCGGCTAAGCGTGACCCCGAACATTTTTTGCTTAGCAGATACAAGATGTTCCGAGTTATCGTCATGCTGATGAATCCGTTCGTGGCGATGCTTACGGCCATTGCTAATGGCGTAGCGTTTGTCTTCGGCGTGAACACTTCCAAAAGCGATGCCGTCACCGAAGACGAGGTACTAGACTTAATCGAGCAAGGCACTGAGGACGGCACGATTGAGAAATCCGAACAGGAGATGGTCGACAGAATCTTTGACATAGGCGACGAGACGGCTTATTCCCTGATGACGCCGCGGGTTATGATTGTGTGGCTTGACCTTGACGACGGCTTGGAAAAGAATTTGCAAATCGTGCAGGACAGTCCGCATACAATCTTCCCCGTGGGCTATGGCAGTCTTGATGATTGTCGCGGGCTGATTTACGCCAAAGACTTGCTAGACGCCGTGTTGAAGGACGGACGCAACATTGACCTAAGCAAGCTGATTCGCAAGGCAAGCTACGTTCCCAGGACAATGGAGGCGTTGCGTATCGTCGAGAAGTTTAGGTCGAGCGGCATAACAGAGGCTATGGTTAATGACGAGTACGGCGGCGTTATCGGGTTCATTACTCTTGATGACATCTTGCGCGAGATTGTCGATACCGAAGGCGACGAGGAGACTTTCAAACGCAATAAAGACAATTCGTGGACGGTGGACGGGCTTTGCGACATTGACGAATTCAAGGAACGGTTCGGCATTGAGACTTTGCCTGATGAAGACCATGACCACTTCCAGACTATGGGCGGGTTCGTGACGGCTTGCTTTGGATATATCCCTAAGGTCGGCGAGGTTCACGAGTGGAACGGCTTCCGCTTCAAAGTCAAGGAGATGGACGGCGTGCGCATTGGAAAGATTGTGATTACTAAGCTATGACCTACGACGAAAATATTTGTGTAAGGTGCTTGGCTTGCGTGAGCGAGTCAGAATTCGGCGGCGTGACTTATCAGCGCGGTCGAATTTTTTTTGACACGACTAAGCCAGAGGATTGGGAGAGTATCATTTCAATCTGCCCCGTTGCCGCAATAAAAAAGCAACGTGACGTTGCATCCAATAAAAAAGACGCCGAAGCGTCCGATAAGCCTTCATTGTCGCTTTGACTTGTAGAAGAACCAGATAAACAGAATCCAGAGCGGCATAACGATAACTGCTGGTCGCATCTCGGCCATTATCGCCATAATGATTAGTATGCCGGCAAGGAATGCTAAGCACAGATAATCGGCGAACGGATAGAACAGCGATTTGAACTTTGGAGTGATGCCCGCTGCCTTGCAATGTTGACGGAACTTTAAATGCGTCAGGACGATTAGCCCCCAGCTGATGACGACCGCGCCAGTTACGATTGCCATCATGTACATAAAGACTTCATCGGGCAAAAGGTAGTTGAGTACCGCCGCCAAAAGAGTTATCCCCGACGAGACTAAGATACCGTTGACGGGCACGCCACGCTTAGATAATTGTTCAAAGAACTTCGGCGCGTTATCACTCTTTGCTAAGCCGTAAAGCATTCGCGAATTGGAATAGATTGCCGAGTTGTAGACACTAACCGCCGCAGTCAGCACGACGAAGTTTAGGATATTCGCCGCTGAAGGAAAGCCTGCGCCCTCAAAAATCTGCACGAAAGGACTTGCCTCCTTGCCGACTAAATTCCATGGCCACAGCGTCATTAGGACAATCATCGTGCCGACGTAGAAAATCAGTATGCGGTAGATAACCTGATTGATTGCCCACGGTATCGTCTTATCGGGATTCTCAGCCTCGCCCGCCGTGATTCCGATTAGTTCAATGCCGCCGAAGCTGAACAGCACTGGAGCTAACGACATAATGAAACCGTTCACGCCATTAGGGAAGAAGCCGCCATGATCCCACAGGTAATGAAAATTCATCGGGAAGGGATTGAGATCGGTGGCAATGTAATACGAGCCGAGCAGAATCATTCCGATAATCGCGGCTATCTTAATGCCCGCCATCCAAAATTCAATCTCTCCATAAGCCTTGACTGTCACGAGGTTAATCACGGTGATGATTATCAAGCAAGCCAAGACGCCAATCCATTTCGGCAGGTCGGGGAACCAGTAGCTCAGATAAATCGACACGGCACTAAGCTCCGCCATGCTCACGAGGATATACAAGAACCAATAGTTCCAGCCTGCTAGGAAGCCAGGGAACTTGCCCCAATACTTTGCGGCGTAGTAGCTGAACGAACCGCTGACCGGCTCCTCAACGCTCATTTCGCCAAGCATACGCACGATTAGAAAAATAATTATCCCGCCGACTAAATAGCTCAGCGAGACAGAAGGACCTGCTAGGGCAATCGTTGCCGTCGAGCCGTAGAATAAGCCCGTGCCAACGGCCGTGCCCAGTGCAATCATCTGCAAGTGGCGATTCTTTAAGCCACGTTGCATTTTATTTTCAGACATGTTTAGGTTCACCAAGTTTCATTAGGGTAGCGTAAGTTCCAATTCTTCCTAAGTGCAGTCATAACGTCCATTACGTCCTTTGAGAAGTCGAGCCGCATTGCCGAGGCGTCACCAGTATTAATCGCCCGCTCCATGTCCTCAATCTCGTAGTAAAGCGCGTTAGTCTGTTCGCCCGCGAAGATTTCCTTAACGGCACCCGTCGCCGCGTCAACGTAAATTGCCTTCTCTGCGCGGGGATATTCCATAATCTCGATATAGCCGCGTTCACAGCTGATGACGGCTCGTTTAGGCTGTTTGGAGTGCATTGACAGTGCAACGGTCGCCAGCTGCCCGCAAGTGTTCTTTAATAGTATCGTGGACATTTCATCGGAACCCGTCGGCGAGGGCTTCCATTGGCTTAGAATTTCCGTAGGCTTTTCCGCCATGAACGAACGCACGATTGATAGCGCGTAAACGCCAATATCCAGCAAAGCTCCGCCCGCTAAGTCCATATTAAAAAAACGATTGCGCATGTCATAAGGTTTGAACGAGCCAAAGTTCAGCGTGATAATCTGCACCCTGCCGAAGTCGCCGCGAGCTATCTGATTCCACAGCGTCTTATAAAGTGGCATGTGCCAAATCGTCATCGCCTCAGCTAGCACCAAATTTTTTTCAGCGGCAAGGGCAATCATCTCGTCAAGTTCGCGGCTGTTGAGCGTGATTGACTTTTCAACTAGCAAATGCTTGCCGTTCTCAAGGGCGCGTTTCATGAAAGGATAGTGCGTGTTATGCGGCGTGGTCAGATAGATAACATCAACGGCGTCATCAGTAAACAGGTCGTCAATCGCGTCGTAGACCTTCGGGACGGAATACTTTTCGGCGAAGGCAACTGCTTTTGAGTGCGTGCGGTTGGCTACGGCGTATAAAGTCTTGCCTTGCCTGTGAAGGGCTTGCGCCATCTCGTTGGCAATGACACCGACGCCAAGTACCGCCCAGTTTAAATTCTTATCCGCCACGGCAAATCACCTCCTATTGAATCAGAACATCGCGGAACATGGACAGAATCTCTTGCCCGTAATACCTTCCGGGAACTGCCCAGCGTCCGTTTAAGTCTTGCCACGTGCCCAAAGTCCGCGAGCCGTAAGTTTGCCGCACGAGGCCATAGCGCGGGTCGACAACGGGCATTGACGGTCGGCGCGTCGACGAATAAGCCAGCAAGTGTTGAATGTGCGCACGAACTCCGAGCTGAGGCGTCGCGAAGAATTCACCTTTAACGCCGCCGCCCGTGGTACCGAGTCCGCAATAGTTATTTTGTTCGGGGATAACATCGCCACCATAACGGAAGAAGCCCGTTTCCTTTAACGCCTGACAAAAAGCCACGTCGGGTCGGATTCCTTCGCGTGCGCCTTCTTCGTAGTAGTAAGCGACAATCTCTTCCGCCGATACGTTCAAGTTCGGATTAGGGTTGTTGCGCAGGAGGTAGCGGACGCATTGAGCTTGAGTGGCAATGGGCGTGCCGATTATCGAAGTGTCAGCTGTCGAAACTGTCTGCGGCACGAAGAAGTTCTGCGGCTCGGCGTCGAAGAGTTCCACGCCTTCGGGCAATCTGTACATGCTCATCGTTTCGGCGACGCGTTCGCGCAGGGTCGGGAGCTTGCGTTCAACAGTTTTAGTCTCAACCTTTGGGTCGTGGATTCGGGCGTCAGCCGTCATTGGAATTGAAATCGCGAAGGCTCCGAGCACTGCCGCCGCGAAGATTTTCTTTGCTTTAGAACCAGTCAAATCGTTCACCTCGTCAGATTTTTTTCAGGTTTTGTCATCTGCCGCGAAGTATACACCATTTGATAAATCGTTGCAAGAATTTAAGCTGAAATGTTTCGTGGCGATAGCTTTTTTCCCGCGTGCAAGCTACAATGTCTGCGATAAAAATTTTTTGGACGGCACATAATGCAGATTGCTTTTAATTGAGGTGAACGCGTTGGCAGTGGGAATAATCGCGGAGTACAATCCGTTTCACGCGGGGCACGCATATCAAATCGCGCAGATAAAGAAGGTTATCGGGGCAGAGGTCGTCGCGGTGATGAGTGGAAGCTTTACTCAACGAGGAGAGCCAGCAATCCTCGACAAATGGACGCGGGCACGGCTTGCGATTATGGGCGGCGTCGACTTGGTGCTTGAGTTGCCGTTCGTCAGTGCGGTTCGGAGTGCGCAAGGCTTTGCACGCGGCGGAGTGCGACTGCTTGAAAGTTTAGGCGTCATCGATACGCTAGCATTCGGCGCGGAGCTTGCGGACTTATCAACACTCAAGCGGGCGGCGGAGGCTTTCGCGGAAGAATCATTCGCGGAAGAGTTGCGGCGGCTCATGTCGCAGGGCACGAGTTACGCGGCGGCAGTCACGAAGATTTTATCAGCAGTCACGCGGCTCGACGAAGGACTTATAAGACAATCCAACACAATCCTTGCGATAGAATACCTGCGCGCCTTGCCCGAAAAGATTTCCCCGCTAATAATCGAACGGGTCGGGGCAGCTTACGACGACTTGACCTTGCGAGAAAGATTTTCTAGCGCGTCAGCAATCCGAGCGGCAGTCCGTCAACCGTCGCAGCCGTGGGATAAAATCGCCGCGCAGGTCTCCGCCGAAACATTAGACGCCTTGCGCACAGCTGAACCCGTCGACGAGAAATTTTTATTCCGCCCGATAATCGCCAAGCTCCTAACCGCCCGCGTCGACGAGCTAAGAAAAGTTTACGGCATGACCGAAGGGCTTGAGTTCCGATTACTCAACGCGGCGTCGGCTAAGAACTTCTGCGAACTGGTGACGGCTTTGATTGGTCGACGCTACACCGCCAGCCGAATCAGACGCTTGCTGTTATACTTCTTGCTGAACGTGACGACAGAAACGCTTGCCGAGCTAGACGCGACGACTTGCGCGAGAGTCTTAGCCTTTAACGAGCGCGGGCGAGCATTGCTAAGAAGAATCACCGCGCCCGTTGTCACGAAGCTAACGAAGCATCTAAATCGCCGCGACCTTTACGAGAGACGCCGCCCCCTTGAGCCTTACCAGAAGATTTTGCTCCTCGACGTGTTGGCTACGAACTTGCGAGGGCTTTTATTCCAGACGCCGCGCCCAATGCATGAAGACTTCGCCACGCCGCCAACCTTCATAAGATTTACTTGACACAAAAAAAAGCCTCGTCTATAATCGGCATTGTTATCTTATCAAAGGGAGGTGCAAGGCTTGAAGAGAACTTTTCAACCAAACACACACTGGCGCAAAAAAACGCACGGCTTTCGCGAACGCATGAAGACTAAGGGCGGGCGGCTTGTAATAAAGAGACGTCGCGCTCGTGGCAGGAAAGTGCTTACAGCTTGAGGGTGCGACAGGTCACTATTCGGAGTGACCTTTTTTTTAGCTTATCGGCGGAGGATTGTTGATGTTCAAGTTAAGCAAAGGTGAAATACTTCGCGGCAAGCACGACTTCAGCGCAGTTCATTCACGTGGGCGAGCGTTCGCCAATCATGCGCTAGTTTTACTCGTCGTGCGCGATGAAAGGTACAATGGCAAAGTCGGATTCGCGGCAGGCAAGAAACTCGGCGGCGCAGTCGTTCGCAATCGGGTTAAGCGGCTCATGCGCGAGGCTTATCGCCTTAACAAAAAAGCTCTCCGTAGCGATTGCGCACTGATTCTTATCGGTCGGAAGTTCCTCACCTCCGCTAAGCTAAAAGACACTGAGAAAGCCTTCCTCGACGTGTGCAGGAAAGCAAGACTTCTATGACGAGACTATTAATAACCTTAATAAAGATTTATCAACGCTGGTTGTCGCCGCTGAAGGCTCCGTGTTGTCGATTCGTGCCGACCTGTTCAGCTTATGCCCTGGACGCCCTGACAAAGTATGGTTGGGCTTATGGCGGCTGGCTCACGCTCAAAAGACTTCTGCGTTGCAATCCCTTTTGCAAAGGCGGCTACGACCCTGTTAAGTAGGGACTGGGGACTAGTTCTCTAATCCCTTCTAGTCCTTAATCCCTAGTCCCTAAAAGGATGTGATTACTTGGAAGAACCCGGATTCTTTAGCGGCATATTCGAGCCGATAGAAAAACTTATGTCCGCCGTGCTGACTGCGCTATACTCTCTGACGGAAATGCTCGGCGTTCCTAGCTACGGCTTGGCGATTATCCTTCTGACTGTGCTGATAAAAGTTTTGGTCTACCCGCTAACGAAAAAGCAACTCGAATCAATGAAGGCAATGCAACGCATTCAACCACAGATGAAAAAGCTTCAAGACAAGTACAAAGACAATCCGCAGATGTTGCAACAGAAGATGATGGAGCTTTATCAAAAGGAAGGCGCAAATCCTATGTCGGGTTGCTTGCCAATGCTGATTCAAATGCCAATCCTAATGGGCATGTACTACACGCTCTATGGCTTTGACTACGGCGGCGCGGCTCCGTCCTTCCTGTGGTTGCCTAGCTTATCGGAGACTGACCCGCTTTATGTGTTGCCGTTCTTGTCGGCGGCTACGACCTTCCTTCAGCAAAAGATGATGTCGAACACGAGCGAAGCCAATCAGCAAATGAAAATCATGATGATAGTAATGCCGTTGTTTATCGGTTGGATAAGTTTGAACTTCCCAGCGGGCTTGGTGCTCTATTGGGTGACGATGAATGTTGTCCAGATTATTCAGCAGTGGTGGACGAACCGGCAGACTGACGACAAGGAGACGACTAAAAATGCCTAATGTAATAGAAAAGACCGGCAAGACGGTCGAAGACGCAATTCAAGCGGCGGCAGAGGAACTCGGCGTTAAGGAAAGCGAGCTTGACATTGAGATATTAGAGACGCCGACGAAGAGATTGTTTGGTTTATTCGGCGAGACCCCCGCGAAGATTCGCGCCAGCGTCAAAGAAGTTCCGCCGCCCGCCGTAGCTAAAGAACCCGCGCAGGTTGCTGAGCCTGTGCAAGACGAGTCACCGAAGATTGAGCCAGTGTTGGAACCGTCGCCCGTCGAGGAGGAAGCTGAATCTTTCGACCGCGATAAAGTCATCAACGCGGCAGAAGATTTCTTGCATGATGTCTTCGCGGCAATGGGTTTGGAAGTCGTAATGAAAATCGAAGACAATGCCGAGGAAGATTGCCTGATTGAGCTGAGCGGCAAAGGTTTAGGAATTCTAATCGGTAGACGCGGTCAAGCACTCGACGCCCTGCAATACCTTTTGAACTTATCAATTAATCGCAAGAACGCGGAGGATAAAGTTCATTTCATCTTGGACGTTGAAGGCTATCGCCAACGCCGCGAGCAGACTTTGATTAAGCTTGCTAAGGGCGTGGCTGAGCGTGCCATTAAAACTCGTCGCGAGGTCAAGCTTGAGCCGATGAATCGTTATGAGCGCAAGATTATCCATACCGTCCTGCAAGACAATAAGCGCGTCGAAACTCACAGCGCGGGCGAGGATCCTTACCGTTATATAATCGTTTCACCTAGGCGCACCAAGAGATAAAAAAATGCGCGGCAACCTCAAAGAGAGGAAGTCGCGCTTTTTATTGCGCTGAACAATTACTTGAGCAACTTAGGTTCGATATTCATCATGCCGAGCGTCGAAGGCAAAATCTTGCTCATCGTCCAATCGACGTTCAAATCAGCGGGACATTTCCGACTTCTACGTTAGACCCGCCCCCCAACGTTATCGACGTGCCTTCACGTGAATAAAATTTTAGCCCCTGCGCCTTTCGACGTGGGGGCTTTTGTTGTCTGCACTTTGTCTGACCTAATCACTTATTCCTGTTTGTAATTAATCGCGTGTTACTTGCCTTGAGCAATGAAATTCTTCTGATAGTCGAAGCACTCGCTAGCAATGTCCTTGTTGAGCATAACTAGACAGATAAGGTTCGGGATAGCCATCAAACCGTTCATGGTGTCCGAGAAGTTCCAAACAATGTCAAGCGTTTGCGTCGCCCCGATAAAGGTTATGCAGCTGAACAGGAACCTGTAAGCGTAGATGACCTTGCGATTGCTAACGAGGTATTCAAGGGACTTCTCGCCGTAGTATTCCCAGCCAAGGATAGTCGAGTAAGCAAACAGAGCCAGTGCAACCGAGACGATATACTTTGCACCTTCGCCGTAAACCGTGCTGAATGCCAAGATAGTTAACGGCGCACCAGAAACGAGCTTGCCGGTCTCCGGGTCGATACTGCCAAGCACGCCGGAGCTTGCGATAACCAAACCAGTCAGGAAACAGATAATCATCGTGTCGAAGAAAGTACCAGTCATGTTGACGTAGCCTTGCCGCGACGCATGGTCAGTCCTTGCCGCCGCAGCCGCGATAGGAGCCGAACCTAAGCCCGCCTCATTGGAGAAGACGCCGCGAGCTACGCCCCAACGCATTGCCGTCAACATGTTAGCGACGATTGAGCCTCCGACGCCACCAGTAACAGCCTCCGTACTAAACGCCATTTGGAACATAATCGCCAAACCGCCCGGCACGTTCTCAAAGTTGACGATGATAATTATCACGGTGAACAAGATATAAAAGAACGCCATACTCGGCACGATAAAGCTAGAGACTTTGCCTATTGAGTGAACGCCGCGCATCAAGACTGCCAATGAACAGACAAGTAAGATAGCTCCGGTTATCTCGCTTGACCAGCCGAAGCTTGATTCAAAGGCGGAACTGATTGAGTTGGCCTGCGTCATGTTGCCGATACCAAACGACGCACACACTGCGAACAGTGCAAAGAGCGTCGCCATAATCTTGCCAAAGCTACCGCCGATACCGTTCTTCATTGCGTACATAGGACCGCCAGCCATCTCGCCGACGGGATTAGTTTCGCGGTACTTGACGGCAAGGACTGATTCGCCGTACTTAGTCGACAGCCCGAACGCCGCACTTATCCACATCCAGATAATCGCGCCCGGTCCGCCCAGAACCATAGCCGTTGCCACGCCGACGATATTACCAGTGCCGACCGTCGCGCTTAACGCCGTCATAAGCGATTGGAACGGGGAAAGGTCTCCCTTGTTGTCCGCCTTGTGTAGCATAATCATCTTGATTGCATACCAAAGATTAATCCACGGCAAGAACTTCAGACGCACGGTTAAGAAAATGCCCGTGCCGACAAGGAACGCCAGCATTATCGGACCCCATACAAAGTCATTTACGTCAGTCAATAGTTGCGATAGATCCATTAAATGTATCCCTCCTGCAAAATCAAACGATAAAACATTTCACGCGGCAAATTATATTTAATCTGATATGGTCTGTCAAATCAAAGCCGCCACGCCCAAAATTCTGCTTGACAAAAAATAAGATAGCCTTTATAATGCGCCTTGTGTTAATCGAAAGCTTAGGCTTGAGGTTAAGACGGGCGGAAGTAGCTCAGTGGTAGAGCACAACCTTGCCAAGGTTGGGGTCGCGAGTTCGAGCCTCGTTTTCCGCTCCAGGTGCGGACATAGCTCATCTGGTAGAGCGCAACCTTGCCAAGGTTGAGGTAGCGAGTTCGAGCCTCGTTGTCCGCTCCAATTTTTTTGATAACAGTTGGCAACCGGTTGGACCCGTAGCTCAGTTGGTTAGAGCAACCGGCTCATAACCGGTCGGTCCTAGGTTCAAGTCCTAGTGGGTCCACCAACTTATATGGCCTTGTAGCTCAGCTGGATTAGAGTATTTGACTACGAATCAAAGGGTCGGGGGTTCAAGTCCCTCCAAGGTC
>JAFWCT010000041.1 GCA_017534385.1 Selenomonadaceae bacterium
ATCTTTAATCAAACGGGCGCGGCGGGCGTCAGGCAGTTCCGGAAGAGACTTTCTAAAGGCTTCAATCTCCTCATCAGTCGTCACAATCGGCGGCAAGTCGGGTTCGGGCATGTATCTGTAGTCGTGGGCGTCCTCTTTACTGCGCATTGATTGAGTTATGCCTTTTTCAGGGTTCCAAGTGCGCGTTTCTTGAATAATTTGTCCGCCGTCGTTCAAAACTTCTGCTTGCCGTTCGATTTCGTAGTTAATCGCGTCTTCGAGTGCCTTAAACGAGTTAATATTCTTCATTTCAGTTCGCGTGCCGAGCTTATCACTGCCAATCGGGCGCAAAGAGACGTTTATATCAGCGCGGAGGTTGCCTTCTTCCATGCGGCAGTTGCTCACGTCGATATATTCGAGAATCGACTTGATTTTTTCCATATAGGCGCGGGCTTCGGATGCTGAATGCATATCTGGTTCGCTAACAATTTCAATCAGCGGCACGCCCGTCCGATTATAATCAACATTCGAGCTTGCAGAGTCTTTAATCGTGGTTCCGGAGTGTACAAGCTTGCCGGCGTCCTCCTCCATATGAATTCTTGTAAGTCGAACGGTCTTTTTTGCTCCGTCAACGTCAATTTCGACGTGTCCAGCATATGCAATCGGCAAATCGTATTGGGAGGTCTGCCAATTCTTAGGCAAATCGGGATAATAATAGTTTTTGCGGTCGAATTTGCTGTACTTATTGATTTTGCAGTTGGTAGCAAGCCCGGCTTTGATTGCGAACTCGACGACGCGGAGATTTATGGTCGGCAAGACGCCTGGAAGCCCTAAACACACCGGGCAAACGTGCGTATTCTGTTCCGCGCCGAAGGTCGTAGCACATCCGCAGAAAATTTTCGTGTTCGTCTTCAATTCGCTGTGAATTTCAAGACCGATTACCGCTTCATACTTCAAATTAATCACCTCATAAAGTATTTAAGATTGGAGCCAAAGAGATTGATAACGTTCCATTTGTTGCAGGGCGAAATTCATCACAGCCGCCGCGACCTCAGTATTTTTGCGAATCGCCTCAATCAGCACATCACGCGGAATCAGTAGCAGGTCGACTTGTTCGGTTAAGACTTCGGCGGAAAGTGTGAGCCGTTGCTTATCAAGAAGGTTCGCGGGATTAACGAACGCATTTTTCTTGAGGACATCAAGTGGATTATACCAGCCGTCGCCGGTATCTACGTTGCGAACGAGTTTGCCCGCCACCACGAAGACAAAATACTTCTTAAGCGTGTCGCCGGAAATCCTATCGCCCTCGTAATGAGTGATGATTGACGCTTGATTCTCGAACAAACCGATTGTCCCTTCGTAACGTCCTTGCAATATCGGTAGCTGTGATAAAAAGTCGCGAATCCTTTTGCGCTCGTCGGTAGGCTTTTGATCGTCAGAAAGGATTTGGATTCGGTCGGCGAGTTTCTCTTTGAACGCGGGATACTTTGCATTCCAATCCGTGAGCACCTGTTTAAGGACGGTTTCATACATTGAGCAGAGCCGTTCGACGCCAGAGCTTTGAAAGTGCCGCTCGTCGTAAAGGAAAGTTATCGACAAATTTTTTTCGGAGTAGCGGAAGTAAACGCCTAACTTCATGCCTTGCGCGTCCCAAGAGTTACGGGAAATAATTTTGCCTTGCGATGTTGCGGGTGTCTCGACGTAGTTAAGTTCGCTAGATTGAAACTCTTTAAAGCTGAGGAAATGCCCGAAGTATTTTCTGCCGGTCAAGCCCTCAAGGGTCGTCCAATCGACGCAACTGTAAGGTTGAGAGACTACGAGCTGACGAAATTGCCCGCGAACGATTTGTTCAACGGTCGAATTGCCACTACTGGTCAAACGGACGGGAATGACATTGAGTGACGAGCCGCCAGCAGAAATAATTTGGCAGAAAAGGGAATCATTGCGCCTGTTGACGTGTTGCAACATGAAGCCCCACGCACTTTGCAAAATCGCAGTGAGCATGACGCGGTTTGATTGAGCGTGCCAGCGCAGGTCAGAAAGAATATCAGCGGGAATGTTCATGCGCAACGCCCTTTGACGATATGCTCCCAAGCCGTCGCGTTCATAGGGCAATCTATCGGGCGGCGGAGCTTTGTCGAGAACTTTAGCCCAATAGTCACGGATTGCGTCCTGATTCTTTGGCGGCAAGTCGTTTTGAGGCTTCTCTGGCTTGGATTCGTCTGGAATTTCCAAAACATCGGCAAAAAACTTCTCGGCAACGAAATTGTCCGCGATTAATTGAGGAAAAGTCACGAGCACGGCGAATTCACTCGGACTCGTCTTATAAACGGCGAATCTAATCAACGGGTCGTGCCTAAAGTCGTAATCACGGCGCATATCGGCTTCCAAAATCTTCCTGAACTCGTCATCAAGCTCCTCAGCGTCTGATTGAGTAAGATTCCGGAAGATAACTTCGGGTTTGACGGTCGTGGCGGCGCGGATAACTTTAATCGTGCGCGTGCCGACGTTGCAGAAGTTTGCGCGGAGGTTTTCGTTGTGATTCATCAACCGAGCAACCGCCATATTAAATTTGATTGGGCTGACGGTGCCGCGAACCTTATAAAGCGTCTGAACGAAGAAATGCGGCGACACAAAGTTTTTTTCCGTGAAGAATTTCTTTTCTTGGGCAGTCAGCTCCTTAATCGCTTCGAGTTTCCGAGGATTGTAAGCATCGCCCTGGCGTCCATAAACGCTTTCCAAAATATTTTTTTCAGCGGTCGTGAGTTCCAAAATCGTTTCCATATCAATTCTCCTATAAAAATCGTTTAATACATGATAACACATACGCGAGGCATTTTCACGGTTGCTTTTAGAAAATTTTTTTGCTATCTTAGTTCAAAACGTCGAGGAGCTGATACTATGTTGAGGATTTTCTTAATCAGGCACGGCGAAACGGAATGGAATAAACAGAATCGCTTGCAGGGTCATTCGGATATGCACCTTTCGCCCGAAGGCTATCATCAAGCGATAGCGTTGGCGGATCATGCACCCTTTCAACACGCCGAGGCGATTTATTCCAGTGATTTGTTGCGGGCAATGGAAACGGCAGGCGTTATCGCGGAAAGATTCAACTTGGGCGTAAAGATAATGCCTGAACTGCGCGAGACGAATTTTGGCGATTGGGAAGGACGCAAGATAAGCGAATTGGCAACGGAGTCGCCCAAAGCTTTCGGAAAGTTCTTCACCGACCCAGAAAGATGCCATCCGCCGCAAGGTGAAACTTTTTTGGAGTGTCAAGCCCGTGTGATGATTGCCATTCGAGAAATCATCGCCAATCACGATAATCAAAATGTCATCGTCGTTTCACATGGCGCAGCAATTCGGCTGATACTCGGCGCGGCTTTAGATATGCCGATTCACAAGATGTGGGCGATTGGGCAGTTCAACATGGCGGTTAATATCTTGCGCGTGGACGACGGGGAATTTACAGTCGAGCTAATGAACAGCACCGAACACTTACGCCGCCATTGAGGAGGGTACGTCATGTACTATTACTCGACTGTAGGCGATATTATCATGACGCACAGCGCACTTGAGACCGACGAATATTCTATGCCGTGTGTACGTGTTCACTTTGAGCGACCAAATCAAAATAACGGCTTCGACTTCGCTGACGGCAGGATTCCGCATTTTACCTTTCAAAAGGCGTTCGGCTTTTCCGAGGACGAGCTTTTTAAACTGCGCGATTACATGCGGAACAACTCGCTTTTAATTTGGGAGTTCGCGCAAAAAGGCGGTGGTGTTAATGCCTAAGGTCTTGCAAGATTTTTTAGGCTACGCGATTTACTTCTGGGCGAATGAGCAAGGCGAACCTCCGCATGTTCACGTTTCAAAGGGTAGACAGACAGCGGGCGCGACAAAGTTTTGGATAAGGCGCGACGGCGTGGAATTGGCGCATAACGACGGACAAATCCCTGCTAAGGACTTGCGCAAGATTGAAACTTATCTTCTGCTAAATCAGGACAGTATCCTTGCCGCGTGGTTTAGGTTCTTCAACATGTAAGGAGGGCTTATCATGAAAAAATTTATCGCGTTGGTCGTCGTGCTGTGCGCCGTGATGATTTCCTCACCCGCCTCGGCAACTTTGATAGATGACTATTTCCACGCAACGAACAATCAGATTCTTTGCATGAAACCTAGTGATTTATCATGGTATAAGCCACCTTCTCATTACAACTCCGAATACTATGAGGAAGCTCGTAAGAGGGAATTTTATCAGCTCATTTTTGCGGTAACGTTGGCGATTGGAATAATTGCAGTGTTTTTGAGGTATCAGTACAATCAAAATCGTCAGTTTCGTAAAGAAAATTCATTTATGGGATGGTTTTCAAACTTTGCTAGCCAAAAGAATCTCTGGGCTTTCGTCTTCTGTGTAGTTAGTCTCGTGATGTGTATTTTCTACGTTCCGTACAATCGCGTGAAGTCAAGTAATCCAGAAATAATTATTGAAACAACACACGCCACGATATTTGAGGTGCCGAAGAACTTTAATCCGCGACTTACAAAAATTGATTATCAAGCAATCGCATTTCGAGAAGTATTAATCTTGCTTGGTTGTTGTGCAGGCTACACCGTCTCGACTATCATAAACAAAAAGCAATAAGGAGGCGTTTGTCATGAAAAAATTTATTGCGTTGGTCGTCGTGCTGTGCGCCGTGATGATTACGTCTTCGGCGTCGGCGGCTAAGGGTGTCGTTGTGTTTTATGGCGAACGCTCGAACAAGATTATCATTGAGACGGACAGCGGACACTACACTTGCGGCGAGGTTTCAGGCTTGCCATTTCGATTGAGGCGCGGCGATGAGGTTGCGGGCGAATTGGAAAGCACTGGTCGTCATGAGTTGTACAACATCACCGAGGACGAAAGCTTTTACGTTTGGATTAGCGATTATTGGCTGAGTAAGGAACGGGCTTGGGATTGGCTCGAACGTAATTCTTAAGGAGGCAAAGTAATTGGTAAAGGTAAGTGTAATCGGGGCGACGGGCTACGCAGGGGCGGAGTTACTCGCGATACTCAATCGGCACCCGCAAGCTCAACTGGCGCACATAACGTCCGAAAGTCATACGGGCAAGAAAATTTCGGAACTATATCCGCACCTTCGCGGCATATGCGATTTGACGTTAGAATCACTCGCGGACATTGAGGACATCGGCAAGGACAGCGACTTCATCTTTATAGCCCTGCCGCACGGACACGCTATGGACGTTGGATTAAAGCTAGAGGCGTTGCCCGTGAGAATCATAGACTTGGGCGCAGATTATCGATTCAGCGACACCGACATTTACGAGGCGTGGTACAACGTGCCGCACAAGCACAAGGACGCTAAGCGGGTTTACGGGTTGGCGGAGATTTATCGCAACGAAATCCGCGACGCGAAGATTATCGGCAACGCTGGCTGTTTCACGACGGCTTCAATCCTCGCGCTGGCTCCCCTAGTTAAACATCATCTAATCGACAGCAACTCAATCATCGTAGACGCGGCAAGCGGCGTATCGGGCGCGGGCAGAGGGCTTAAGCTCGGCAATCACTTCCCTGAACTCTACGACAACTTTAAGGCTTACAACGTGGCTCATCATCGTCACACGCCGGAGATTGAACAGGCTTTAAAAGACCTAAGCGGCGAAGAGACTATCATTAACTTCACGCCGCACCTAGTGCCAATGTCTCGCGGTATCTTGGCGACGTGCTACGCGACGATTAAGGAGAACGTTTCAGCGGAGATGATTGACGCGGCGTTTCAGAAGATGTTCGGCGCAGAAAAGTTTATTCGACTGCTCGGACGCGGCGCATACCCCGAAACTAAATTCGTTCGCGGCTCCAATTACTGCGACATTGCCTGGCACATTGACGAGAGGACGCAACGTGTTATAATTCTTTCCGCGATTGACAACCTAGTTAAGGGCGCGGCGGGGCAAGCCGTCCAGAACTTCAACATAGCGGCGGGCTTCTATGAAGGCGTTGCCCTAGACGTTGTACCACTCTATCCCTAAGGAGGCAAAAATATGTTCAGCGATAAACACAAGGCGGCGGGCGTCTGCTATCCGCAAGGTTTCACGGCGGCGGGTGTTCGTGCAGGTATCAAGAAGAATGGCAATCTCGACGTGGCAGTTATCTACACGCAAAAGGAAGCGGCGGTCGCGGGCGTCTTCACGAAGAATTTAGTTGCGGCGGCTCCGGTTCACTTAAGCAAGATAGTCGTCGGCACGGGCACGGCTCATGCAATCGTTGCCAATGCGGGCTGTGCTAATGCTTGCACGGGCGAACAGGGCATTCACGACGCAGAGGCTATGGCTACCATTGCCGCTAATGAACTCGGCTGCCGTCAAGATGATGTTATCGTCGCGTCCACAGGGCTTATCGGTTCCAATATCCCAATGGACAAGATGACTTCTGGCATTAAAGACGCCGTTAAGAATCTGTCCCGCGATGGCTCCGTTAATGCCGGTAACGCAATCATCACCACCGACACCTATTCCAAGGCTTGCGCGACTGAAGTCATGATTGGCGGCGTGGAAGTTCGTTTCGGAGCAATCGCTAAGGGTTCGGGCATGATTCGACCCGATATGGCTACGATGCTTTGCTTTATCACCACCGACGCCGACATTGACCAGAAACTTTTGCAGGAGGCTTTGCGCGACGCTACCGAGGTTAGCTTTAACTGCATGACGGTCGATGGCGACATGAGCACCAATGATTCAGTCGTGGTCTTAGCTAATGGCGCGGCGGGCAATAAAAAAATCGTCGACAAGGGCGCGGACTATCAGACGTTCTACGAGACGTTGAAGACGATTTGCATTGAGCTTGCCAAACGCATTGCCGCTGACGGCGAGGGCGCGTCGAAGTTCCTTACGATTAACGTAACTGGCGCGGAAAGTTTCGAGGACGCTAAAAAGGTCGGAATGAGCGTTGCCAATTCTCCATTGGTTAAAACTGCCTTCTTCGGGCAAGACGCTAATCCAGGTCGCACAATCTGCGCGGTTGGCTATTCAGGCGTGCACGTCGTCCCAGAAAAGATTACTATCAAGTTCGGCGGGCTGACCGTCTACGATAAAGGACTCGTGACGAAATTTGACGCGGACGAAATGAGCAAAGTCTTAACAGAGCACGACATCACCGTTGACATTGATATAAATGTTGGCAATAAATCGGCGACTGTATATACTTGTGATTTATCATATCGTTATGTTGCAATCAACGCAGAATATTCATCATAATGAGAAAATTTGAATTTAAGTTATGGAAGGTTAGTCAATGGCTAAGAAGATTATCGGCATTTACATGATTACCTGCCTAGCGAACAGCAAAAGGTACATCGGGCAGAGTATCGACATCAAGCGGCGATTTTCTCAGCATAGACGCAAGCCACCCAATCAAATGCTTGCGGATTTTGAACAATACGGCGTGGACGCTTTCAAGTTTGAAATCCTCGAAGAGTGCGCCGCTAATGAACTCGACAAAAAAGAAACGGCTTACATGAACGAGCTACAGCCCGAATACAACATAAGGTCTGAAGGTCACGGCATATCCGATGAGGCTCGCGAAA
>JAFWCT010000042.1 GCA_017534385.1 Selenomonadaceae bacterium
CAAAGCTTCTCAACTTCAAGCAGTAATTTCGTACCGATGCCTTGTCCTTGAAAAGCGGGATTGACAATCAATTTGCCGATATAAACCGTGTCGCTTTCCAAAAGGTATCGCACGGAACCGACGATTGCGCCCGTGTCGTCAATCGCCTTGAGGAAAATTTTTTCGTCGTATTCGGCTTGCAAGTCGGGTAAGGTTTGCTTAAGCGGCGGAATGTCGGGATTGCCTAGAAGTTTTGCCTCACTCTGATAAGCCAAACGCTGTAAGGAAAGAATATCTCTCAAATCATCTTTCTCAGCTCGTAAGATTTTCATTTCAACACCACCCTATAAATTTTTTGAGGAGGAATCATCATGGCTGAACTGCCGGAAGACATTGTAAAGACTCTTGAACGTTATCGCAACCCGCCGAACAAATTACGCTCGATCCAAGAGATTAACGCCCGCTACCGTCAAACCCTCGATAACTACAAAAAGATTTGCCTCATGTCGGGCGACGTTCGCGAACAGAAGATTGCCACGCACGCCGAAATAAAAATCCTCGGCTGGGTCTTGGGTAAGCCCGATAAGGACGTTATCAAAGACATTGCTGAGAATTCTAATCGTGTCGTCTTCCCGCCGCAATGAGAGAGCTTAAAGAACTTCAAAGGCTCTTGGACGCGCAGAAGGCGGACTTCCAAAAATTTTCGCGGAAGTTCTATTTCATAGCCGCCGCCGTGTGTATGTCGCTGGCGTTCGCTGTCGTGCTTTATCCGAAGTCTGGCACGCCACCCAGTTGGCACGAAGAAATTGTCCCGTCGAACGCGCTAAGCTACATAAAGGACGGCGAACATGTCGCACTGCCCGACGGCGATTATCCGCTTGCCATGCCGCCTGAAGGAACTTTTGTCAACGGAGTCGCGCCAATGCTCCTCGTGCAAGTCAACGGCACTTACTATCCGCTAAACATCGTCGACGACTCAATCATACCTCGGCGCGGGAAACTTCTGCCGCTTAAGATTCTGTTCGGCTTCACGTCCAAGCACGCCGAGAACACGCTCCATTACAAAGAAAAAACCGGCAACGATCCTGTCGCCGATTATCGGAAGAAAGCTTTTTATTATCTGCGCGTCAAAGATGGCTTTGGGAAAGTGCAACGCGGCTTTGAGATTAAGTATTAGTCTTCAGACTCCGACTTGTCGTCATTGGGCGGCGATTCGGAGTCTTCTTCTTTAGGCGGATTGTTATTCTGCGGCTCATCGGGTCTGGGCATGACTGTATCTCGAAACTTTGACCAGAAGTCCAAATATTGTTGCTCAATGTCCGTGCCTAGCGGACAAATTTTTTCTGTGGCGCAGTAGCAGAGATTTGCGGCTTCGGCGGTCGATAGGTCAACGATAAATATCACGCTGACAACTGCCGTTGCCAATATTAAATTTTTCGTCAACCTACTCATGCGAATTCATTCCTTGTTGAAGTTTATCTGCGCGGAGCCTGAGGCGGTCCGAAATTCTTTCTTTGACCTCCGCGATTGTCGTAAGTGTGCTTTGGGACGTGTGGGAGGTAATGGGGCTTGGGACGGGCTGGCACTCGCGGCGGGTAAGTTTTTCTGGGAGTGTTCACGAAAGGCACAAACGGTTGGCGCAATCTGGGCGGCGTGACGAATCTTCTTGCGACGAAAACTTTTCCCGAATCAACGCTTAAGCTTGCCGCTTCGACATTGCCCGCGAAAAGGAATAACATTGCCAGTGCGGATAAGAAAACTTTCAACCAATGCACCTCCCCATAAACAGGAAAAACGGAAAGCGAGCATGGGCTTACTTTCCATCATTCCGCTATTGTTCTTTCAAGCTAGTTCCTTTACTAGGAAGATTGCCAGCAAGCCGCCGACGAGTTCATGCGGAACATCAAGGGCGACTCCGATTAATCCCAATATCAGCGGCATGTGAATCCCTCCCTTGAATGCCATGTCTTTGGGGCAATTCTACAAACTTTTTCTGCCGTTGTCATTAGGGAAGGATTAAAATTTGTCCTAAGGTAATGCCCGCTACGGTGCGGAATTTCAGCTTGCCCAATTTATAAAGCTCTTGTACAATACTAGAAAAAATTATAGCGGGAGTGATTCTTATGAAGGTCAGAAAGGCTGTTATACCTGCGGCGGGATTGGGTACGCGATTCTTGCCCGCTACGAAGTCTCAGCCCAAAGAGATGTTGCCGATTGTCGATAAACCGACGATTCAATACATAGTCGAGGAGGCGGCTGCCGCTGGCGTTGAAGATATTATCGTAGTCACGGGACGCAATAAGCGTTCGATTGAAGATCACTTCGACCGCTCGATTGAGTTGGAATGGGAACTTGAACGTAAGGACAAGGCAGATATGTTGCAAATGGTTCGCGACATTCCCGCCATTGCCAACATTCATTTTATCCGCCAAAAGCAACCGCTCGGCTTAGGTCATGCCGTCTTGACTGCCAGCCACTTTATCGGCGACGAACCCTTTGCCGTCCTGCTCGGTGATGATGTCGTCGTTTCACGCAAACCCGTCCTCCAACAGATGGTCGAGGTCTTCAACGAGTACAAGACTTCGATTCTCGGCGTGCAGGAAGTTTCAGATGATGTCGTTCACAAGTACGGCATTGTCGATTGCAAGCACGTCGAAGGCGGCGTTTACAAGGTCAAGGACTTAGTTGAAAAACCTAAGCTTGAGGAGGCACCGAGCCGCATTGCAATCCTCGGACGATATATCTTGACGCCGACGATTTTTTCTTATCTTGAGACGCAGGAGCCTGGCGCGGGCGGAGAGATTCAGTTGACGGACGGTCTTAAGCGTCTGGCACGCAACGAGGCGATGTACGCTTACATATTCAAGGGGCACCGCTACGACGTGGGCACTAAGCAAGGTTTCCTGCAAGCCAATATCGAATTCGCCCTGCGCAATCCTGAGACTGCCGACGATTTGAGAAATTACCTTGCCGCCCTGCACGAGAATATGGAGACGATGCTTTACTATGATTAAGCTCATGCCCAACACAAATCGCGGCGGGCAGGTCGACACGTCAGCTTATTCCTTCGCCGCCACGGAACCAATCCGCACTTTGCACACGTCGCTTGCCGTTTACAACGAGACGCCGTTGATTAAGCTCAACAATATTTTTATCAAGGACGAGTCGCAACGCTTCGGGCTAAAGGCGTTCAAAGGTCTGGGCGGAGTCTGGGCGATTTACAAAGTCATCAGCCGCGAGCTTGGCTTGAACAATCCGCCGCTTGAGGAACTCTTCCGACGCCGCAAAGAACTTTCCGCGATGACTTTTATCACGACGACTGACGGCAATCACGGCAAGGGCGTCAGTTGGGCGGCGGGCTTATTCGGTTGCAAGTCTTATGTCTTTATGCCGCGTGGCACTGTCGAGGTTCGGGCGCAAGCTGTTCGCGACGCTGGCTCGGCTACGGTCGAGATAACGGACATGACCTACGATGATTGCGTTAAGTTCACGGCGCGGCTTGCTGAAGAAAAGCATTGGCATTTGATTCAAGACACGTCGTGGGCGGGCTACGAGGACATTCCCGCGCAGATTATGCTTGGCTACACAACGCTGGCTTACGAGGCGTTGCGGCAGATGAATTATCAGCGACCGACGCATATTTTTTTACAAGCGGGCGTAGGTTCAATGGCGGGCGCGATTGCCGCAGTGTTCGCTGAAGTCTTCAAGGACAATCCGCCGCGAATCACAATCGTTGAGCCGACGGAGGTTGCTTGCTTCTACGAGACGATGCGCATTGGCGACGGGCAAATTCATTCGGCGACAGGCAATGGACAAACGATGATGGCTGGTTTGAATTGTGCGACGCCCTGTGAGCTTGCGTGGAAGATTTTAAGACGATATGCCGCCGATACTGCGACGATTACCGATGATATTGCCGCCGACGCAATGAAGACTTTAGCCGCGCACGGAATCATTTCGGGCGAATCAGGCTGTGCGGGCTTTGCTTTAGCTGATGCCGCGTTGAACTCGTCCGAACTGCGCCGCGCCCTTGAACTTGATGAGCACTCAATTATTCTTGTCATAAACACCGAAGGCGACACTGACCCCGACAACTATTTAAGGTTAGTAGGAACTAGTCCCTAGTCCCTAACAAAGGAGGCTTTATCATGAAGGCTTTAAAACTCTTACTGCTCTTGCCGATAATCGCGCTAATGGTCGGTTGTGGCGGCGGCGAGAAATCCGCAGGCAACAACGCAATCCGTCTAGGCACCGGCGGTACTGGCGGCATGTATTACGCTTACGGCACCGAGCTTGCCAAGTTGATTCAGGCTGAAGGCAAAGGACGCGCCCTTGACGTGAAGACTACCGCAGGCTCCGCCGCTAATCTGCGTCTCTTGCGCGAACAGTTCCTTGACTTGGCGATTGTTCAAAGCGACACCCTATCCAACGCCGTAAATGGTCGCGGGATATTCGCGGCGGCAGGTTCAGGCGTCGGCTATGCGGCGGTTGCAGGTCTTTATACCGAGGCTTGCCAAATCGTCGTTGCTAAAGACTCCGGCATTAACGAGATAAGCGACTTGGTCGGCAAGAAAATTTCCGTCGGCGAACGTGAATCAGGCGTCCTTCAAAATGCTGAGCAAATCCTCATGTCGCACGGGCTGACCTTCGAGATGATGGAGATTAATTATATGTCCTTCGCGGACGCGGCAACGGCTCTTGAACGCGGGAACATCGACGCATTCTTTATCACAGCGGGCGCACCTACTGCCTCTATCGCGGACTTGGCTACTAGGAAAGAAATCAAGCTCCTGTCAATCGCTCCTGACGTTCAGAACAACATGATGACGCTTTATAAAGGCTACACCCGTTGCACTATTCCCGCCAACACTTACAAGGGACAGACTGAAGACGTTCAAACTATCGGCGTTAAGGCTGTCTTGGTCGCAAGCACTGATTTAAAAGATGATGAAGTTTCTTTCCTAACAGAGTTCGTTTTAAAGAACGCAAAGAATCTCCCGCACAACACGTCCAACGCCGATTTGACTGTTGAATACGCTGTCGAAGACATCCCCGCGAGTTTCCATGCCGGTGCCGCGAAGTATTACGAGACTCAAGGCGTTAAAGTCAACGTCTACAGCGGCAAATCCAGTGAGTCGGTTAAGGCTAGTCAGGATTAAGCTTTGGGAGGTGGTTTTATGTTCACGATTGAATTCAACATGTATCAGACGCTAGCAGTTGCAGTTGTCATGCTTTACGTCGGCACGCTGTTAAAGAGGCGTATCCAGTTCCTTGAGACGTTTTGTATCCCGTCGCCAGTCGTCGGAGGTTTGCTCTTTGCTATCGTCAGTTGTATCTGCTACACGTCGGGGATTGTCGGCTTTGCCTTCGACGAGACCTTGAAGACCGTTTGCATGGTTGCGTTCTTTACGTCGGTCGGCTTCCAAGCCAATATCAAAGTCCTAAGGAGCGGCGGCACGGCTCTGATAATCTTCCTCGGCTGTGTATGTGCATTAATCTTCGCGCAGAACTTCTTAGCGGTCGCGTTATCGGGCGTCTTGAATATCAGTCCGTTTATCGGGCTTTGCACTGGTTCAATCTCGATGGTCGGTGGTCACGGCACTGCGGGAGCATTTGGACCTGTGCTTGAGGATTTGGGCTTAGTCGGCGCAACAACCCTTTGCACTGCCGCCGCGACATTCGGACTAGTTGCTGGCTCTTTAATGGGCGGGCCGCTCGGTCGTCGACTTATCTTAGGCAAAGACTTATTGAAGACCGCTGTTAAAGCTGATGACACTCCGCTTGTCGAAGAAGAAAAGAAGCATGAACGTTCCGTGAGCATGTACGCGCCCGCCGCTTATCAGCTGGCTATCGCAATGGGCTTGGGCACCGTCGTTTCAATGCTGTTATCAAAGACGGGCATGACCTTCCCAATTTATATCGGCGCAATGATTGTCGCGGCGATTATGCGCAACTGGAGCGAGTTCACCGGAGCATTCACAGTTCATATCGGCGAGATAAACGACATCGGCGGCATATGCTTATCGCTGTTCCTGGGCATCGCAATGATTACGTTAAAGCTTTGGCAGCTGGCGGAGCTTGCCTTACCGCTTGTCGTGTTGTTGGTCGGGCAGACGCTGTTAATGTTCCTGTTTGCTTACTTCGTCATCTTCAACGTGCTCGGTCGAGACTATGACGCGGCGATACTCTCGGCAGGCTCTTGCGGCTTCGGCATGGGCGCAACTCCCAACGCTATGGCTAACATGCAAGTCCTCACTGCTAAGTTCGCGCCGTCCGTCAAGGCTTATATCCTCGTCCCGATTGTCGGTTCCATGTTCGCGGACTTCATCAACAGCTTGACGATTACTTTCTTTATTAACTTCATTTGAGGAGACGATTACATTGTTTGATAGAGGTATGACCAATGAGCAATTCAATTCGCACCTTGAGACGCTAGCGAAACTTATCGAGGCTTCGGCTAAGTCTGTCGAAGACGCCGCCAAGATTGTCCGCGACGCTAAGCTTGACACGTCCAAGGAAGAGCATATCACTACCGCTTTGAACTTCGCGGCGGAGAATCTCGCTTTGCCTGAAGTGCACGTCGAAGAAAAGCTTATGGAAAAGATTGAGGAGCACAAAGACTTCTAACGCGCCTTGCGCAATAAAAAATCCCCTGCACAACGCGGGGGATTTTTTTATGCTCTGACCTTGCCGATAAGTTCTTTAATGCTGTGCAAGCCGCAACGTCGCAGATAGTCTTCCAAGTCGTCGGCAATCTTCATCGTGATAGCAGGCTCGGCGAAGTTAGCAGTACCAATCGCCACCGCCGAGGCTCCCGCTAAGAAGAACTCCGCCGCGTCCGCCGCCGAACGAATGCCGCCCATGCCGATTATCGGAACCTTAACGACGTTAGCGACTTGCCAGACCATACGCAACGCCACAGGTTTAATCGCGCCGCCTGATAGCCCGCCAGTCACATTGCCGAGCGTCGGTCGCCACGTGTGAATATTAATCTCCATGCCCATAAGCGTATTAATCAGCGACAGACAATCCGCGCCCGCCGCCTCACAAGCTTTGGCAATCTCCGTGATGTCCGTGACGTTCGGGCTGAGCTTGACGATAACAGGCTTGCTCGTCGAACTCTTTGCCGCTTGAGTGACCTTAGCCGCTTGCCTTGAGTCCGTGCCGAAGATTATTCCGCCGTCTTTAACGTTCGGGCAAGATATGTTTAGCTCCAGAGCCGTCACGCCGTCCACGTCCAAGAGTTCAGCGAGCTTGCCATAATCCTCGACGCTTGAGCCGCTGACGTTCACGATAACATTCATCTTATCCTTAATGCGCGGCAGGATATTGGATAAGAACACTTCGACGCCGGGATTTTCTAAGCCGATTGCGTTCAACATGCCCGAAGGCGTTTCAGTGATTCGCACGCCGTCATTACCTCTGCGCGGCTTAAGCGTGATGCACTTGACCATAACGCCGCCGAGCCTCTTAAGGTCGATGAAGTCAGCAAACTCCTCGCCGAAGCCGAACGTGCCTGACGCGGTGAATATCGGCGTTGATAACTTCATGCCGCATAGTTCTGTTTGTAAAAGTTCGCTCATGTCGTTTACCTCAAGACTTATCCTTGCCCGTGAAAGCCAAAGCTGCAAGCGTCCCAATGACACCAACTGCCACCATGCCGACGCCCTTAAGAACTTTCTTGAACGTCGAATCTTTAGCGGGTATGTCGTCCGTGTCGAAAGTGCGCGGCTTAAAGTTTTTGCCGTAGCGACTGTCAAGCCACTGCACGAAGTCAAAGAGGTTGCGCAAGCATTGAACACCCTCTTCAACCGTGAACTCCTTGGCGTTGTGAATTGCCTCGTTGCCAGCCTTCCTGCAGTAATGGAGCTTGCTTGCCAGAGCCTTGCCAATCATCTGTTCAAAGGACGGGTTCGCAATCAAGTCGAAGAGACTATCCTTTTTAGCGGGCGGCATCTTCTTGCGTTGCGCCGATAAGTTCTTGTCCTTATCGTAAACCCATTTGACGGCGGCATCGACGGCAGTGCGCACGAGCTTGACGCATGAATCATAGGAACTTTGCAACGACTCCTCCGCGTCAATGCAATCCTTCGAGAACGAACGATACTCCGCGTTGTCAGCCAGAAAGGAGAAGTTAGCCAACGTCATCACCTCCGAAAACTTTTGCGGCGTCGAATATGGGACCGTCCTTGCAAACCTTCTTCCTGCCCTCGGTTGTGTCAATCGAACAACTAAGGCAAGCACCGAGTCCGCAAGCCATACGCTTTTCAAACGACACTTGGCAGGGCAGATTGTTAGCCGTGGCAAGCTTAGCGACACCGCGCATCATGACTTCGGGGCCGCACGTGTAGACCGCCGAATAACTTTCCGCTGATAAGACTTCGGGCAACAAGTCAATCGCGAAACCTTTCTTAGCGTAGGAGCCGTCATCGGTCGTGATAAAGATTTTCTCGACGTGAGGACGAAACTCATCTTGCCAGAAGAGAACTTCACGTTTAGTCCTGCCGCCGATTAGAACATCTGCCGAAAACTTTTCAGCGGCGCAAAGTAGCGGAGCTAGTCCCATGCCTCCGCCGACGAGTAAGACCTTGCCGCTAGGATTATCAAAGCCATTGCCGAGCGCACCGAGGACGCTTAAGCTATCGCCGACAAGTTTTTTAGTCAAAGCTTCAGTGCCACGCCCGACGATACGATAGAAAATCTTCACACGCCCGCCAGCAGTCGAGGCAATGCCCAGCGGTCGCCTAAGCGTGAACTCGTCAGAGACTTTGACTTGAACGAATTGACCTGCGCGGGAAGTCTTAGCCAGTTCTGGAGCGTCAAGCGTCAAGCGGAAGACATCATCGGCGACGGGTTCATTGGAAAGGATTCTTAAGCTAAAGTTCTTCAAGCTGTTACCTCCAATCTATTTGCTATAGATTATGAACGTCAGCAGGGCATTCAAGATAAAGATAACGATAATGGACGTGACGACGGTTTTGGTAGTCGCCTTGCCGACGCCCTCAGCACCTTCGGGACAATTCAAGCCGTAGTAGCAACCGAGCACCGCTATTGCATTGCCGAAGAATATCGCCTTAATCATGCCGCCGGTCAAGTCGTAAATCGTCGCGAACATCTTGATTGAGTTCATGAACATATAAGAGCTAATGCCGGAATACTGCGTGGCGACAATCCAACCGCCTGCAACGCCGATAATGTCGCCAAAGACCGTGAGAATTGGGACGACAATCATACAGGCAATCATTCGCGGAACGATTAGATAGTTCACGGGACTGACTGCCATGACCTTGAGGGCGTCGATTTGTTCAGTAACCTTCATCGTGCTAATCTCCGCCGTGATAGCCGCGCCCACACGCCCTGCACAGACTACGCCGACTAAGACTGGACCTAGTTCCCTGCCGATAGCGATTGCAATTACTCCGCCAACTGTCGATTGCGCCCCGAAGCGGATAAACTCATGCGCCGTTTGCAACGTGAAGACTACGCCGGTAAAAAGCAACGTCAGCGAAACAATCATCAACGAATCAACGCCTAGGTGAGACATCTGCGCGATTATGTGTCCGATTCGCGGCTTGCGAGTCAGTTGCTTCATCGTCTCAGCGTAGAGCAAAATTATCGTGCCGAACTCTTCAAAGCGTCTTATCACGAAGCCGCCGATTATTTCAAGAAGTTTCATCAGTAGTGCCGCGCCTCCTTTTTGGCAGTCATTATAGCATAAAATTTGACAGCGGCGAATCAATCATTTAAAATTCATTAAGAAGACTGCGGAGGTGAACTGATGACTAAAAAGGTTTTGGCAATCTGCGCGGCATTAGTCGCGATATATTTCTTAATAAGCGTGCCGACAGTGCAGAAGAAGTTTTTATATCCGTTCCCATATCGCTCGACAGTCGAAAGTTATTCGTCGCGTTGGAAGGTCGATAAGTTCTTGGCAATAGCCGTTATGAAAGTCGAAAGTAATTTCTCTGAGGCGGCGCACTCTTCAAGCGGAGCAGTGGGACTAATGCAAATCATGCCGGAGACAGCGGCTTGGATAGCGTATCAATTAGGCGAGTCACCAGACGAGGTTGCCGACGATATAAAAAACCTCCGCGACCCTGAAACGAACATTAGATACGGCACGTGGTATCTTGCCGAGCTTGAATACGAATTCAAAGGCAATGACGTTTTGGCATTGGCGGCTTATAATGCGGGGCGTGGCAACGTTCATGAGTGGATTGAAAAGAATCATTGGAACGAAAACTTTTCCGACGTCGATAAGATTCCCTATGCCGAGACCCGCGACTATGTTAAGCGTGTTCTTCATTGCCGCGATAAATATGCCAAGCTTTACAGCACGAACGATTTCATTGCGACGCCGATTGCCTTGCACGAACTGCGCTTTGCACGCTTGAAAAATTTGTCGTTGTAAACAGGAAAGCAAAAAGCCCCTCCGAGTTGTGGAAGGGCTTTTATCTTGCAAGAAAAAATTGTCGTCGAGATTATTTGATACCGATAGCTTCAAGACCTGCGCCGTCAAGAGCACTGCGAACGGATTTGGCAGCGGCAATCATCTTTTCGATTTCTTCGTCGGTGAGTGCAACTTCAAAGACGCGCATTAAGCCATCAGCACAAACCATACGCGGCATCGAGAGTGCAACGTTGGTAATGCCGTATTCGCCGTTCATGAGAGCCGAGCAGGGCAGAATGGTATGTTCATCATAAAGAACGGACTTAACGAAACGAACAGCCGCCATAGCAACGCCGGTATTGGTATAGCCTTTGCGGTTGATAACGTCATAAGCAACCTGAATGAGTTCTTGCTCGACGGCTTTCTTATCAAGCGGTTCAGTGTGGCGGAAGTATTCGTCGAGTTTCTCAAGCGGGAAGCCTGCGCAACCCGTGAGCGACCAAGCGACAAATGCTGCGTTGCCGTGTTCGCCGAGGACGTAGCCGTTAATGTTCTTCGGGTCGACTTCGTACTTGTTAGCAAGAATGCGGCGGAAGCGGTAAGTTTCAAGCATGGTGCCAGTGCCCATGATAAGGTTTGTCGGATAGCCGATTTGCTCAGCGATTTTGCTTACGACGTAAGTTGCAACGTCAAGCGGATTGGTGATAAGGATAATGACAGCCTCTTTGGTGTGTTCGGCGATTGCGCGGAAGACCGAGTTCATAATCTTAGCGTTAGTGCCGGCAAGTTTAAGACGGTCAGGAGTTTCGCCCGGACGAATCGACGGACCTGCGCAGATGATGACGATATTGGCACCCTTGCAGACGCTGTAGTCACTGGTGGCA
Organism: Selenomonadaceae bacterium; assembly: GCA_017534385.1. GTDB lineage: Bacteria > Bacillota > Negativicutes > Selenomonadales > Selenomonadaceae > Quinella. Next base: position 11,254 of record JAFWCT010000042.1, read on the forward strand.
CGGAATTTAATGTTGGTGCTGTAGACGCAAGCGGTTGCGTGGCTGGAATCGGTTGCCTCGCCCCAAGCTTTGTCCTGATTAAGGTCGATTAAGCAAATTTCAGATGCGAGTTGGAAATCGGCGAGTTTGTTGACTACTGCCGAGCCGACGTTAGAAGTTCCGACGACAACGATTTTCCTGCGGTTACCCATTTAGCATTCCTCCCTTTAATATAAAGAACCTTCGCGGAGCGCGTGCGCTCTGTTTGCAAAAAGTTTACAACTTTTGCCGCCCGCCGTCAAGGACTGCATGAAAAATTCTGAAAACTAAATTGACATTATGAAATTTCGTGTTAGTATAAACGTAGGATATTGAGCAACGCAAAAATCTTTCAAAGGGGAGTTTTAGTTATGACGCTTTTGGAGAAAACGAGGAAGATTAATAAGCTACTCCAGCGTTCCGAAAATGTGGAGTATAACGGGATTTCGCAGGTCTTAAGCGAGGTTCTTAATGCTGACATTTACATTACCGACAGAAAAGGAGACCTTTATGGCTACGCGCTCATCGCCGAAGAGGATTTTAATCTTGCCGACGAGATTATCTGCAAAGGTAAGTTCCCTGCACCTTATGTTCGTTGGCTGAATCAATTTACCACGACTCAGGTTAATCCGAAGAGCTACGTTGAGGCAAATGAAGATTCGCCTGTAAGCGGGGAATATTTTACGCTCGTTCCGATTTACGGCGTGGGGCGCAGGATTGGCACGCTGATTATCGCTCGCTATGAAGAAGAAGTCACCGACGATGATTTACTGCTTGCCGAATACGGCGCGACCGTCGTAGGAATGGAAATGCTCCGCGACCACACCGAGAAAGCCGAGATAGAAGCTCGCAAGAAGGCTACTGTTCAAATCGCATTGTCTACCCTCAGTTATTCGGAGGCGGAGGCGGCTATTAATATTCTCAGTGAACTCAACGGCAATGAAGGACTTCTCGTCGCCTCAAGGATAGCTGACCGTGCGAAAATCACTCGTTCTGTTATCGTCAATGCCTTGCGCAAGTTTGAGTCAGCGGGCGTCATCGATTCCAAATCCCTCGGCATGAAGGGCACCTACATTAAAATCAAGAACGAATATCTTTTGGAGGAAGTTAAAAAGCTTCACAGGTAATCGGCACAATAGATTAAAAGCCGCTCTCGACTTTTGGGGGCGGCTAATTTTTTCCCTTGCAAAAAGATTCGGCGGCGTTTATTATTGGCAAATGCAAAAGGAGGTAATAAATTTGGAAACATTGACAGGAATGGAGCGAACGAATCACTGCGGGGAGTTGCGCAAGTCTGATGTTGGTTCTGAAGTCAAACTTGCGGGTTGGGTATCGCGGCGTCGTGACCATGGCGGATTAATTTTCGTAGACATGCGCGATAGGAGCGGAATAGTTCAGATTGTCTTCGACGGCTCGACGCAAGGGCTTGACTTTGCTAAGGCTGAGACTCTGCGCAATGAATTTGTTATTGGCGTGCGCGGCAAGGTTCGTGCTCGTTCCGAAGATACAATCAATCCGAAGATGGCCACTGGTGAGATTGAAGTCCTCGTAACGGAGCTTAGGATACTCAACCGGGCGAAGACTCCGCCTTTTTATATTCAAGACGGCGTGGACGTTGATGAGATGGTTCGTCTGCGCTATCGTTATCTTGACCTGCGCCGCCCCGAAATGCAAAAGAATATCATGCTACGTCACCGCGTAACCAAAATCATGCGCGATTACCTCGACGATAATGGCTTCCTTGAGATTGAAACGCCGATGCTTTGCCGTTCGACGCCTGAAGGTGCCCGCGACTTTTTGGTGCCCAGCAGATTAAATCCCGGACAGTTCTACGCCTTGCCACAGTCGCCGCAAATCTTTAAGCAGTTGCTCATGGTTAGCGGCTTTGAAAAGTATTTCCAAATCGTGCGCTGCTTCCGCGATGAAGATTTGCGCGCCGACCGTCAGCCAGAGTTCACGCAGCTTGATATTGAAACGTCCTTCCTCAATCAAGACCAAATCTTAACGCTAATGGAAGGATTGGTTAAGCAAATCTTTGAACGGACGCTTGACGTTAAGATTGAGACGCCGTTCTTGCGAATGAGTTGGGAAGAGGCAATGCGACGGTTCGGCACTGATAAGCCCGATATGCGCTTTGGCATGGAGTTGCAAGACATTTCGGAGTTCGTCAAAGGCTCGGACTTCAAAGTCTTTAACAGCGTGCTTGAGCATGGCGGGCAAGTCAAAGTTATCCGCGTCGACGACTACGCGAACATTCCGCGCCGCGAGCTTGATGGCTTGGTTGAGTACGTTAAGATTTATGGCGCGAAGGGTTTAGCGTGGATTCAATACACTGAGGAGGGTGTTAAGTCTCCCTTCAAGAAATTTTATAGCGACGAGACGTTTGAGGCGATTAAACAGGCGACTGCTTGCAAGACGGGCGACTTACTCTTAGTCGTGGGCGATAAGGCTTCTGTCGTCGCGCAGGCTCTCGGCGAACTTAGATTGGAAATGGCACGCCGCAGAGGATTAATCGACGCGGATAAGCTGTGCTTCCTTTGGGTCGTCGATTTCCCGATGTTTGAATACGTCGAGGAGGACAAGCGTTATAAGGCAATGCATCATCCGTTCACTGCGCCGCGTGAAGAGGACGTAGACTTCTTGTTGACTGCTCCCGAAAAGGTCAAGGCGAACGCTTATGATATAGTTTTGAACGGCGTGGAAGTTGGCGGCGGTAGCTTGAGGATTTATCAGCGCGACTTGCAAGAAAAAGTCTTCGAGGCAATCGGCTTGACGTTAGAGGAAGCGCACGCGAAGTTCGGATTCTTAATGGACGCCTTCGAGTACGGCACGCCTCCGCACGGCGGCATTGCCTTTGGCTTGGATAGATTGGTTATGCTAATGGCTAAGCGCAAGTCAATCCGCGACGTGATTGCCTTCCCGAAAACTCAAAGCGCAGTCGACCCGATGAGCCACGCGCCAAGCGAAGTCGACGATAAACAACTGCGCGAGCTGTCGATTAGGACTGCCGTCAAGAAAAAATAATCCGAGGCTTAGCAATAAAAAAACTCCTCGTCAAAGGCGGGGAGCTTTTTTTATGCAATCAAGAGCAAACAATAATGAACGCGACATAAATCAATAACGATTGCGCATTGCCAAAAAGATTCTCTGTGCTATAATTCGCGCTGTTCCCAAGGGATTGGGACGACGACTTAAGACAGGAGGCAATCACCATGAAGAAACTTTTCAAAGAGAACGCGGCGATTCTGATATTCAGCACGGGCGCATTCAGTGCGTCGCTGATTATCGGCTTGGTAGTCCTCTACGGTCTCGAAAAAATCTTTTGAAAGCTTCACGCTCTAAACTTTGAGCAAAGGAGGCATTGACTATGAATAAAACCTTCAGCGACAGTGTCTTGACGGTGAGCACAGGAATCTTTGCTTGCTCGCTGGCAGTCGGTCTGGCACTGGTTTACGCATTCGATAAATTAATTTGACCGACGACCTCCCCCATTAATAGAAACTTTAACATAATCCCTCCCTAAAAAAATTTCCCCGTTCACGTGAGCGGGGAGCTTTTTTTATTTCCGTGTGCAGATTATCGACGCAAAGACTTTCTCGCCGAGCAAGGGGACGACTTCGGCTCGTGAAGTGAATTCGGCATCGGGTTGAAGTTGAGACTTGATAAATTTGTTCGCGGCGTCGATTGAACTAAGCGGCAGAGGATTGCCACTCGTCAGCCGGACGAAAACTTTCTGCGCGGTCTTGAATTCGTTTTCTTCAAGCGTCGGGAACTTCGCGGCAAGTCGGGCGGCGTCAAGGGCAGAGGTCGCCTCGCCATAACCGAACGCCGCATTTCCGAACTTTAAATCCTTAAGCTCCAGAAGAATCTTCACGCCTTGATAGAAGACATCGTCGGCAACGTCGAAGAGTTCATGCAAGGAGATTTGCGGCTGATTGATTCGGAAGACAAAGAACTTTTCGGCGGGTACAGCAAAGAGCGTATCGACCTTCCCGCGCAGATTGTTTAAGGTGTAAGCGGCGTTCTTCTTGCGTGAAAAGTTTTCGAGGACGGACGGCTTACAGACAAAAGCAACGGTTGTGGCGTCGTAGGTTTTGGCATAGGACATGATGATTGGTATCGCCGAGCGAGCCGCATTACCTGCTAGCCCCGCCACTATGAAAATCACTTTGGCACCTTCCAAGGCGTCGAAGATACTTTTATAAATAATCGTCAAGTCGCGGTTGAGGAAAATATTCTTCCGCGCCGCACTCGTTAGCATAATGTTTTCATCGTTGCCAATCGCAATGAACTCAACGAACTTATCCTTGCCGACGCCAGATTGAATCAGTTTGCTAATCGTCTTTGCACCGCCCTCGCCCACGCCGACGACTTTTATATTTGTATTCATGAATCGTTCTCCTCGTTAATCGCTTTGCCAAATCATTCCGCTCAAGATATCAATGCAAGAAATCTTTCCGTCCCGCATGAAAGAGCCGGTATCCAAGAGCGTGATTTTATTCCAAAGCCGAATTGGATAATAGAGGTTGCGTTCGATAAAGGGCGTGGGCGTGTGTCCGCAGATAACGTTCGCCGAACCTCGATAGCCGTTATAAAACTCCTCGCGAATCCAAAGCAATGACTCCTTGTCCTGATCCTCAAGCGGCTTATTCGGCTTCAAGCCCGCGTGCACGAAGATATAATCCTCGCCGCCGATTGTCATCTTGTGATAAAGCGGGCGGTCGTTTATGAACCTCAGCGCACGATTGAGTTCCTCCTCGTTGCACCACCTATCTAGCTCCGCCTTAGTCTTATCGCCGCCATTGGGTAGCCAGATAGCCGCCTCTGTGCCGCCGAGCAAATAGTAATAAAGCATCATCTGTTCATGATTGCCGCGAAGTGCCACGACGTTAGGCAACTTACTTATTCTCATCGCCCATTGCAGGCAGTGAAGATTTTCATTGCCGCGGTCGACGTAATCGCCCAGCAAAATCAGGAAATCTTTCGAGCTGAAATTAATTTTGTTAAACACCGACGACAGCCTATCATACCGCCCGTGAATGTCACCTATCGCCAAAACCCTCCGATAATTCATCATCACACCACCTTTAGCTTAACGACAAAAATTTTATCAATAATTTCTGTTCAAGCGGCGATTTTCCTGCAAGCTTGATTAATTGCCATATTTTGGAGTTTGAGCCTATGGCTTATCAAGAAAAAAATTTATGAAGGGCAAGCGAATTTCATTGCTCAGAATGGGAATTTATTGATTTTTAAAGCTGAATTACTTCGTCGGCGGCAGATATGACTGCTAAACGGTGAGTTGCAATGATAATTGTCCTGCGTGGCGATATTTTTTTTATCAAAGCGATGACTTTTTGTTCTGTGAATTCGTCAAGCCCTGCGGTTGGCTCGTCGAGTAGGATTATCGGCGAATTTTTTAATAATGCACGAATTATTCCGAGACGTTGTAATTGTCCGCGACTTAATTTTTGTTTTGAGTTCAAATCTAGCGATAAATTCAATTCCGCGAGTAAATTTTTTAGTTCTGAAGCGTCTAAGGTGTCGAACATCGTAAAATTATTTAATAAAGTCGTCTCGAATAGGTGTGGAGCTTGGGGCGCGTAAGTGCAATTAGAAATCAGAAATTCGGAATTAGGAATTATTTTTCCGGCAGTTGGAGTTAAAATTCCCGCTAAAAGTTTTAAAATCGTCGATTTACCTGCGCCAGAATCGCCAATTAAAGCTGTGACCTTCCCAACAGAAAATTTTAAATGCAAATTGCTAAATACCGGCGAAAATTTTTTGTTATAGGCAAAAGTTACGTTTACGAACGAAATTGACGGCGGAATTGGCAAGGGACTAGGGACTAGGAACTGGGGACTAGTTGTTTTGTTAGGCAAAAAAGCTTTTAGTCGTGTTAGAGATTCACGAGCTGCAATCATCACATGAAAAGTGACGCCGAATTTCCTAATTGGCAGGAAAAATTCGGGCGCGAGTAATAATAAAAATAAAGCCGCTTGAAATTCGACGTTGCCAGCGACTAATCTAAGTCCTAAAGTCACTGCGACCAGCGCAATTGATAAAGTTGTAATTAATTCAAGCGCGAATGACGAAATAAACGCTAATTTTAATACGTCGAGTGTTGCCGCCGATGATTTTTGCGATGATTTACGGATTTTTAATGCGCCAGCGTCGATTTTTCCGAATATTTTAAGCGTCGTTATTGCGGATAGTAATTCGCGGAATTCGCCGTTTAATTTTTGGAGTTCAGCCCATGCGCGAGCGTTTTTTTCAGCGGTAGCCTTGCCAATAAGCCATAAAAGTAGCGGTGCAATCGGAAAAGTTAAAATTAAAATGCCTGCGCTTAAAAAATCGGTGAATGCCGCGCAGATTAAAAATATTGGCAAAAAAATTATTGCTGATACGATGTTAGGCGCAACTTTTATAAAGAATTCGTCCAAAGCCTTAAGAGTGTCGAATATTAGCGTTAAAAGTTCGCCGCTTTGAGTTTCTTTGATAAAAATTTGCTCATGAATCTGTTTACGGAAGGAATTTTGGAGTTTAATTGATAATTTGGCGAAAAATTTTTCCGTCAAGCCCGATAAAATAAATCTGCCTGAGAAAAAGCTAAAAGTTGCAAATAAAAAGCTCTGCGCGGGTATTTCGATGAATTTAACTAAAAAACACGCGCCGAGCAAAATAAAAAATCCTTCGAAGAGCTTGCAAATTGCAATTTCGACGAGGATTTTTTGATTTGATTTAAAAAATTCAATGATAGTTGACATCAGCGGGCGACACTCGTTCTTTAAAGATTTTATACGACCAAGCTTGATAAATCAGTACAATCGGAACGAAAATTGCCGCCGCGAAGGTCATAAGCGTCAAAGTGTGCGGTGTGGAGGCGGAATTATAAATATTTAGGCTGAAATCGGGCGAAATACTCGAAACGATGATACGCGGGAACAACGCATTAAAAAAACCAATGGTTAGGAAGGCAATAGCGAGCGTTGAGGACAAAAAAGCCTTAAAACCGTTGCCAGAATAGGTTCCAGCACAACTTGCGATTAAAGCGGCGATTGAAATGCCTAAAAATATAACCGTGCTAAGTTTTGCTAAAATATCGGTTTCAAAAGCGGCAAAAGCGGCAAATAAAACGTAAAAAAGCAAAGTAAACAGTCCTAGACGCAAACTTTTTCTTTGTAAATCTTGAATAAGTGGTATGTCAGCGATTTTAATTGCTAAAAAATTTGCTCCGTGAAATGCGAAGAGTAAAACGAAGAAAATTCCGCCGATAATCGCGCAAGGATTGAGTAAATCGAAGAAATGACCGACAAAATGCATTTCAAAGTTAATTGGAAGCCCGCGCAGGAGATTTACGACGGCAACGCCCCATAAAAACGCGGGAATAAAGCTACCGAACATAATTCCGAAGTCCCAGAAGCTAATCCAATCGGAATATTTAAGTTTTCCGCGTAATTCAAAGGCAACGCCGCGCAAAATCAAGGCAAGGAGCATTAAAAACAGCGCAAGATAAAATGAGCTAAACATTGTGGCGTAAACGTGCGGAAAAGCGGCAAAAGTCGCGCCGCCAGCCGTAATCATCCAAACTTCGTTGCCATCCCACACAGGACCGATTGCGCGGACGAATTGCGAGCGTTCATGCACCGGACGACCAATCATCATCATGCCAACGCCGTAATCGAAGCCTTCAAGAATAAAAAATCCCGTAAAAAGCACCGTAATCAAGATAAACCAGACAATATTTAAATCCATAACCCTCACTCCCTTTCAGCGGGTCAAAATCGTATAAATCATGGTGCCGACCATAGCAACGACAGCAATAACTGTTGTGCCAACCCCAACCATCGCGGCGACAGTTAAATTTTGTACGTGTTTGCCCATGCCGTCGATATTATTTTGCATGTTGCTTATGCTAGAGCGTATCTCACGTATATCTTGCGCCCGCTGATTGTCCCGGTCGCGCATTTCGTTTTTAAAGTCGCGAAGCTCCGCTATCAGATTGTTGACGTTTGTAGTAGTTTCAGTCACGCGTTGTTCAAGACTAGAAACGCGTCCGTCGAGCCTGTCGACTTTTATTTCCAAATCAGTCATGTGAATCACTCCTCAGAAGTGATTTTAGTCCGCCGAATGAACATGACCGCCGCGAAGACTGCTAAGACAGCTAAAAACAGATAAATTGCCGTGAAACCGATTAAAGTTATCCAAACTTCGCCCGCAGATAGATTTGGGCTGACTGCGACGGCTGTTTTTTGCAAACCGACGACAATCCAAGGCTGACGACCCGCCTCAGCAATGTACCAGCCGGCAGAATTCGCGATAAAAGGCAATGGTAGCAGAATTGGCATTAATTTTAGGCAACAAAGGTGGTCACGGATTTTATTTCTGCAGAAAAAGACTAAACAACCCATAACGAAGACTATAAGCAATAACGCGCCGCCCGAACCGACCATAGCGCGAAAACTCCAGAACATTCCGCGCACATCGTTAGGAATATAATAGCCGCTCCCGTATTTTTCGACGGCTTCGCGTTGCAAATCGTTAATTCCTTTGACTTCGCCGCAAAAAGAATTGTGAACCATAAAGCTAAACATGCCTGGGATTAAAATTTCCGAGTCATTGCGACCCATTTCTTGATTAATATCGGCTACGACTGCAAAAGGCGCAGGATTTTCCGTTTCCCACAGTGCCTCGAACGATGCAAGCTTCATTGGGTTACCTTCTGCTAAATATTGTGCGTGCATATGCCCAGAACCCATTACGCCGAGCACTCCGAGCATTGTATAGAGAACTGCGCGGCGCATAGTGCGAATAAACATTTCCCGCGACGCTTCATCGGTTGCAATTTTCCAAGCACTCACGACGATAACTAAAAAGCCGCCGGTGGTGATTCCCGCGAAGAATGCATGAGAATATTCGCCGACAACGTAAGGATTAGTGACTAATTCGACAAAATCCGTCATGACAGCGCGTCCGTCTTCAATCGCGTAGCCGACGGGGTGTTGCATAAAGGAATTGGCGACGAGAATCCAAAAAGCCGATAAGTTACTGCCGAAAGCGACAATCCAAATGCATAAGCAGTGAAGTTTCTCGCTTAGCTTATCCCAGCCGAAAATCCACAGCCCGATAAACGTTGACTCAATGAAGAAGGCAGTTAGAGCCTCCAGCGCGAGCGGTGCGCCGAAAATATCGCCCATGAAGCGTGCATATTCCGACCAGTTCATGCCGAAGTGGAATTCTTGCACGATACCGGTTACGACGCCCATTGCGAAGTTAATCAGGAAGATTGTCCCGAAGAACTTCACGAGCTTTTTGAGCTTGATTCGCTCCTCATAGCTACCGCTGTTAATATACCACGTCTCAAGCAGTGCAACGAAGATTGATAAGCCCAAAGTCACCGGCACGAATAAGAAATGATAGATAGTTGTTATTGCGAACTGCAGTCGCGATAGAATCAGTGCGTCCATTAAATCACTTCCTTTGTAGTTTGTTGGCTCCTATTAAATCATAAATCACGCCGCTTGACAACGAAATTTGCAACGAGTTAACGAACGACTAACGACGCTCCTTAATTGCCTGCTCAAGCAGAGTATCAAGCTCCGCCGTGTCAATCTGCGCCGTGACAGTAGACTTGATTAAGATTTCGCCCTCGTCCATGTCAAAAGAAAACTTTGTGTCCGTCACGTGCAAGATACCCGCGCTTATCGTCGTAACTTCATCATCGCTTAGTTCGTTGTCAATCATCAGCGACTTCCCTTTGACGAAGACACAAACCTTATCGAGGACATCGCGTTGAGCAAGAAGCTCGGCTTGCTCCTTTGCATAGTCAATCGTTTCGTCCGTCATGAGGTATTCTCCGTAGCCCGTGTAGGTTTTAATCTCGGCGTGGGCTGTCGTCGCGAACAGAATCATAACGACGATTGCCGATAAGAATTTCCGCATGTCATTTCCCTCCTTGATTAGGGGCAACCATCTCCCCGCGCTGAACCATGAGATTGAACGCCGCCTCCATTATCTGCCGACCGATTGGAACTGCCGAACTTGCCCCGAAGCCGCCTTGCTCAACGATAACCGCCACGCTGATTTGAGGATTGTCAAATGGACCGTAGCCGACGAACCAACCGTGGTCAGTGCCCTGCGAATTCTCCGCCGTGCCCGTCTTGCCCGCAATGTCATAGGGGAAGCCGATAAAATTCCGAGCCGCCGTGCCGTTGACTGTAACGTCATGCAAGCCCGCTTGAACCAGTTCGATAACCCAAGGCTCAACCTGCAGTTCGCTGACGAGTTCGGGCTGAAAGTCTTTGATGACTTCTTTATCCTGCGTGACGATTTGCCGGACGAGATGCGGCTTATAACGTTTGCCGTTGGCAGCAATCTCGCCCATGACCATTGCCGCTTGCAGAGGCGTCACGAGATTAAAACCCTGCCCAATCGCTGCGTCCATTATCTCCGACAAGTAAAATTCATCGTGATAGACTTCCCACTTGTATTCCTTCCAATCAGCAAGCCCCGGAGACTCGTAAGGCAAGTCAATCCCCGTGACGGAGCCGAGTCCGAACATACGAGCATAACTTTCCAGAAGGTCAGCCCCTAAACGATTGCCGCATTCATAGAAGTAAACGTTATCGGAATGACTTAACGCCGCGTGGAAGTCCAACCAGCCTAAAGCCTCACCGCCCGCATTACCTTTTGGAACAAGCCAATGGGTTCCGCCGTCAAAGATTAGTTCGTTAGGGTCAACGCGCCCAGATGCCAAAGCCGCCGTGCCCGTGACGATTTTAAACGTGGAGCCAGGCGGATATTCGCCGGTAATCGCTTTGTTGTCCATCGGGTGATAGGGGTTGTTGTTGATTGCGTTCCAATCCTTAGTCGATATGCCGTGCGCAAAAAGATTCGGGTCGAAGGCAGGACGACTAACCAACGCTAAGACCTCGCCGGTCTGAGGATTAAGCACGACTGCCGCCGCCGCATGACAGCCTAAAGAAGTCAACATGTTATCGACAGCCGCCTCCGTCGCAACTTGTAAATCTCTGTCAATCGTCAAGATTAAGTCGTAGCCAGGCTTAGGCTCCTTCTTGCCGAGGATTTGTACAGGCTTGCCCGCCACGTCGACTTCAACTTGCTCGCCGCCATTCTCGCCGCGAATCTCTTTATCGTAGACGCGCTCCAAGCCGAACTTGCCGATGATGTCTCCGGACTTGTAGCCCTCTTCCTTCTTAGTCTCAAGCTCCGCGTCGGAAATCTCGCTGACGTATCCGAACGTGTGTGCGCCTTCCTGCTTGAGATAATAATTTCTAATCGGCTGGACTTCGATGACGACGCCTGGATACAAATCCTTTTGCTCCTCGATAATCGTTACTATGTCTTGCGAAACGTCTGGGCGGATGCGTATCGGGTCAAAGCCGGAGTGCACGGAAATTTTCTGCTCAATCTCCTCTTGCGGCACGTTAAGCAGTTTGGCGACGCGTTCGACGACTTCGGGCTTAATTGGTTCCGTCAAAGGCAAGAGTGACACGCTGAAGCCTGGACGGTTCGTGACGAGCAGTTGACCATTTCTATCGTAGAACGTGCCACGCGGAGCCATTGACGGGATAATCCTTATGCGGTTGCCGTCGGCCAAGTGTGCGTAGTATTCGCCGTCATAGAGTTGCAGATAGCCGACCCGCGCAATCAAGATAGCAATGATAAGCGTCGCCATGACTGCCAGCGGTTTGAGTCGCCCGATATATTCTTCTGCGTTGTTCGAGTTGTCTATCACCGTTATAATCCTCCTGAAACTTTCTTTAACGGGATTATATCATGCTAAGGAGAAATTTAAAGTAGCAAAAAGCAGTTTGACAGCTTGCGCGGCGACAATTAAAATGCAAGCTAAAGGGGGAATAAACAATGGCTGATTTCTTTGTTGATGAGGCGCGTGATGAGCTGGAGTGGTTTAAAAAGGATTGGATTAAAATAATCGGAGTAGGCAAAACCGGAATAAATGCGTTGTCGTACTTTAAGGACGTTGATAAGGATAATTCCCTTACTGCTTTGGCCGTTCCCGATAAAAATTTTATTGCCAATTCGAGAGCCGAAATTTTAGATTTTATTTCCGGCACTGATTGGTTGTTCGTGATAATCGATATTGAAGACATTGGGGATTTGAATATTGCCGAATGCATAAAAGAATTTAAATCGTTGCCGACAAGCCCTTCATTTTCGCTTCCTTATTACTCAATGCCTTGTGAAATTACAGAATCCGGGATGATAATTAATAGAGGGGAACTACTCACTAGGGAAATAAAACGCCCGTTAGTAACTTCTATAATTTTGTGTCCTTCAGCCGAAGATGCTCGCATTAAAAACATAGACAGCAACTTTGGCACGTGGATAATTTTGCCGAAAGATAAAATTGCCGCGACCAGCTTAACTAACGATGAGATAATCTATCAAGTTGTAGACAAAATAACCTGCATACAGTCAATGAATTGTTTGATTGGAATGGATTTTACCGATGTCGTGACGACGCTGGAAAATCAAGGCAGAGCATGTATCGGTTTCGGTGAAAGCCTTGACGCTGAAAATAATTCACTTGCCGCCGTTAAAAAAGTTTTGAAGTCACCGTTGTTTATTGAAGACATTGGGAAAGCTAAAAGATGTGTGCTTGCCTTTGTCGGAAACACTGAATCGCTTAATATGTTGGATGCGAATCAAGCGGCAACTTTTTTAGATCATGAACTTTCGCAATCGGAAAACATTTGGGGCGGAGTTTTATTTCAAGTAGTTAGTGATGAAACTGCCAATGACGGCGTGACAGCATTTGTACTCGCGACAGATTTTTGAAAAGTAAAATTAAAAAGAGCGACGCGGTTAAAACTTCCCTGTCGCTCTTTTGATTTACCAAGCAGTTATTTTGAATGCGTCATGAGCAGCCCGACAAATTTCTCTTATGGCGTAATAGTTGATTTCATTGTTGGAAACTAAATCACGACCAGAAGGGTGCCAATAGTTGATAATCAGTTTGCCGTTCCAAAGATAATCGTCGCTTTTTCCTTTGCGTGCGCCGGGAAACATATTGACCGCCTGCAAAAGATGAAGCGTATAGCCGCACAATATCACGTCGGGATTGATGATGTTTAGCTCCTCAGTCAACTCGGCTTTGTCGGCTACAAGAAATTTCATGAGGTCGGCGTCGTTTGATTCATTTTGACCGTGGCTTTTTTTTATGTTAATCACCGCAATCGAACGGATAAGATTATCAGCCCGTGTTCCTTGCGGCTCATCGTATTGGCGGGGCGGCTTAGTCGAGTCATAAACAGCTTGAGTCCAAACTGCAACTCTCGACCAAATCTGCGAACGCCCAAAGGCGGCACCCTCGTTGTCGAGTGCTTTGGCTAAATCAAAAGGACCGCCGTAAGCCTCCTTCAGGAAGAACAGCACCTTGAGTTTCTGCTTGCTCCATTCAGTCTGATTAACAATGCCGTCCTCGATAAAATCAGATGCGTGGTTAGGTTTGCGCTTCCAGCGGTCGAAAAGTTTTTCCAGTTGTTGTTTTTGGTTAAGCATACAAATCATCTCCTAAAAAAATTATATCATGCAAAGGAGAAATTTAAAGTGGAAACTTTCAGCGCACCAATCGCGGCGGCAATGAAAAGATATTCGGCGGACGGAGTGATACCCTTCCACACGCCTGGACACAAACAGGGACGCGGCGCACATGAACTCTTGCACGAACTGTTGACGGCGGAAGGTCTGCGGCAGGACGTTTCGTTAATGGAAGAGCTTGACGACCTGCACGAACCGCACTCTTGCATAAAAGAAGCTCAAGCACTCGCCGCTAGACTTTGGCACGCGGGCGAATGTTTATTCATGGTGAACGGCACAACCTCTGCAGTGCAAGCAATGATGTTCGGGACGCTCAAGGCGGGCGATTTAGTCATGATTCCGCGCAATGCTCATCGGTCGGTTATCGCGGGACTAATCCTATCGGGCGCAACTCCAATCTTCTTGCCCGTGGACTTCGACGACGAATTTAATCTGCCGCTCAATGTCAGCGTCGAGACGATTGAACGCGCCATAAAAAAATTCCCGCAAGCGCGAGCAGTCTTGTTAGTGTCGCCGAACTATTACGGAGTGGCGGCGGACTTGCCGAGGATTGCTAAGCTCGTGCACGCGGCAGGCATGATTCTACTTGTCGACGAGGCTCACGGGGCGCACTTGACCTTCTGCGACGAGTTGCCAAATTCAGCAATGGAATCGGGCGCAGAACTCGCCGCGCAGTCGACGCATAAACTTTTAGGCTCCTTGACGCAAAGTTCAATGCTCCTGCTAAGGAAAGATTTCATTGACGTTGAACGCGTCAAGTTAGCGGCAAGCCTCCTGCAGACGACCAGCCCTAATCAATTACTGCTGGCGTCTTTGGACATCGCCCGACTTCAAATGCAGCTTGACGGACATAAAAAAATCTGCGCGGCAGTCGAGCTATCAAAGCGGCTCCGTGCAGAGATAAAAAATATTTGCGGGCTTAAAGTCTTCGAGGGCATGAACCTCGACCCAATGAAAGTCACAGTCAACGTTCAAGGCTTGGGACTAACAGGACAGGCGGCGGAAGAAATTTTGCGTCGCGAACTCCGCGTTCAGTGTGAGCTGTCTGACGTGGCGAATCTTTTATTCTTAATCACCTTCGCTGACGATAAAGAGACAACCTCCAAACTCCTCGACGCCTTAAGACGCTTGCCACGTCGTCGCCCGATAAAGCTTGCATCGCCTGTGCTATCGAAGGGAATCACCGTTGCAAAGCTCCGTCCGCGTGAAACTTTCTACTTGCCCGCCGAGGTCGTCGCACTCAATGAAGCCGTCGGAAGAGTTTGCGCCGAGGAGGTGACGTTCTATCCTCCAGGGATACCGCTACTCATGCCCGGCGAAGAGATTTCCGCGCAGGTCGTCGAGATGGTTAGACAGTCTCAAGGGCGCGTCATCGGCGCAAGTGATTCAACCTTAGCAACGATAAAGGTCGTCCGCTCCCATTAACGGACGGGAACTTCCAAATCGTTAGGGGGCAACGTGAACGTTGCATCCAGCGGTCGCGGTTAAGTCATCGTCAAGTTAAAGTTAATCACCGCGCTTCATAGTCATCGTTTAACGGACGGGAACTTCCAAATCGTCAAGGGGTTTGAACTCTAAACCGTCAGGTGTCTTCAAGATAACTTCCAAGGTGTCGCCACTCTTAACGGGGTCTGCGAACTCGACAGGCACGCCATTAATCTTTATAACAAAACTCATGCGGCTCTTAGCGGGCGGCGGTTTGAAGTTCACGGCAAGTAGGGCGTCGCTGACCATGACAAAGTTTTTCTCCTCGCGCTCGTAGACAATCTCCGCGCCGTCTTCAACAATCGTGTTTTCGGTCGAGACCCGCCCATTGACACTAAGAAGAATCGTTGTCGCCGTCGGTATCTTGTACTCTTTGCCGTTGTAGAAAATCTTCACGGCAGAGGCTCGGCTCTCGTCCTTGATAATCTCGCCAACTTTAATCGCGTCGTTAGCAACATATTCAATCGCATCGCCCGCCTTGGGAATGTCGGAAACGTCTGCGCGGTCGCCGTTAAGGTAAATGTCGGGCGTGCAGGTGTAGTGAGCCTTGCTACCGTTCAGCGTATAATAAATCTTCTTGCCTGCCGGAGGATAGTTCGCAAGCCTCAGCAGTTCGCCGATAGTCCGCTTAGTCTTCGTGTTAAGCTCGTCACCGTCTTGAAGGGTGCGGCTCGGCAAGCTGACTTCATCATTGACCAATAGCTTCGGTGCAACGGAAAACTCCTTGCCATTAACAGTTACAGTGAAAGTCGGCTCGATTACTATGATGTCGTCGATTTTAATCTGCGCACTTACTCCGTCCTCTCCAGGCTCAATCGTTATGCGGCAGTTGTCTTCAAGCGGCGTCTCCAATGTCGCGGGCTTGTCGTTGACAAAGACTTTAGCAAGCGTTCCCATCGTCCCCGCAAAAAATTTCTTCTCGCCGTTAAGAGTAATCATCACGCCCATACCTGGCTTGCCGTTGAACTTCTTGTAATCAATGCCAGCACTCAAGATAGCGTCGCTAACAGTCAGCTCGCGGAAGTGGAATAGGTTAATCTCCTGCCCGTTAATCATCACGTTGAAGAAGTGGAAAGTATCCGTTGACGCAACCTTGAGAATTCCAAGCGGCGTGGCGGCATCGGGCGATTGCAGGGCGGCGGGAATGTTCTTAATGCCTTCGACCCTATCGGGTTTGCGAACGGCTACATGGTCTGCTGGCATGTTCAAGGCTTCGGCGACGAGTTTGTTTAAGTTTGGACTCAATGCACCGCCGCCGACAAGTAGCAAGGCTTGCGGAGGATCGTTGCCGTTTAGTTCAAGAATCGTTCGGGCAATGGCGTTGGCAATCATCACGACGTGTTCATTAATCGGCATGAGGATTTCCTCCGCCGTGAGGTCGTAGGGGCGTCCGAGTATGTCATTGAAGGTAGCACCCTCTCCGTTAGTTGCCTTGCGTTTAATCTCCTCGGCAACGTTGAAGTCAAGCAGGAACCGTTGACTGATTGCCTCGGTGACCTCATCGCCCGCCAAAGGAACCATTCCATAAGCAATAACTGAACCGTTCTTGGTTATCGCAACGTCTGAAGTACCCGCGCCCACGTCGACAAGGACGATATTAAGGTGTCGCATACTCGGCGGGACAAGGACGTTGATTGCGGCTATCGGCTCCAATGTCAAAGCTCTGACCTCAAGTCCGGCGTAGTGCAAGGCAGTCTGCATTGAGTCGACGACTTGCCGCGGCAGGAACGTCGCGATGACTTTGGTCTTAGCAACCTTGCCGCGTTGCCCGACCAAACTTTTAAGCCTGATGCCGTCAAGCTCGTAGCTGATGATGCTGAAGCCGACGCAGTAATAAATCTTCGCGTCAATCTTCTTTTCGTTCGTTAGCTGAGCTTGGGCAAGTTGAACGGCGGCGAAGTTCAGAGAGCTTTGAACCTCGTCGGTGATGACTCCGTTGACTTCTTGAGTTGCCTCGGCAGTCATGGTGTATAGGGCACGACCTGCCGCAGCGATTGCCGCGCTCTTGAGTTCGCCGACTTGCTCCGCCAAAAAATTTTTCACGCGTATGATAACCTCGGCGACTTGCGGCACGTCATGAATCTGCCCGTCCAACATGGCGCGGCTCGTATGCTCCTGCCTATGCGTCGCGATGATTTTCATTTGCCCATCGTCGTCTTGTTCAGCGACAATCCCGATAACCGAACGCGTCCCTATGTCCAAGGCAAAAACTTTCTCTTTGCCGTCCGTCTTGTAATCAATCTTCCGTCGTTCACGCTTGGGCTTTAGCTCTGTTGAAACTTTCTTTGGTCGTCCACGCTTAGAGCTATCGTCCTTCCTAGGTCGTCCACGTCGCGGCTTAAGTTCGTCGTCAATGATTTTATCTGTCATAAAATTTTCTCCTTGCATTAAAGGTTATTGCGTCTACTTCGCGAATTAGAAGGATAATCCTTTCAACCGAGGTAAAAAAGGCGGTGTTGACATGATAGGAAACAGGGAAGTTATCACAGGCGGAGACTTCAAGCGCATGGTCGCCGGCGCGTACAGTGAATTTCTTTTGGAGTATGAAACGATAAATGCGCTAAACGGTGCAGGGACATTGGCGGGTACACATATCTTGCGGACGATGGGCGCGGCAGTCATGCCCCTTGCCGATGCTAAAGATGATTCAATCGGCGGACTTGCTCGCAGGGTTTCAACGGCGGCAGTCTTCGGTGCTCGCGGCAATGCAGGCGTTGTCCTTGCGCAGATGTTTCGCGGGATAAGTGCGGGGCTTGTCGGCAAATACGATGCGACCGGCTCGGAGTTCGGCAAGGCTTTTCAATACGGAATACTCTACGCGCAAAGGCTTATCCCCGAAGAACCAGAGAGTCCGTTTATCTCCGTGGCAAAGGCAGTAGCAAAGGGAGCCTATCACGCGGTGCGGGACGGCGTGCCGATTGTCGAGATTTTGTACAAGGCAATTCAATCGGGCGAGGCGGCAGTCGAAGTAATCGGACTCAACGACGCGGGCGCGAATATCATGCTTAGCTTCTTGAAGGGCTGCTTGAAGGGAATCGACGGTAACTTTGTATCGCCCGCCGTGAGTCTGTCACTCGGTTTGGGAACTCATAAGAACATGCCCGACCCGCGCAATGATTTGGTGCGACCGTATTGCGTGCGGTTGCGTGTTAAGAATTCTAAGGCAAGCTTGCCGGAGCTTGAACGGCAAATGCGCGACTTCAGTAGCTTTTCAATCGTCGAACGGGCGCATGGCGGCTTGGATATTCATTTGCATACGGATCACGTCGGCAAGACTTTGGAGCAAGCAATCGGTTGGGGACCACTGTCGGAAATCAAAATAACCAACATGAGCGAGGTACACGCGTTGCCTTTTCACGAGGCAATAATGAAGGTTGCCGCCCTTGCCGTCGCTAAAGACTCAATCGAGGCACAGAAACTTCAAGACGCGGGAGCTTCAATCTTGGTTGCGGGTTCGGAGGAGTCTTCGCCGTCTTTGGCTGAGATAATCGGGGCGGCTCATTCGGATTTGGCGTCGAGTTACGTCTTGGTAGCGTCCAGTCCAGATTATCGCTTAGTCTTCAAACAGGCAAAGAGACTTTTGGGCGGGCGCGTCGAGTTGGTTTTAGCTGATACCTTCGAGAACACCTTGACCGCCTTGAAAAAGTTTTCGCCGAGTTTATCTGCCGCCGAGAACGCTAAGCTTATGTCTAAGTTTTAAGGAGGTTTGTTTATGGCAAGTTTCGATTATCGTTACAACCCAGAACTTATCAAAAAAACAGCTCGTGCAAATTGTTTTGTTGATAAGAAATTGGGCTTTCAAATTATTGAACAGGGAACCATTCTTCCATATAAACCTACAGTCAATGGCAAATACGCTAAACGCATTCACTGGGGCTTTGGCGGCATTGCTGACATTAACGGCGAATTCGTAAAAAACACTCACGTTATTTCTGATATAGATTTGGGAGAAGCTTATACCCCCCCCCGGGAATCAATTCAACATAGCTCCGAGACCGTAATTTATCTAGGGATGCTTCAAAAAACTTGGGGACACGTTTTCACTGATAATATTCGCCGGCTGTGGTTTTTGAAAAGCGAGGCTTTCAAGAAAGAGTTTAAGAACTGTCCTGTAGTGTATCTCCTTTTTACTAGACCTCCTTTTAATCTTGAAGAACAAAAAGACATTCAACGCTTGATGGAAATATTGGGAGTCGATTTTGACAAATTACGGCTTATTGAACAACCAACGCAATTTGATAAAATTATTTTGCCCGATGAAGCCTTTTATGGTGATAACGGAGCACGTAAATTTACTAGTGAGTATCGTGAAATGATTGACGTTTTGAGGGACTTTGCAATAAAGAATCGCACATCTATCCCGAATAAGCGATTCTATTTTCATTATGGCTTAAGACAAGTGGGCGAGGAACGAATTGCAGAATACTTTAAATCCAAAGGTTACGAGATTATTACTCACAAACGACGTTCAAATTTCGATGAAGAACTTAACCTCTTGATAAACTGCGAAAGCTTTGCCGCGCCACTTGGCTCTGTCTCGCACAATTCGGTCTTTTTGCGAGATAATACAGAAGCAATTTTTATTTCAAGAGAAGCTGTCCAGTTTAATTCCTATCAATGGGCACTCAACCAAGTCCATCCGATAAATTGCACTTATGTTGACTCAACAATGTTAAGTTTTGGAAATCCTTTTGCTAGTTATTGTTTTATAATCAGCGAGCAGTTGAAGAAATTCTTTGGTGATAAATGGAATGGTTATGAAGAAGAAGATTTTAAAAATTTTTTGCAACATCTTAAAAACGTTATGAATAAAGGACGTACTCTTGGTTCATTTCAAGAAAAATACTATGCTTCGGTTCTTCCAGATTTTATGACTCAGCTTAAGCAGCATAAGGATTTAATAGAGTCTTATAACATGCCTCCTTATTGGGAAACATTACGTTCATCTTTTAATTATCGGACACATGTCGCTAACATAGGTTGGGGAGCAGAATGGCTTGAAAATAATCAAATCAGCAATGACCTTGAGAAACAGTATACTTTGCAAGCGATTAAAATAAGCTACCCAAAACACAAGGTTTATTACTCGGTGTATTATAATGACAAAGAAGGTTGGTCGGAGATAGTCTGTAGCCCCGAAATGGCTGGTACGACGGGCATAAGCAAGCCTATTTGCGGTATGAAAGTTTGGCTTGACGAGGCGGGCTCAAAGGAATTCGATATTCTTTACCGTATGCATAAGTTCGACGGCACGTGGACGCCGTGGGCTACAAACGGAGAAGCACTTTACTCGTTCGGGCAAAGACTAAACGCGATTCAAATAAAGTTGGAACCCATCAATACTCAATCCGATGAGACGAAAACAAAAGAAACTCCTAACAAGGTTCAACCAGATAAGGTGAATTTGAAGGAATTCGATTATGCGCGAATGTTTTTTACAGAAGAGGATGAGTCAATTTACTTACAAGGTCAAAGACCAAAAATAAAGCTTAAAGAGGATGTGATTTAATGCTTGAAGATAGGAAGGTAGAGCTAACGGCTCTGCGCGACAAGCTAAACGAAATGGGGAATTCACTTTGACATAGCCCGCAAGGAAGAAAAGATTGCCGAGCTGGAATACAAAATGGGCGAGCCGACTTTCTGGGATAATCCCGACGCCGCGCAGAAGATTACGCAGGAACTCAACGACGTTAAGTCGGGGATTGAGACGTATAAAAGCCTCGTGGCTAAGTTTGATGACGCGCAGATACTCTTGGAACTCGCGCTTGAAGAAGAAGACCTTTCGCAAGAGGCAGACATTGCAGCGGAGATAAAAGCAATCGAGGACGGCTTGGAAACCTTGCGGCTTGAGATAATGCTTAGCGAACCTTACGACGCAAACAACGCAATCTTGACGTTGCACGCGGGCGCGGGCGGCACTGAGGCTCAAGACTGGACGCAAATGCTCCTGCGCATGTATGTTCGTTGGGCGGAGCGGCACGGCTTTGAGGTCGAGACGGTTGACTTGCTCCCCGGCGACGAGGCGGGCATTAAGTCTGCTACAGTCTTTGTCAAAGGGCACAACGCTTACGGCTATTTGAAATCGGAAAAGGGCATTCATCGTTTGGTTAGGATTTCGCCGTTCGATTCAAATGCCAGGCGTCATACGTCCTTCAGCGCGTGCGACATTATGCCGGAGATTGATGACGCAGTTGAAGTCGATATAAACATGGCGGACGTTCGCGTTGACACGTACAGAGCTAGTGGCGCGGGTGGTCAGCATATCAATAAAACGTCCTCCGCCGTGCGCATGACGCATATCCCGACAGGTATCGTCGTGCAATGTCAAAATGAGCGTTCGCAGATTCAAAACCGCGAGCGTTGCTTGAAGATGCTCCGCGCTAAACTTTTTGAGCTTGAGCTTGAGAAGAAGGAGCAGGAGATTGCCGGGCTTGAGGGCGACTTAAAGAAGATTGAATGGGGTAGCCAAATCCGTTCCTACGTCTTCCAACCTTATAAGCTTGTTAAGGACTTGCGCACGGGCGAGGAGACTGGTAACGTGCAAGCTGTCATGGACGGAGAAATTGACCCGTTTATCCGCGCTTTCCTTGCTGCCAAAGCTAACGTCAAGATTTGAGGTGTCGCAATGAAAAAGTTTTTAGCCGTGATAGTCGTCCTGCTGATAGCAATCGCTACTTTCATTCAATTCGCTGTGCCGCGTGCCTTGACGAACTATCTTAAAGATAAAGTCATTCAGCTGACGAAGGCGCAGGAGGTTACCTTGACGCTTGACGCCCTGCCAAGTGCAAAGATTGCGTTGGGGTATGTCGATAAGGTTCACTGCACAGCCGATAACGCTACGATTGGCGACCTTCAACTAAAGCAGGCGGTGCTTGACGGCACGACTATTCACATTGATGTTAAGGAGCTTCTCTTCCCAACGGACGGCATAAGCCGCGAGGAACGTACTAATCGCGTCTTGAAGTCGGCGGGCAATGTCGAACTTAGCGGCGTCATCACCGAGGACGCTTTAAGAGATTTCCTCGCGCAGAAGGTTGACCAGTTAAAAGACCCGCAAGTCGTCATGAAGCCTGAAGAGATTCGAGCGGCTGGCAAGATTAAAATCCTCGGTCGTGAAGCGGACGTTCAAATTGGCGGAAAGATTGTTGCCCGCGACGGCGACCTTTATTTCCAAATGAACAGCCTTAACATTGAAAATGCCGTCCTGCGACGCGTCAATCTGGATAAGTTCCTGCACGACTTCAACTTAACGGAACGAGTTAAGATGCCGTTCGGTATGCAGTTCAGGTCGGTTGAAATGCGGGAGGGTGAAACGTTCGTCACGGCGACGCGAAATTAAATCATGAAGAAATTTATTTATAATAGGACGCTTGTAATCGTTATTGGCTTAGGACTGTTCGCCGCGCTGATTATCGCCGGGCAAAGGTACTTCGTCGAGTCGGAAAATATGCAGGTCGATATGGCGGTTGATTATCAAAGTGTCGTCGACCTTGCCGAGCGTGAAGGACTGGAGCTTGACGACGTTTTAAAGCAAGTAAAAGAGACGGGCATAACGAGTCTTGCCATTTATGATTCGTCGCTTGAAAAGCTTGCTCGCTCTGGAAAAGTCTTTGTGTTGGCTGGCAGTGAAATTTTAGCGAACTATCAAAGCGGCACGCTTAACAATGACCTTTGGCGGCAGACGATTGAATTTGACCTAATTTCTCCGAAGTGGGTTTACGTCATCGGTGGCGACTTGGAAAGTTATTACGACACTAAGGAAGCACTTATTCAACGGCTGGGAACGGAACGTGTTAAAATTTTTTCTGTCGGCGGGATTGAAGTAGTTGAAGTCAAAGCGCAGTTCGGCGAGCTAATGAAAATGCCATTGGGCTTGCCGCATGACGAAATGAACAAGGCTCGCGCCGCAGGATTTAATATCCTTGCCCGCCCGATGAACTTCAATAAGTGCACAGCCGAGAACGTTCAATTCTTCTTCAGCAGGATTGAACACTATCCCATATCTGAAATTGTCTTTGACGGTCCGGAGGTTTTGGGTGCGTCGAATTTTCTTGACTTGACTGCTAGCCACTTCAAGCAACGCAATCTGACTTTTGGCGTGATTGAACACTTCACGCAACTGAAATTTTATCCTCAGCTTGGCATGGAATACCTAGCTAACACAATCGGCAAAAATCATGTCGCACGCCTCTACGCCATTCCAAAAGACGAGCAACCTAAGCTTGATATGACAACGGCGATTAATCGTTGGTCGACGACGGACAGGGAACGCAATATCCGAATCAACCTTCTGCGTATTTACGAAAAGCCCGAACCTGAAATGACTTTGCTTGAAACGAACTTGAAATACTTCCGCGAAGTTCATACAGTCCTTGAACGCGACGGCTTTACTTTCGGCAAGGCAAGCACCTTTGACAATTATTACCCTAATGTGATTCTTAGGGCTTTGGTGATAGTCGGAGTCGTAGCGGCGGGCGTGCTGTACTTGTCGTTAATCTCGCGTCGACTCAATCGCAATCGACGCTTCCAACTACAATTATTTGCGGTATTAGCTATAATCGCGGCAATACCAATCTTAATGGGCGCAGGTGGTAAGGTCAGACTGCTGGCGGCGTTCATGAGTGCAAATTTATTCCCAGCCTTAGCAATAATCTGGCAACTCGACCTGCTCCGGGTGATTCAATACAAAATACGCGTACAAAATCGAGCAATGCGGCTCAAAGACAATCTGTCGACGTTGCAACTGATTTGGATTTCGGGTTTTGCACTGCTCGTTACGGGCGTAATGTCAATGACGGGTGCGGCGTATTTGTCGGGTGCACTATCGGACGTGTCGTATTTCTTGGAGTTTGAAATCTTCCGCGGCATAAAGTTAACGTTCATTTTACCGCTAGTGTTAGTCGCCGTGGCGTTCCTGCAACGGTTCAATATCGTCGACGAGGTAAGACAGAACGTTCCCGCCACTCAGCAGATAAAAGAACTCCTTGATAAATCCGTTAGCGTCAAAGCATTGCTCGCGTTAATGATTGTGTTTGGAGCGTTCATAGTCTTGATTGCAAGGAGCGGACATACGTCGGGGATGCCGGTTTCGGGGCTAGAAATAAAAATCCGTGCCCTGCTTGAGCAAGCTTTCTATGCCCGCCCACGTTCAAAGGAAATTTTCTTCGGACACCCCGCGTTTATGTTGGCAATGACAGCCTTTCTAAAGAAATTCCCTAGGCTAATCTGCTTTATGTTAGTCATGGCGGCAACGATAGGTCAAAGCTCCATGGTTGAGACGTTCGCTCACATGCGTACGCCAATTTTTATGTCGTTCATGCGCGGGCTTGACGGCTTAATTCCTGGCGCGATTATCGGCGCGGCTTTGATTGTGATCTTACAAATCTTTTCTCGACAACTAAAGAAGGCATGAATATTTGCTTAGATGAATGTTGAGGAGAAATATTTTTTCTGAAATTTTTGGCAGGAAAAAATAACGGGGCGTAGAAATGCAGAACCAATGAAGCCTTGCTTCGGAAATGTTGAAGGTTGTATTTCGTTCAGGGGGGATTATTCTATGAGAAAGACAGAGTGCTTGGCAATGATATTGGCCGGCGGGCAGGGTAGCCGCCTCAAGGCCTTGACGAAAACCGTTGCGAAGCCGGCAGTTCCGTTCGGCGG
>JAFWCT010000011.1 GCA_017534385.1 Selenomonadaceae bacterium
GCTCGAAGTCACGGAGGTCACGGACTTAAACGGTGACGGCGCGGCTGACTTGGCGGACGTCAAACTACTGCTGGAGAACAATCGCAACGTCGTGACGTATCTGGAGGGCAACGGAGACTTCCGCTCACCCGAATGCGTCGACGCACTCAAGGAAGCTGATATTGTCGTTACGAACCCGCCCTTTAGCCTCTTCCGCGAATACGTCGCCCAACTTGTCGCTTACGATAAAAAGTTCCTCATTATTGGCAACATTAACTGCATCACTTACAAGGAGATATTCCCGCTAATCAAGGAGAACAAGCTTTGGCTCGGCTACGGCTTTAACGGCGGCAACGCTTATTTGCGACTTCCCAACGGTCAATACAAAGAATTTGCCGAAGGAGTCTTCAACGCGGAGACGGGGCTTGTTAAGTTCAGGAATTTGCATTGGTTCACGAATTTGGACGTACGCAAGCGGCATGAAGACATATTGCTATTCAAACGCTACGCCGAGGAGCCAGAGCTTTTCCCGCGCTACGACAACTACGACGCAATAGAGGTCTCGAAGACTGCGTTTATCCCTTGCGACTACTTCGGGGTTATGGGCGTGCCGATTACTTTCCTCGACAAGTACAACCCTGCACAGTTTGAAATCCTCGGCTGTACTTACGTCTACGGCGATTGCGGTTGTCACAAGGACGGTACGTCATGGGGCGCGAAGATTAACGGCAAGGACATTTATAAGCGGTTGTTCATTAGGAGGCGACAACAATGAGTACGCGAGCAGACATAATCGACTTGTTGGATAACGCAACGGAAGAAATGTTGGAAAAGATATTGGCGGCGGCACAGGAGATTGTGCGTTCGGGCAAAGGCAACAAAGTCTACACGATTGACGAGATACGCGCTAAAGCCGTACCGATAGCCAAGAAATACGGCGTGAAGAGGTTATCGCTATTCGGTAGCTATGCACGCGGCGAAGCTGATGCGCAAAGCGATTTGGATTTCCTTTACGACGAAATAAGACGCAAGGAAATGTTTGCTTACTTCGGCTTTGTTCAGGAATTGGAGGACGCGTTCGGCTGTCACGTCGATTTGGTTAGCACGTGCATTCAAGATAAAAAGTTTTTGGCGGAGGCTCAAAGGGACGAGGTGATTTTGTATGCGGGATAAAGGTCGTGTTAATAGAGCCATTATGCGGAAAATCATTGAGTATTGCGAGCAAATCGAAAGCTTGATTGATAGATTCGGGGCGACGTTTGAACAGTTCAAAACGGATAAGGCGTTTCAACTTTCGTGTAGCATGTGCGTCGTCCAAATTGGTGAGCTAATTAAGAGGCTAAGCGATGACTTTAGGGCTGAACATTCGGATATTCCGTGGCACGCGATAAAAGCAATGCGCAATGTTTTGGTTCACGACTATGAAGATGTTAATTTGGTGTTGGCGTGGGACGATTTAACAAATAGTGTGCCCGAACTTAAGAGGCAGTTGGAGCAAATACTTTCGGCGGAGGGCGGAGGCAATGAAGATTGAATTGCACGAGATACCAATACGCAAGGTTGTGGAAGGTTTCATAGACGACCCAAAGTGCGGCTGTCGAGGCTACGGCGGGCGGCTGAATATTCGTCCGGTTTATCAGCGCGAGTTCGTTTACAATGAAAAGCAACGCGACGCAGTGATTCGGACGGTGAAGAGGAATTTCCCGCTGAACGTGATGTATTGGGTGCGCAGTGACGACGGGACGTTTGAGATGCTAGACGGTCAGCAACGCACGATAAGCATTTGCCAATACGTGGCGGGCGGATTCTCACTCGGTTATAAAAGTTTCAGGACGTTAACGGATACGGAGCGCGAACAGATTTTAAACTATCAGCTGATGATTTATCTTTGCGAGGGCACTGACCAAGAGAAGCTTGATTGGTTCGAGGTGATAAACACTGCTGGCGCGAAGCTTACGAATCAGGAGGCACGTAACGCAATCTACGCTTGCACGTGGCTGACTGACGCTAAGAAATATTTCAGCAAGCCTAAATGCCCCGCGCAGGTTCAATACGGCAAGTACCTTAAGGGCGAAGCTAATCGTCAACATTTTTTGGAGACGGCGTTGAAATGGATAGCCGACCGCCACGGCTTGAGGGCAGTGGAAAGTTATATGGACTTGCAGAAACAAAATCGCACGCCCGATGCCGCAGAGCTTTGGAATTACTTTCAAGCGGTGTTCGCGTGGGTGCAGGAGACCTTCCCGACTTATCGCGATGGCATGAAGGGCTTGCCGTGGGGAATTCTTTATAACAAACACTCCGCGAAGACTTGGAATGCTGACGAGCTTGAAGAAAAGGTTTCACGTCTGCTTGAAGATGATGAGGTCACGAATAAGCGCGGGATATATGAATACCTCTTGACTGGCGAGGAAAAACATTTGAGCTTGCGTAAGTTCAGCAAAGGCATGAAGCAAGCGGCTTATGAACGGCAAAAGGGAATCTGCGCGGACTGCAAGAGGCATTTCGAGTTTGAAGAAATGGAAGGCGACCACGTCGTCCCGTGGAGCAAAGGAGGCAAGACTGAGCTAAAGAATTGTCAAATGCTGTGCAAGGCGTGCAACCGTAGGAAGTCAAACAAATGAATCGGCGAATAGTATCGGGCTTGCTCGGCTACTTAACATTGGCATGCGGCGCGACAATGATTCCACCGTTCATCTTGGCGGCGTTTGAGGACGAGTTCGACGGGGCGGCAGCGTTCCTACTGTCGATTTTTTTATGCGTGGCGGCGACCTTCGAGCTTGAACGCTTCGGCGGCTTGCAAGAAAAAGATAACGTCGGAATCCGCGAGGGCATTGCGATAACGGGCTTAGGCTGGTTACTCATATCAATCTTAGGACTCGTGCCGTACTTCGCGGGCGGCTATCTGAACTTGCTTGACAGTCTGGTTGAGTCATTCTCCGGCTTCAGTGGGACGGGTGCGACTGTCATTGAGGACGTAGAGATTTTGCCGCGCAGTATCCTGTTGTGGCGGAGCATGTCGAATTGGCTTGGTGGCTTGGGTATCGTGGTAATTTTCATGGCGATAGCTCCGCAGTTCGGACGCGGCGCAATGTTCATCCTCAAAGCCGAGACGACAGGTCCTACTAAGGATAGGCAAATGCCACGCATAAGGGACAATGCTAAGGCATTGTTCTCAATCTATGTGATGTTGACGACGCTTTGCGCGATTGGCTATCACTTGTGCGGGCTTGAAGTCTTCGCGGCGATTAATCATGCCATGACGACGATTGCCACGGGAGGTTATGGAATCTTTAATGGCACGGTCAGCGAATACGGCAACGCTTATCTTGAATACTGCATGGCGTTCTTTATGGTCGTGTCCAGTGGTAGCTTTGCAATGTATGTCGTGGCGTGTCGTCGGGGAGTTGGGACTATCTTTCGCAATGCAGAGTTCCGAACGTATCTGCTGATAATCACGGTGGCGGCAATCGTCGTGGCGTGCGATTTGATTTGGGAAAAGGGAGCCGATGCACATTGGGCGATAAGGGCGGCAATCTTCCACGTGGCAAGCTTGTCTTCGACGACGGGCTTTGTTGCGCATGACTTCGACACGTATCCGCCACTAAGCAAAGCCTTTCTGATGATGACGATGTTTTTAGGAGGTTGCGCAGGTTCCACAGCCGGCGGCTTGAAGGTTGCAAGAATCATTCTGCTGTTTAAGTTCGTCGCGCTGATTATCCGTCAAAAGCTTCACCCGAACTTGATAACGCAAATGACTTTAAGCGGGCGAACAATTAATGAGGATGTTGTCTACGGTGCGGCGAAGTTTTTCTTTGCAGTCGTGGTGCTTGACGTGATGTTTGCGGCGGTGATGATGTTCGACGGGATTGACTTCGTGAACGCAATCAGCGTTAGCGTCTCGACTATGGCAAGCGTTGGACCTGGTTTTGGCATTGACGGCGCGACGAGTACTTATGCCCTGTTGCCGAACCTAAGCAAGTTCTGTGCGTGCGGGTTTATGTTCCTGAGCCGTCTGGAAATATTCGTTGTGCTTGCGCTGTTCAGTCCGAGCTTTTGGCAAAAGTCAAAGAATTGGTAAGGAGGGAGAATCATGAATCAAGATTACGATTTCGCGGCGAGCTTGATGCGAATCTTATCAGAGAAATATCCGACGAAGGAATCAATCTACGAGAAACTGATTTACCTGCAATCGCGCTTGTATCTGCCCAAGGGCACTGAACATTTCATGAGCGACTTGCACGGCGAGTACGATTTATTTCTGCACATAATCAATAACTGCTCCGGCGTCATTCGTGAGAAGGTCGATTACGTCTTCGGAGATTTGCTTAGCGAAGATGAGATTGCCGAGTTCTGCACGCTGATTTACTACCCCAAAGAAAAAATCGCGCAGATTAAGTCGCAAGGTCGAGCAACGCCCGCTTGGTACCGAATCAACCTTGCGCGGCTAGTCAGGCTTGCTAAGTTCATGAGTTATAAATATCCGTCGTTCAAAATGCGCGAGCTGATTCCGAACAGTTACGAGACTATCATACTTGAATTGCTGAACACGCACCCGACAGCCGATGAGGCTCAGAAGGTTTACTACGAGAAACTTTTAAATTCAATCGTCGAGATTCACAGCAGCGAGGATTTCATTCATGCGTTGACGGCTTTTATTAAAAGGTTGGCGATTCACCGATTGCATTTGGTTGGCGACTTCTTTGACCGCGGCGACAGACCCGATGCCATTTTGAATTTGCTGATGAATTATCCTGGCGAAGTCGATATTCAGTGGGGCAATCATGACGTGCTGTGGATGGGCGCGGCTCTGGGCAGTGAAGTTTGTATCGCGGCGGTCGTGAGGAACTCTTTACACTACAACAACACCGATGTTTTGGAGCGCGGCTACGGCATAAGCTTGCGACCGCTGACAATCTTTGCGTCGAGTCTTTATCCCAATGACAATCTGATTAAAGCCGCCGAGCTTGCGTGCTTGATGATGATGTTCAAGCTTGAAGGGCAGTTGATTCGCCGCAACCCCGATTTCAAAATGGATTCGCGACTGCTGCTTGATAAGATTAACTTCGATGACATGACGCTTACAATCGGCGGGCAAAGCTACAAGCTAAGCGGCACTTTCCCGACGGTTAATCGCGATGACCCCTGCGCCTTGACGGAGGCGGAGCAAGAAATTATTTCGGGCTTGAAGTCGAACTTTATCGAGAGCGCGAACCTTCAAGCGCACGTCGATTATCTGTACAAGAAAGGCGGCGTCTACACCTGCCACAACGGCAACTTGCTTTTCCATGCGAACGTTCCACTTGATGAGGACGGTACGTTCAAGGAGGTTTCGTTCGGCGGCGAGACTTACAGCGGCAAGAATTATTTCGACTACGTAGACAGGCGGGCAAGGCGTGCTTACTTTAACAAAGCCGTTGAGGACTTGGACTTTATGTACTTCCTTTGGTGCGGATTGTTGTCGCCGATTGCCGGCAGAGAGTTCCGGACGTTCGAGCGAGCATTCATTGACGATAAGGCGACGTGGAAGGAGCCTGCCGACCCTTATTATAATCTGATTGACGACGAGACGACCTGCGATAAGATTTTGGAGGAGTTCGGGCTTGAGGCTCGGCAAGGGCACATAATCAACGGTCATGTACCAGTTCGCGTGCGCAAGGGCGAGACTCCAATCAAGGCGGGCGGCAAGGCTTTGGTTATCGATGGCGGATTCAGCACGCCTTATCACGAGAAGACCGGCATTTCAGGTTATACTTTGGTGTCGAACTCTCGCGGGCTACGGCTCCTGCGTCATCAGAAGATTGCGGACGTGAAACTTGCGCTTGCCGAGAACAAAGACATTGAGTCGACAAACGAGACGATTGAAATTCTTTCGCGGCGCATGACAATCGGCGACACTGATCACGGGCAAGGCATTCGACAGGAGATTATCGGCTTGCATAAGTTGTTGCAGGCGTATCAAGAAGGAACGATTCAGCCGAAAAGTTGAGCACACAAAAACCCCTACGCAACTGCGCGGGGGTTCTTTTATTTATCAGAGCTTAGCTAGAATATCTTTCGCGGCGTTGAACATGTCGGGGATACCGTCGGGATTCTTGCCGCCGGCTTGAGCCATATCAGGTCGACCGCCTCCGCCGCCACCTACGAGCTTAGCAATCTCCTTGACAATCTTTCCCGCGTGCACGCCAGACGATACAGCCTTCTTGTCAGCCTTGACGACCAACGATACCTTTCCGTCATTGACAGCCGCCAACACGATTACTCCGCCGTCGAGCTTGTCAATCAGGAAGTCAGCCACGTTGCGCAAGTCATCAGGCGTCTTAGCTTGCACAACGCCTTTAACGTACTTCAACGCGCCAATCTCTTCCACGCCGACCAATAACTTCTGAGCCTCGGCACGTTCCTTGAGCTTATGCAGTTCGTCAAGCTGTTTACGCATGGATTTATCCTCGGCGAGGAGCTTTTCGACCTGCGCGGGCAAATCGTCGGCTCTGACCTTCAACAGCGCGGAGACTTGGCTTAACAACTCTGCTTGATGAGTTGCGTCCTTAATTGCCGCACGCCCCGTCACAGCCTCGATACGCCGCACACCAGCCGCTATGCCGCCCTCGCTGACGATTTTAAATCTGCCAATCTGCCCGACGTTTTTGACATGTGAGCCGCCGCAAAGTTCGCAACTGAAGTCCTCGACGTTGACCACGCGGACAATATCGCCGTACTTCTCTCCGAACAGTGCCATTGCTCCGAGCCGTTTAGCCTCGTCAATCGGCATTTGTCTAATCGTCACGTCGACGCCCTTTAAAATCTCCTCGTTGACAAGCTCTTCAACGTCAGCGAGTTGTTGAGCCGTCACGGGTTCAAAGTTCGAGAAGTCAAAGCGCAGACGTTCAGGCGTGACGAGCGAGCCAGCTTGATTGACTTGATTGCCAACGACTTTCTTTAACGCCGCTTGCAATAGGTGCGTCGCCGTGTGATTACGGGCGGAGGAAAGTTTCTTGTCCGCGTCAATCTTAATCTCGACCGCGTCGCCGACTTTGATTTGACCTTCCTCAACGTAAGCTTCATGATAAATCGTGCCGTCGGGAAGTTTCTTAGCGTTGGTGATTTGGACTTTGCCGAGTTCGCTTATAAGGTAGCCCACGTCGCCGACTTGCCCGCCGCCTTCCGCATAAAACGACGTGCAATCTAAGATAATGCCAGCCGAGTCGCCGTCGTGCAGTTCGTCGACAAGTTTGCCGTCCTTCCACATGACAAAGACTTTCGACGCCGTGCAAGTCTCATCGTGTGTAAGGTGTTCGGTGTCTACATTCAACAGGTCGGGCACGTCAAGGCGTTCATTGGCGGCGCGAGCAGCTCTTGCCCTCTGACGTTGCGCCTCCATTGCCGAATCAAAGCCAGCCTTATCGGGCGCAAGGTTATTCTCCTGCAAAATCTCTTCCGTCAACTCGAATGGAAAGCCGAACGTGTCATAGAGCTTGAAGCAAACTTCGCCGCCAAGTTCAGACTTACCAGCCGCCTTGACGTTATCAATCTCGTGCGTCAAGACTTCCATGCCTTGCGCAAGTGTCGCGGCGAATCTGTCTTCCTCAAGGCGCACAACCTTTTTGATATAAGCTTCACTCTTGGCAAGCTCCTCGAAGTCGGGCATGTCTCCATAAATCTTAGACACCACAGCGATTGCGCCCTCAAGGAAGGCGTCCTTAATGCCGAGCATACGACCATGCCGAATCGCCCGACGAAGTATCCTGCGCAGGACGTAGCCGCGTCCCTCGTTCGACGGCAGAATCTTATCCATAATCATGAACGCCATAGACCGCGCATGATCAGCGATAACCTTCATCGAAATATCGCGCTTAGAGTCGTCGCCGTACTTCAAGCCGCTAATGCCTTCGACGTATTCGATTATCGGGAAGAGTAAATCCGTCTCGAAGTTGGAATTCTTCCGTTGAAGGACGCTTGCCAACCTCTCAAGCCCGCAACCGGTGTCAATGTTCTTGTGCTCCAGAGGCTTATACTCGCCGTCCTCAGTCTTGTCAAATTGCGTGAAGACCAAATTCCAAATCTCAAGGAACCTATCGCAATCACAGCCCGGCGAACAAGTTTCCTTGCCACAACCGCGCTCCTCGCCCAAGTCAATGTAAATTTCCGAATCGGGGCCACAAGGACCCGGACCAATCTCCCAGAAGTTGTCCTCAAGCTTGACTATGTGTTCAGGGTTCAAGCCCGGCTGCTTTAGCCAAATTTCTTTTGCCTCGTCGTCATTGGGATAGATTGACACCCAAAGTTTTTCACGGGGCAAGCCGCAGACCTCCGTTAAGAATTCCCACGCCCAAGGGATTGCCTCCGCCTTGAAGTAGTCGCCGAACGAGAAATTGCCCAGCATCATGAACGCCGTATGATGTCTTGCCGTCCGTCCGACGTTTTCAATGTCGCCTGTACGCACGCATCGTTGATTCGTTGTCACTCGCGGGCACGGCGGCTTGAGTTTGCCCGTAAAGAACGGTTTAAGCGGTGCCATGCCTGCGCCAATCATTAATAGCGTTGGGTCGTTTTCGGGTATCAACGAGAAGCTCGGCATGATTAAATGCCCTTTGCCCTCGAAGAACTTCAAAAACGCCTCCGCAACTTCTTTGCCTGTCATGTACTTCAAATCTGTTACCTCGTCTGTTCAAAGTAGTAGTTATTAACGTCCCTCTCCAAGGACTCATTCAAGCTCGCAATACTTTTTCTCATACCAAGCATACATTTTGGGTAAAGCCTCTTCAAGAGTAATCGCCGCCTTAAAGCCCGTCAATGAAAACAACTTCCGCGTATCAGGGCAACGACGCATAACACTGCCCGAAGGTGCCGCCTTGACCTCAACTACGGGATGGAAGTCCGCCACGTTGAACACCAACGCTAACAGGTCGAGGATTTTAATTTCCTGCGTGCTGTTGCCGATGTGGATTATCTCGCCGTTGCACTTGTCGCTTAGCATAACTGCTTCCGTGGCTTTAACTGCGTCCTCAACCGCGCAAAAAGCTCGCGTCTCTTGTCCGCCGAATATCGGGAACGGATTAACCTTGTCATGCACACGCTTAAAGAATTCGGGCAAGACGTGTTCAAAGCCCATGCGCACGCCGTAGACGTTGTGATAGCGAATCACCTTGAACGGCAAGCCGCGTGTCCTGCAATAGTTAATCGTCAAGAGTTCGCCCGCCAATTTGCTCCCGCCATATGACCAACGCGGATTCATGACGTTTTCGATTGTCAGCGGAATATCTTCAGCACTCGGAATGAATTCATCAGGCGAACGGTTGACTGTGCCCGCATAAGCCTCCGACGACGATGAAAATAAGAATGCGCCGCAATTCTCCGCCGTGCACCATTCCAACATATTTATCAACGCCAGCAAGTTGACACGCAAGACATCATAGGGGCGTTCGTAGAAATTGCGCGTGCCATTAATAGCCGCCAGATGATAAATCTCGTCGTAGCGACCGGACAGCTTAGCATAGAAAGTTTTCTGCGTCATGTCCTCGTTAAGGGCGATGACGTTCGTCCTTGAGGCAAGCTCCGCAAACATATCGTCCGCCGCGCCGCGTGAGTGATTGTCGATAACCGTAACTTGAGTATCGGCTTGCCGCGAAAGATAATCTGCCAAGTGATAGCCGATAAAGCCGCCGCCGCCCGTGACAATTATCCTGCGCATGTTGTGCCCTCCTCAAGCAAGAAGTTTCCCAAGGTCGCCGCCGATTTGATTTGTTTGCAAACAGACCACGTGTCCAATACGGCTAGCGATTCGGGCAGTTGCAATCGTTCGTAGCGTTCGTGATTGTTAAGGACAAGCAGAGCCGCCGCACCCTCGCAAGCCGCCGATAAGTCCGTAAAGACTGCGCCGAGTTGCAAGCCTTCCAAATCCTCGACGGACGCAACGAAGTCATGAAGACGCAACTTATAGCCCGCCGCGAATAATTTCCTAGCAATGTTCACCGACGACGAGCCGCGCAGGTCAGAAGTCTCCGGACGCCCCTTGAACGCCATGCCCGTCAATGTCAAAGGCTTAACCGTGTCGACGTGCCGCCTAACCCAATCAACGACCAAATCTTCCAGCGACTCACTGATATTGCGGGCGGCTAGGATAAAGTTTTTACTCGCGCAATCGGGCATGTTGTCCGTCAAAATGTAAGCGTCCTTCTCAAGGCAAGGACCCGCCACGAATCCCGGCAACGCAATCTTAGCCCGCGAATAACCTTCATTTGCAAGCCGAATCACGCTTGCGCCGTCAACGCCAAATGTCTGCGCCGCTAAACAGAACGCATTGCCAATCGAAAAGTTCATGTCCCGATAAGTATTGCAGTACAGCTTGGCAAGTTCCGCCTCCTCTAAACTCTTTGCCTCGATGACGTGCGGTGTAATCTTCTCAAACAGCCGCCGCGCCATGTCGATTGCTGATTGATTATTCCCGCTGATGATTTGCGGCAACGTCTTAAGCTCCTGCAATGCTTTACCTTCTACTGTGCGTTCGGGGCACATGCTAACGAAGAGTTCTTCCTCAGGTTTGCCACTAAGCTTTGACAGCAACGGCAGAACGACTTTCCGCGTTGTGCCTACTGAGACTGTCGACCGGATTATAACCAGTTGGCTCCCGTCATAAGCCGGCAAGAGTGATTCAATCGCCGTGCTTATCGCCTCGAAATTAGGCTTGCTTGAATTCGGATAAAGCGGCGTGCCGACCGTGATTATAAATGCATTAAATGGTTCGAGGGGGGGGGTATGAAACTTATCAATGCAGTGAAAGTTCTTGCGGTTATGCTTGGCAATCAGGTCGTCCAATCCCGGCTCAAAGAAATGGGCGCGATTTTCAGCTAAGCTCGCCTTTATCTTGGGATTAATCTCTGTGCCAAAAATCTCCGCGCCACGTGACGCCGCCACAATCGCCAATGTAAGCCCGACATAACCAAGCCCGACTACTCCGATTCTCAAAATAAATCATCTCCCATAAACTTTTAAATCAGCTGCAACCATAATCTTAACCAACTCGCGGAAGGAAACCTTGCGTTGCCAACCGAGTACGCGGTCAGCCTTCGACGGGTCGCCTAAGAGCAAATCGACTTCGGCAGGACGGAAATACTTCGGATTCACGTCGACAAGGAGCTTGCCAGTCTTCGCGCAATAGCCTTCTTCGTAAGCACCCGCGCCACGCCACTCAAGCTTAATGCCGACTTCCTCGAAGGCCGCCTCGACGAATTCGCGGACAGTGTGAGTTTCGCCCGTAGCCAAAACAAAGTCATCGGGCTTGTCCTGCTGAAGGATAAGCCATTGCCCCTCGACGTAATCTTTAGCATAGCCCCAATCGCGTTTGGCGTCCAGATTGCCCAAGGACAACTTGTCTTGCTTGCCCGCCATAATTTTAGCGACGGCGATTGTAATCTTGCGCGTGACAAAATCTTCGCCGCGCCTCGGTGACTCGTGATTGAACAGAATCCCATTGCAAGCGAACATGCCATAAGCCTCGCGGTAGTTGACGGTTATCCAGTAGGAATAAAGCTTAGCGGCACCGTATGGACTGCGCGGGTGGAAAGGCGTTGTCTCGGATTGCGGAGCGGTCTCAGGCAAGCCTCCAAACAATTCAGACGTCGACGCTTGATAGAACTTCGCATCGGGTTTGTTCTGGCGAATTGCTTCCAACATTTTAATCGTCCCGACACCGGTAACCTCTGCTGTGTATTCGGGTACCTCGAACGATATGCCCACGTGCGATTGAGCCGCCAAGTTATAAACCTCGTCGGGCTGAACCGTGCGAATCAAATTGTTCATGCTGGACGAGTCAGTTAAGTCTCCGTAATGCAGAAAAAAGTTCGCGTCGTCAATGTGGGCAATGCGGTCGTTGCAGGGCGTGGAGTGTCGACGAATCAGCCCGTGAACTTGATAGCCCTTCGATAGCAACAGCTCCGCTAGGGGTTGTTGGTAAATTAAAAGTGAATAACACAAGCAGCAAGTAAAACGAAATTCAAAAAGCAAAGAGCCAATTTGTCGTAACGAGTGGAGACGTGGCGGTAATTTTTGATTCGCTGAAAAAAACGCTCGACGATATTGCGTTGTTTGTACAGTTGAGAATCAAAGGCATGCTTAATTTTGAAATTGGCTTTATCGGGTATACAAGCAAAGGCTCCATGCTCAGCGAGGAAAACGCGAATTTGCTCGCTACTGTATACTTTATCCGCGAGAATTGTTTTACCCTTGAGTGCAACGCTTTTAAGAAGCTCGATAGCCGGTTCTGAGTCGTGAATTTGCCCGCCGGTCAATATCACTTTTAAAAGTTGCATTCTCTCGTTGAGGAGAACATGAATCTTGGTGTTTTTACCGCCGCGCGACGACCCGATTGCTTGCTCTTTCAAAGCCGAACATGCGCTCTGATGCACCTTGCAGAAAGTGGAATCAAGCTCAAGCAAGGTTGAATTATCCTTGTCGGCGTTGATGATTTTCATCATTCGCTCAAACAAACCGAGGGAACACCATTTTCGAAACTTGTGATAAATGCTGTTGCAATTACCGTAACGGGCAGGTAAATCGCGCCAACGCGCTCCGCTTTTGAGTATCCACATGAGGGCGTTGAAAACTGTGCGAGGATTAAGCGGCGGACGTCCGACCTTTGGCTTTTCTTCAAACAAAAATTTTATTCTGTTCCATTGAGCGTCGGTTAAATCTTTGTGGTAAAATGAATTTGACATAAGTTGTTCACTTCTTTCAAACTCATTTTATCAAAGAACTGCTTATGTTTTTTCTTTACCTGAATTTACCAACAACCCCAACTGACTTAGTCCCGCTGTAAGCGATTAAGTTATTTTTATTCGTGTCGCTCGTTAAGTCCAGAGAGTAATTAAGTTCGGCTACGGAATAAGATTTATTTTCGACAAGCGAACTGAGATTATCGGTCGTCGAGAAATTATTATCGTCGGCGAACCACAACTGCGCAACTTTTGCCGCCGTATAAGTTTTGGAGGAAGTCTCGCCCGATTCGCTGATAAAGTTAATATTCTTTCCTGCGGCGTCTTTCAAAGTAAAC
>JAFWCT010000012.1 GCA_017534385.1 Selenomonadaceae bacterium
AGGCTTTGAAGGCTCCTAAGACCCTGCCCGAAGTCCAAACACTTCAATCAGACGTTAACGCACTCAAGCAGACGATTGAGGCTTTGAAGGCTCCTAAGACCTCGCCCGAAGTCCAAACACTTCAAGAGGACGTTACCACACTCAAGCAGACGATTGAGGCATTGAAAGCTCCTAAGACATCGCCCGAAGTCCAAACGCTTCAAGCAGACGTTACCACACTCAAGCAGACGATTGAGGCTTTGAAGGCTCCTAAGACCCTGCCCGAAGTCCAAACGCTTCAAGCAGACGTTAGCGCACTTAAGCAGACGATTGAGGCTTTGAAGGCTCCTAAGACCCTGCCCGAAGTCCAAACACTTCAATCAGACGTTAACGCACTCAAGCAGACGATTGAGGCTTTGAAGGCTCCTAAGACTCTGCCTGAAGTCCAAACGCTTCAAGAGGACGTTACCACACTCAAGCAGACGATTGAGGCATTGAAAGCTCCTAAGACCTCGCCCGAAGAAATTTTCTTCCTGCCTGAGCAACAAGGCGTCTTCATCACGAACGAGCGCACGAAGATACCCGCGCAGATTAAGCAGGCGTTGAACGTCAGCGGCATAGAAAAGTATTTGGCGGCTAATCCTTCCGACGCAAGCAAGAAGTTCCAAAAGCTCCTCAGCAATCATACGCGGGACGTAAAAAAGTTCGTGGACAAGCTGAGGCTAAGCGAACCCGACGAATCAGAGTTAAGCGAAGTCATCACGACGAAGTACTTTAAGCTCTTCCATAGGACAATCTTTGATAACATGCTCGTGGCGATACAACGCGGGCTTAAAGGCTCGGAGAAGTTTTATCGGGGACTGCTCGGCGAGGTGAACAAGTACCTTAGCCGTTGCGGGATATACAGCGTCAATTTGAAGTCGGGTAAGCAAGCCGAAACTGATGACTACGAAAACATCACGCCGCAGATTGTTAAGACTGACGACAAAGCTTTATCGGGGACAATCAGCGCAGTCGAACGCTTGCCCTATCGGATAAACTATCTTGACGAATTCGGCGAGCAAAAGTTTCTGCAATACGCAGGGGTCGCGAGCATCTATAAGGCGGTGTGAGCATGGCTCAAGTTTTATTCGGCATAGACTTTGGCGCGTGCAATCTGAAATGCGTTCGGCTCGGCGATAAGAAAGTTTTCGGCGTCCGCTTGCACACCAAGGACGACGGCTCCTTCCATACTCCAAACGCCATTTGCTACAGCAAGACTAAGGACGGCACTGTTCAAAAGGTCATCGGGCAAGCGGCACTTAACAAAGGCGCGATTGAACCGGAAAATCTAATCGTCAACCTGAAGCGCAAGCTTGAGCAATGGGATTGGCGGCAATTCATTCCCGCGCTTAATCGAGAGGTTACAGCCCCTGAGGTTGTCGAGGACATCTTCAGCAAGATTCACGAGATGGCGATTAGAAATCTTTCCAAAGACGACACGCCCCGCGCTATGGTCACAGTGCCGATTATCTTCACGAAAAGTCAGCGGCAGATGATTGCAAAGGCTGCGACTAAGGCGGGCTTCAAAGTCGCTGGCGTTATCAATGAGGCGTTCGCGTCAATCTTCAGTGCAAAGAGCTTGGACGACTCCTTTAACGTCGTGTTTGACTTCGGCGGCTCGACTTTGGACGTAAGCATAGTCAAAGTCACTGGCAAGGAAGTTCACGAGCTGGCGGCGGCGGGAATTCACTTAGGCGGGCTAGACATTGACAGAGATATTTTAGATAAACTCCTTAAGCCCAAACACAAGACGATATTGGACGCGGCGTGGGAGATTGGTAACCGCGACGATTGGCAGATGAGCTTTGCCCAGAGCTTGAAGGAGGCAGTTTACGCAGACGATTACAGCGACGAGATTTGCGCCGAGGAAGTTATTGCTAAGAAGGACTTCGACAAGATTATCCTGAGCCGCGCAGAGGTTGATGAGCTTCTTGAGCGCGAAGGTTATGCCGAAAAGATTAATGCATTGCTTGATGAACTGTTCGACGCCTTGGCTGAGCATGACGATTGCTTTGATAAGTCGGACGTGACTAAGGTTTGGGCGTTGGGAGGGTCGTTGCGTATTCCTTACTTCCGAACCTTGCTTGAGGACTACTTCGGCGCGGAGCTGTTCGAGGCGGACGCTTATGACTTCGAGGACGTGGAAGATTTCCTTAACGGCTTGGAGAATAAATATCTGGCTGTGGCGGGCGGCGCGGCGAATTTTCTTAAGCAACGCGAGCAAGTCACGACGATTAACGCCATACCGTATCGGGTATGCTTTGCGCTTGGGAAGAAGATTTATCCGGGCTTGTCGAAGAACTCACCGGCGGGCTTTGAGACGATGTATAAGCCGCTGAACGTTTCGGAGCTTGCGGCGGCTGATTGGAAGATTGAACTTTATCAGGCGTTCGACGACGCGGCTAGCTTTGAGGAGTCGGCTTATCTGGCGAGAGTGCAACTTGATTCGACGCTTTACCACGAGGAAGAGACGCCTCTACTTAAGCTGAAGATGATGCGCGATGGTCGATTGCGGCTAAGGGTCGGCGTGCAAAGAACTATCGACGGCGAACCGGACTTGATTTTACTTGAGCAACACTTCTTGAGATTGGAGGATTGAACATGGAAGAGAATCAGGCGGACTTCAACGAGCTGAACAATCTGGCGCACGAGTTTTTATCTTCGGTTGCGGATGATTTAGGAACCACAAGTTCAAAGCTGAGAGATACCCAGCGCGAGCTTGATGACTTAAAAGAGCTTCCAACGGAGCTTGCAAAGACTCAAGAGGCACAGCGTCGGCTTGAAGGGGAATTGGACTATCTGCGCGGTGAAGTGTCTAAGCTGACGACGAACAATCAAACATTGACGGCGGAGCTTGCTAAGTCGCAGGAGGCGCGAAGTTATCTTCAAGACGAGCTTGCAAAGTTGCGCGGCGAACTATCTCGATTGAACGACAGCTACCAGACTTTGACGACGAGTTTGCTTAAGGCGCAGGCGGAACTTAGCAATGCCAAAGCTGAGGCGTTGACGTTGCGCAGTAGGATTGCTCAAGCTCAAAAGACTTTGGCGGGGTGATTGAGTTGCAGAAGATAGACGACTTGCGAGAGATATTAACGGCGATTCAAGACATCGGCAACGCATGGCAAGCGGAGAACATTAAGTTGCGCAAGGACAGAGATGATTTGCTCGACGAGAACGAACATTTGCGCGAGACTTGCGACCAACTTACCAAGCAGAACAAGTTGCTAAGGCAAGACATCAACAACCTTTCGGAGAAGACGGAGCAGCTTATAAAAAATTTGCGGGACGAACTCATCCGCGAGCTTGCCTCCGATAAGCAAGAGGAGTTCCAAAAGTTCGTTCGGGATTACCTGCGCGAACTTCGCAAAGCATCGAATACGCCGACTACTAAAGCCGAGGAGTCGAAGCCTTCGACGCCGAGTAATAAGCCTTATTGACAGCCGAGGAGGATAAGTTATGGTAGTTGGAATAGATTTGGGCACGACCAATACGCTTGCTTGCTACTTCGTGAACGGGCGGAAAAAGCTTCTAAAGTTCGCGGGCGGCTCTAATATGTTGCCGAGCGTGATTTACACGGACGACGATGGCAAAGTTATCGTTGGGC
Organism: Selenomonadaceae bacterium; assembly: GCA_017534385.1. Classification (GTDB taxonomy): domain Bacteria; phylum Bacillota; class Negativicutes; order Selenomonadales; family Selenomonadaceae; genus Quinella. The sequence continues at coordinate 3,626 of JAFWCT010000012.1, forward strand.
AAGTGGCGCAATCTCGTGGAGAGTTCAACCCGTCGCGCATGATTCGTTCGGCAAAGACTTACATTGGCAACTTTGAACTCAATAAGACGTGGACTTGCGGCGGAAGGACATACACTCCGACCGACGTGGCGACCGAAGTCTTAAAGGAAGTCAGGCAACGGCTTGTAAGGAATATGCGCCTAAGTGACGACGCCCAGATTGGTGCAGTCATCACGGTGCCGGCTTACTTCAACGACAATCAACGCGATGAAACTCGTAAGGCGGGCGAGGCGGCTGGCTTTAAAGTCATGTGGATATTGGAGGAGCCTACAGCTGCTGCAATCGAGGCAGTTCACGAGCGGCAACTTGATAAGAAAGTTTTCGTGGTGGACATAGGCGGCGGCACTTTCGACCTTAGCGTATTGGAGGCTGACCACGCGAATCACACTTACACGGCGATTGCCATTGACGGTGATGACCGACTCGGCGGCGATGACTTTGACCTTGCCATACAGCAGGAACTTATCCGCCATATCGAGGACGACACCGGCATAAAGTTGACCGACGCTAAAAGCGCGGGACTTGATGACGCTGAGTATCAATCATTGATGACGCGGCTATTGACTGAGGCACGAAACGTCAAAGAGGGCTTGAGCGACGTGACGGAATACTCGGTGACGTTACCGAACTTGACGACGCTCGGCGGGCAGAACTACGACTTAGATTTTGTCTTCACGCGCAGAGCATTGGAGCGGACGTGCAAGCCGCTATTCGATAGAATCTTCAACAGCTTGAATGACTTCGTGAGCGGCAACAAGAAGTTCAAGCTTGAAGACATTGGGCACGTAATCTTAGCGGGCGGCACATGCTTTATCCCGTACATTAAAGAACAAATCGAACGCGACCTTGGAATCAAGCCCGATGACTCGTTGCAGTTAAGTCAACTGGTTGTAAGCGGTGCGGCACGTGTCGCAGAGGCTAAGAGTGGCGGCGTCGAGAGCGGCGGCGACATTAAGCTACGCAGTATTCTGGCGCATTCGTTAGGCATTGAAGTCTTAGGTGATAAAGGCAAGCTTATCTTCGACCAAATCCTAGCTAAGGACACGCCTTATCCGTGCGAGGTGCTTAAGAATTACGTTACGACCTTTGATAACCAGACAAAGATTGATGTCAACGTTTACGAGGCGGGCAAGGAGGGTGAGACTGATTTAAGCTATCACAGGTTCCGCGGCGCATTGAATTTGAAGAACCTGCCTCCCGCCGCCAAGGGTAAAACTAAAGTCAGCGTGAAGTTCGAGTATACCGAAGACCAAAGGTTGCGCGTCACTGTGACGGATAAGCAAGACGAGAGGAACTTTAAAGAGGTCTTCCTTGATAAAAGCGCGAAGACTCAGAGCCGTTCGGGTAGCACGTCGCCGATTGATATTGTGCTTATGCTTGACTCTTCGGGCAGCATGTATGAGCAAATGAACGAGGCTAAGAAGGCTTGCCGCAAGCTGATAAACGAGATGATTGACCTTAGCGTACATCGAATGGCCTTGATGAACTTCGACAGCTCGCCGCATATGCTTTGCCGCTTGACGGGCGACGCTAAGACTTTGACTGAGAAACTTGATCAGATTAATTCTTCTGGTTCTACGGAAATGATTTCGGCGTTGCGTATGGCAAATGCTGAACTGGAAAACTCCACGCGCAAGAGGATTGCCTTGTTCGTGACGGACGGTTATCCTGACCAAAAACTTTCCACGGTGTCTTATGCCAAAGACTTAATCGGCAAGGGCTTGAAGATAATCGCAATCGGCGTGGGCAAGAACTTCAACAAGAAATTCCTAGACGGTATGGTTGGCGAGAAGAATTCTTTCACGATAAGGACGATGAGTGAGCTAACGTCGCTGTTTGAACGAGTGATTAACGCGCTGACCAAGGGCGACTTGTAAGCGGAGGTGCTTCTTATGATATTGAACAATGACAACGTCCTAAACGATGCCAAAAAGGTTGTGCCGTCGTTGGCGAATACTAAGAAACGCCTTGAGGTCGACAAGATTAAAGCAATCATCAAAAGGGAGACGGACATAACTTTTGACATGGACACCGACGAAGAGGTTTATCATTGCTTGAAGACGATGACGCCTTACGACCTGCGGCTTGCCTTCAGAGCTTGCGTTGAGGCTTTGGGCGACAGTTGCGACGTTGCGGCTTTGAATCGCATTAACAAGAGCAGAGTATTGGCGTTGTTCTTTCACGTGTTCGCAATCTATCCCGAATCAATTCCCGCGCAAGGCAACGTGTCTGATAACACTTCGGACGATGACTTCATTGCTGACCAGTTCGCCGAGATATTCCCCGACTTCAGCGGCGCGGTTGAGGTTGACTTCTCCACAGTCAATAACCTTTTGCCCAAACAAAGCCGCCTCGTCACCACGCAAGCCGAACTTCAAGAGGCTTTAGGCGAGGACAAGATTCAGCAGGGAACAATCGTTCGGGACTTCATTGAGGCGACTCTTAAGACAACGGGCAAGAGGTTCAATGCTACTGCCTTACGTGCTTTGCGCCGCGAACATTACTTGCCGCTGTTCTTCCGTGCGGTTAAGTTCGTCAACTTCAACAAGACAGCAAGCACTTCGACCGAGCCTAGCGAACCTGTCGTTGCAAGTCTGACGTTCGGGCAAATGCAAGCCCTCTTCGACGTCGCAAAGAAAGTTCCCGTGAACGATGACTTCGACATATCCGACACGCTTAAAATCATTGAGGACAACTCCGTCACGGTCAAGGACAAGTTCTATCTAAGCGTGCCCGACGACCATGAGATTTATCACGGATTAGTAGCGATTGCCACGCAAGACGGAAAGATTGCGGCAGTTGGTCATGCTGAGGACGGAATCATTGTGGAGCGCGGCAGGCAGAATGTTTATCCGCATGTAGTCTTCGATTGGAAGATGATAGACAAAGACAAGTTCCTTAACCGGCGAATCTTCCTAATCGTTATGGTGCCGGCGGCGTCTGCTGAATTCTTTTCGCGCCCGATGTCGAGGAGCTTAGCCGAGAGCTACGACGGCGAGCTTTGGACAATGGAATTCAACGTGGAGTATCATGAGCCGCTGACGACGGACAATCCTCTTTGCATTGACTTTGGCACGAGCAATACGACTGCGGGCACTTACGACTTGACTAAGGGCGGGCAACCGGAGCAAGTGACCTTCCGCGACGTGACGAGCGATGAGATTGTCTTCAGCGAGGTCTTGCCGACGATTGTTTACGTGGACAGCTGTCATGACGGCATTGTAACTTATAAGCACGGCTACGAGGCTAAGCGCGAGATAATCGCGGCGGGCTTTAACACAAAGGCAACTGTCTTTTACGAGATTAAGCGTTGGCTCAATTCCCTTGACACGCCAGAGGAAGTCACTGACGGACGGGAAACGGCGACAGTTACGCGGCGGGAGATTCTGGAAGATTATCTGCTTTACGTCATCAGGGCGGCGGAGCAACAGTTCCAAGTCAAGTTTAAGAACCTGCATTTAACCGCGCCCGTCAAGCTTCGCAAAAAGTTCCTCAACGAGATGGAAAAGATTTTCAAGCCCTGCGGCTACGTAGTCGACAAGAACAGCTTGGACGAGGGCTTAGCGACGGTTTATCATTACATAGCTAAGCAAATAGAAAACGTCGGTGACACGTCGGGCAAGATTTTGATTCTGGATTGCGGCGGCGGTACAACTGATATGGCGAGCTGTCATTACTGCATTGAAAAGGGTAAGGATTGGCACGTGTTGAAGTTGGAGACGGACTTTGAGAGCGGCGACTCGAACTTTGGCGGCAACAATATCACGTATCGGATACTGCAGATGCTAAAGATGAAGATTGCCGCGAACTTGGAACGGAGCGAGAACTTGCAGATATATGACCTTATCCCAGACGAGGACGACGACATTTTAAGCTTGATTGATTACGCTTACGACAATAAGAACGAGATTTATAGACGCTTCGAGGAAGAGTATGCCCGCGTCGAAAGTTTTATCCCGACGAAGTTTGCCGAATACACCATGAAGAACGAACGCATTAAGGTTAAGCGCAACTTCTATTATCTTTGGCAGTTGGCGGAGGCGATTAAGATTGAGTTCTTTAAGTCAAACCTGGTGAACGTCGACTTCGAGAAGGATAAGAATATTTTTGTGCGCAGTCCCGAAGAATATTACTTGAACGTTCGCAAGGACGGCAAACTTCAACAGCAGGTTGACCCTATGGACGATGTGGAGATTACGATACGCGAGATAAATCGAATCCTCTTGCCCGACCTGTACGCGATACTAAAGACGTTGCTAAGTCATTACGCGGAAGATGAGCTAATGAAGTATAAGTATCGGCTGAGCGGGCAATCGTGCAAGATAAATAAGTTCCGTGACCTGTTCAAGGAGTTTGTGCCGGGCAAACACATGCGCATACCTCGTAAGCGTGGCAATGAGGACAAGGCGCAAGTTGATAGTGTTGCCTTGAAGAAGTTCTGCATACTCGGCAGCATTGAATACGTCCGCGACGCTAAGGCTCTGGGCAAGTACAAGGCAATCATCGGAAGCAATCGTACCCGCCGCATTTACGCAATCAAAAGCTTGGTCGGTCGTGACGAACGGACTTTGCTTGAACGCGACGGGAGCTTGAATATAAGGAAGTTTCCGATTGAGACGGGCGACACAAAGTTTTTGGTACGTGGCGCGAACAATCGTATTGAACGGGAGATTCTTTACCACTTCGACAAGGGCGACGCCGATAAGTTAACATTGGCTGAAGTTATACAAATCATGAACGACGAGACGACTTACACCAAAGCTGAGATTGAAAAGGGAATAGGTGAAAGACTTCAGGAGGTCGAGTTGGAAAACTACGGCGGCAAGTTGCAACCAATCTTCTGCATTGCCGCCCTTGACGCGAATGACGGCTATGGCTTCAACGTCTATCAAATCGGCGTGAGTGTCGATAATACTGGCGCAACGGAGTATTGGCTACCAAAGAGCCGACACTTTGAGAGCTACGAGGACGAGAACTTGCAGACGTTCTTTAATGGGGATAAGTGATTATGTTAAGCAGAAAAGAATTGCGATTCGAGAGACGCTCAATTCTGACGGCGACGCAACTCCGGACGATTGAAAAGTTCCCGCGAGAATTCCTGCGGCTGATGTTCTCGGACTATGACGACGGGATAATCAGCGGCATGGACTTCATCGAACGCGACGACGAACTTTTTTTGACGGAAGGACTTGTCAAGCTCGGCGATAACTTCTTCCTTGCGGCAGAGGTGAACTTATCGGAGCTTATGACTGGCACGGCAAGCGGCAAGCGTTATCAATTTGTCTTGGGCGAGCCGCAACGTTCAGCTTATGAGAACGTCATCACGGAAAAGACTTCGCTTGAGGTTCGTGAGCTTAAAGAAGTCGGCGGGCTTGAGTTCGGACGATTCAAAGCGGGACTAGTTCATTTGCCTACAATCGACGCGCAAGACTTATTCGAGGAGTTCACGCGGGCGAGCCGATTAAATCTGTTGCACGTGCCGTTAGCAGTGCGCGGAGGCGTGACCTTCCACCCGATAATCTTCAGGGCAATCCTTTGGCGTCTTGAGCACAAAAAAAATCCCGCGCCCGTCGACCATGCGTTGATGATTCGGTTGGCGGACGTGGGAGCAGTCTCTATGCACGCGCTGAAACTCTTCGTTGAAGGCAAGGACATTGTGTGGCAGGACGATTCGCGGGAAAACATCTTTAAGGCAGTGCTTGAGGCTGTCGACAAGGAGTGGGAGATAACTTTGCCCGAAATCATTTCCGAGAGCAAGGAACGTTCCAAATCAGAGCCTGAAGACTACGAAAGTATATTCATATAGCGTACAATGCTTTGGCGTTGGCGGTAGTGTAAGAAGCGACCTCCTCTAGGGTCTCGCCTCTAAGCTCCGCCAATTTTTTTGCGACCTCGACGACGTAAGCTGGCTCATTGCGTTTGCCGCGATAGGGTGTCGGTGCTAAGTAGGGTGCGTCGGTCTCAATCAGTAGCAAGTCACGTGGGGCGGCTTTGACGACTTCAGGCAACTTAGCCGAGTTCTTGAACGTCAAAGGACCGTCGACGCCGATTAGCCAGCCGAGCTTCCAAACTTCGCGAGCCGTCTCTAAACTGCCCGAATAACAATGCAACACTCCGCGCAAGCCTTTAGCCTCCGTCTGCAGAATCTTAAGCGTATCGCCGTGCGCGTCCCTGTCATGAATGCAAACGGGCAACTTCAGCTGTCGGGCAAGGTCAAGTTGCTCAATAAAAATCCTCTGCTGAATCAGTCGCCGCGCAGAATCCTTTTCCCAATGATAATCCAAGCCAATCTCACCTATGGCGATAACTTTATCAGTGACAAGGTCGGCAAGCGTTGCGCAAGTCTTCGCGTCGAAGTCGTCAATCTCTTCGGGGTGAATGCCTACGCCCGCATACAGCTCCGAATGATTCTTTGCAAGCTCGACGATAGCCATTGAACTGGTTAGCGTGCTACCGAAGTTTATAATCCGTTCGACAGAGGCGGCTTGTGCACGTGTCAAAACCTCTGCGCGGTCGTCAGCAAACTTGTCGTCCTCAAGGTGGCAGTGCGTATCGATAAACATCAATCAATCTCCTTTGGGTAGATGAGCTTAGCCATAGTCCTCACGGCTTCGGGATAGCGTAGCCCAGGACTTAGCAGGAATAAATCTTGCGGCAGGAAGTAAAGCCTCTTATCCTTGATTGCCCCGATTGCTTGCCAAGCCTCGTTTGATTCGATTGCCTGCGTCATGTTCGACTTAATCTCGTCAAGGTCGCCCATGCTCGTCACGAAGATTATCTGCGGATTCTGTTCGGCAAGCGTTTCCATGCTATAGGGGGCGGCGTCAGGATTCTTCTCAAGCGGCGTCATACCGGAGGCAACGTTCTGCCAACCAAACATCTTCACGATTGAACCGGCAATGCTCCCGTCAAGCTGAACCGTCAAGCCCTGCGCGGTTGAGTGGAGGATTGCCACTTGCAACGGAGTCTTTGGAACCTTATCGACGATAGCTTTAATCTCGGCGTCCATGTCACTGATAATCTTATCGCCCGCTTGAGTGTTGCCGCTTATTAAAGAGAAAGTCCTAAGCCCGCGTTTGAAGTCGTCATAAGTCTTGAGTTCGACGACCAGCGCAGGGATTTTATTTTCCTCAAGCACGGGCAAAAGTTTTTCGTTCATGCCCTTGTTGATGATGACGAGGTCGGGCGCACAACTTAGCAAGCGTTCCATGTCGATTTGATAAACTGCTCCCACGCTCGGCAAGTCCTTTGCCCAAGACGGCATTTGGTTTTTGGAATCGGGACGCCCGACGATTTCTCCGCCGACTGCGTGCAACGGCTCAAGGAAACTGGCACTCGTCACCACGACCCGCGCAGGTTTACTCGGCAAGATAACTTGTCTGCCCAAATCGTCAGTTATAGTCGCGAAGACTTCCTGTTTGACTTCGACAGGCTCCGCAGTCTTATCCGAACCGCAACCCGTCATAAGCAAGCCCGCGATTAGCATTGCCGATAAACCTTCCCTAATCATGATTGCGCCTCGTGAGTATCGTCGACAGATAGTTCAAGTGCTCCTGCTTATGCGCGGCAATGTCCGTGATAATCTTCTCGTCATCGAGACCGCAACGACTAACTAAGACAGCCTCATCAATCATGCCGCGAGCTTGCAGGGCGTCGACGACCTCAGGGAAGTTCTTGTAGACTTTCATAAGGACGGTTGCGCCTGCGTGGTCAAGGGCAATGTTAATCGCCTCAACGTCGGCGGTAGCGGGGATTATCGTCAAGATGTCATTGCCGTAAGCTAGCGGGCGTCCAATCTGCGCGGCAATCGCTAAGAACGCTGGCACGCCTGGGATAGTCACAATCTTGACGCCGCGCGGCTTCAGCAGTCGAAAGATATAAATATACGTGCTATAAAACATCGGGTCGCCAAGCGTCGCAAAGCCCACGTTCCGTCCGCTTCGTAGTTCGTGTAGTATATCGTCTGTGTTTGCCTTGAAAACCTCCGTCTCCTCAACGAAGTCTTTAACCATCGGGAAGGTCTGATAGATTATCTCGACGCTCGCTTTGAGGTAAGGTTGCGCGATACTCAATGCCACGCTGTCTGACTTCTTCTCAGTCTTTGGTGCAATCAGCACGTCGATTGTCCTAAGGGCGTTGATTGCCTTGACCGTCAAAAGTTCCGGGTCGCCAGGACCGACGCCTATTCCGTAAAAAGTTCCGCTACAATTCATTTCCTTTGCTCCTTGCTTATGATATTATTATGGCATTGCTCATACATGCGCTCCCGTATCGTCGAGAGTCTTTTGGGCGATAATAGCACACCTTAAAAATTTTTTGAACAGCGGAGAATCAATCATGAATATTTTTTTAAACGTCCTGCTAGTCGTGTTGATAGTTTACTTCGTCTTCGCGATACGTCGCACGCTCAAAATGTCACGAGCCTCCGTCGCGCTAATCGAGAAGTACGAGAACGATAAACTCAATCCCCAGCTCATTGACGAGATATTTGCGGCGATTAGTGACGACGTGTTGCTTAGCCGAATCCTCAAGCGTCATCAGGCAACGCGGCGCGATATTCAACGACTGCATGCTAAGCTTATGAAGTGGGGCGACTTCCGCAAGTACAATCGATACGTCCCAATAACATCCTTCTTCAACGTCCATACCCTTGAATATCTCCTTGAGCACAAGAACGACGACGCTAAGTCCCTTACCGAACACATGATGAATCACTTCCACTTCTGAAGGCGGACAAGTCATGAACTTCCGAATGATTTTGCGAATCCAAAGCCAAGCCCTGCTTATGCTTGCGGCGGCGACACTCTTGCCATTGGCTTACACGCTGATTGAGTTCACCGCCCCCGAAACGCCAATCCTGTTCGCGGCAATAGGCTTGCTCTCCGTCGGGGCGGGAATGCTCTTTGCTCACTTTGGCACCGGCAGATTTCAACGCGCACCCATCACGGCATCGGCTGTGGCAATCCTAATCATGTACCCGATAATCGCTCTATTCGGTTGCTTGCCATTCCTGCTGACGGGTTGGCTCTTGCCGTTTAACGCACTCTTAGAGACCGTCGGCGACCTTACGTCCGCAGGGCTATCAATCCTTCCAAGCAACGCACCGTTCCTCCTCCTGCTTTGGCAAAGCGAATTGATGTGGCTCGGCTCGCTACTGTTCTTAATCATGCTAGTAACTGTCTTGCCAGAAGTCAGCGGGAGCTTTGGAATTTCGTTGAGTTCGCAGGGCGGGCAAGGTTTCAGCGCGATTATCGGGCAGATGAACCTAATGGGCGTGCGCGTCATCAAAGTTTACTCGGCTTTGACGGCGATTAGCTTTGCCGTGTTCAAAGCGTCGGGGCTGGACGTGTGCTACTCTCTGGTTATGGCAATGCGTTGTATCTCCACGGGCGGCGGCAACTTCTTCCCACAGCACGGAAGCTTTTACGTCGAATACGCCGCGATATTCTCTATGCTCCTAGCCTGCGGCAACTTCCTGCTTTATCATCGCGTGATTTACAACCTCCTGCCGCCGCGTATCGAGTTCGGGCTGAATTACTTCACGCGCCTTAAGCAATACTTCTTGAGACTAAGACGCACCCTCCGCGATAACGCCCGATTAATCTTCGCCAATGAGGAAGCACTTGTCCTCTACGCTATGGTCTTCTTTGGGATGTTGATTCTAATGTTCCGCGTCTTTTGGCAAGAGCTTTACTTTGACGGCAACGAGGCATTCCGCGAGTCGTTGTTCTATATCGTCTCGTTCATGAGTACAAGCGGCATCATATTAGACGAGGACGCAACTAACGTTCACGACTTCGACAAGTTCTTTATCTTCCTAATGGCGGCAACGGGCGGTTGTATCGGCTCGGTGACTGGCGGCTTTAAACTGATTCGGCTGATTGTCCTAGTCAAAGTCACGGCGGCTGAGATTCGCAAGACGATTCACCCGCGCATGATGATTGCAATCCGCGTCGGCAATGTGCCGGTTCCAATGCTCACTGTCAGCAGGATACTTGCTTACTTCTTCCTGATACTTATCACAATGTTTATCTGCTCGGCAGTCTTGAGTTTCGACGAGAGCACGACGTTTTCGGAGGCAGTGTCAATATCAGTTGCTTGCCTGTCGACTGTCGGGAACTTGCCGGGCTTGTGCGACGCTGGCACCTTCCGCGAACTGTCTGCATTTAACAAGGTCTTCTGCATGTTGATTCTAATCGTCGGGCGGCTTGAGTTCTTTGCCTTGCTGATTGCCGTCGCAGGAATCAAACTTCGGCGCAAGAAGAGTAATTGGTAACTCGTTGAAAAACTTTCGCGCTTGATATAAAATTGCCGTGTTACCGAAAGGACTCCAATCTGGTGACAGAGAGGAGGCGGTTATTGTGGAGACACTGCTGGAGCTTCTCAAACTCGTCGGAGCAAATGTAGTTTCGCACTTCGTTTGCAGGTGGCTTGACAAACTTCTTCGGAAGCGGTAACGAGCACTTCTGCGTTTGAAATATAACGCAACCCCTCGCACGTCTATGCAGGACGCACGAGGGGTTTTTTTGCGTTGCGATCATTGTGGAATCGTTCTTAGAGCTTCTCTTTTATATCTATTAAGCGCGTTTATTATAATCGGCGGCGAAAACTTTTTCAAGAACCTTTTGCAAAACAATTCGCGCTCTGATAGACTAAATAAAACTTCACTGGAGGCAACACTATGGCTGGCAACAGGAACCTAAACGCGGCGTCACGTGCTAAGAAGGACGAGTTCTATACCCAGATACGCGACATTGAAAACGAGATGTATCACTACCAACACCACTTCAAAGATAAAGTTGTCCTGTGCAACTGCGACGACCCTTACGAGTCTGACTTCTTTAAGTACTTCATGATTTACTTTAACCAGCTCGGCTTGAGGAAGGTAATTGCCACGTGCTACGCTGGCTCGCCGATTGTGCAAACTGAGTTAGACTTCTTCGGGACGCAGAACTATAATCCTCACTTCGACAAGCGCACGCAGGCTATCAAGCTCGAAGTCACGGAGGTCACGGACTTAAACGGTGACGGCGCGGCTGACTTGGCGGACGTCAAACTACTGCTGGAGAACAATCGCAACGTCGTGACGTATCTGGAGGGCAACGGAGACTTCCGCTCACCC
>JAFWCT010000043.1 GCA_017534385.1 Selenomonadaceae bacterium
GACTCCCGCGAGTGCGCCGGCGACGGAATTGGGGTTAGATTTGGCTGATACCTTTAGGATTTCCATGATTGCTCCTCCTCCCTTGTTGCATTTTTCTGTTGTAGTAGTTTTCTACCTGCTGCGGCTCCTTCTGCGTCTAAAATGTCTTCCCTGTTAATTCTTCATACTTAATTTAAATCCTTCACTTGTTACAGCGATTTTATTATATATTTTATCGTGGCGGCTAATACCGCTTAAACTGTATTTAAATCCTTTCCTTCCTCTAAACATTTTCCGAGGTACTGAATATATTCTAGGTTTGCAAATGCCACTTCTGTCGGAATAATGTTAATTGCTGGTCCGCCGATATTAACCTCAAAGAGTTTTAATTCGTAAGATTCTCCGCGTCTCTCAATTCCGACATCTAATCCCATTGAAGAAATCTTTCTTGGCAAAAGTGATTGAAAATGTTCTGGGAAATTATTTCCCAAATCTGTCAATCTGTCGAAAAGTGTTTTCCAATCGTTGCCAAATTCTGCCTTAAGAAAATTGTCGAGTGGCATCGTATATCCGCCTGCAGAAATAGTCGAGAGAATTCTTCCGGGAAATCTGCAAATTCGCGGATAAGAGAATACCTTAAATTTTCCCTCTGCTGCTCGCCGAGCATGAATTCTTATATCAAACGAATTGTCATACTTTGTTCGCGAAACTATATAAGGTTGCAATACATGCTTGCTCTGGGCGAAAGTTTTATCATAGTAAGTCTTAAACTCGTCAACGGTTTTAAAAATTTTCTTTCCCGTTTTATCGTTGCTGATAACGTATCCTTCTTCGTTGAAGGTTATTTTGTTGACGCCAGTACCTTGCATTCCGTGAATCGGTTTCAAAACAACGTCATTATGATATTTCCCGAACAAAGACATAAAATGCTCAAAGTTTTCGACCAGATGAGTTTCAATCAAAAAATCTTTAAATCGACCGTCATCAAGCAATAAGTCGTAAATCCTCTGCTTAGTCATCGACAATCCTCTGCGAACAAAATAACTTTCTTTCATAATCATGGATTTAATTTCTTTTCTGTTTTCACCAGCAAAGCAATCGAAAGGATTATAAATTATTTTAGGAAGAGGTATGTTTTTTTCGATTTGACTATTGCCGTCAATAAGCGTGGCACGGACGGTTTTGTCTTCCGGATTGAAATCTTTTGATGTGAAGAAGTAAAGCTCTATGTTAAATTGTCTTGCCATATAAGCCATAAGATTAAGTGATGATGTAAGTGGCAATTTATTTTTATTACCTCTCAACACGCCCACTCGAAGAGGCTTATTTGTCCCCTTTGAAATGGTCTCTATCTCATACATGTCATTTGCAAGTGCGTCAGTAAAAGAATTGCTATGGAGAAACGAATTGTAAGTTAGTTCGTGCACGTCATCTGCGAGAATATTGGTAAGAGGTTCTTCTTTCAAGAAATCAAATCCTTTCTTACGGCTTGATAAAAATCCGTTTGACTTTAACAGCTTTGTTCGTCTTGTCGTCAATGTCAATCAGCAAAGCACAATAGATAGCGGCACCCTCGGCGACGTCAAAGCGACTAGGACGCCCCGTCAAGAATCTTTTTACCACGGGTTCAATCGCCATGCCTAAAATAGAATTCTCCGCGCCCACCATGCCAAGGTCTGTTATGTAAGCCGTACCCTTAGGCAAAATCTTTTCGTCCGCCGTCTGAATATGCGTATGCGTACCAACTACCGCCGTAACTCTTCCGTCGAAGTAATTAGCAAAGGCAAGTTTTTCACTGGTCGCCTCGGCGTGGAAGTCCACTAAGATAACGTCGCAATTCTTTTCCATGAACTTGAGAATCTTATCGCCAAGTCGAAATGGGTCGTCCATTGGCGGTTGCATGAAAACCCTTCCCGCCATGTTAATCACGCCGACTTTCTTTCTGCCGACGGGATAAATACAGAAGCCCTTGCCAGGGGTGTCTTCAGGGTAATTCGCAGGACGAAGTAGGAAAGGTTCCGTGTCGATAATCTCCATGACTTTTGGATTGTCCCATATGTGATTGCCAGTCGTTACAACGTCCGCGCCGCCGCCTATCAGTTCCTCGAAAATATTGGGCGTCAAGCCTTTGCCATGTGCCGCATTCTCGCCATTGACAACCACCATATCAATATTTTTCTGCCGGCGGAGTTCAGGCGTTTGCTCCATAAAAAAATATCTGCCGGGTCTGCCGACAACATCACCAACCATTAAAATACGCAAAAGACTTCGCTCCCTCCTATCGGGCATAGACTACAACGCGTTCATGCTCCCGCACGCCGACTAACCGTCCTTCCACCCGCATTTGACGCATATTATTTAAGCATTGCTCCAAATAATCTTCCTGCGCTATCAAATAATCTTCGTCCGGGAAGAAGTTATCGTCGTATTCCTCAATCAAGTTCTCGCCGAAATAATTTACTGCCAGCTCCGTAAGAAGTGACAGCTCCCGACAAGTCAGCGTTGCCACGTCGCGTCTAACATTCAAAAAGCATGTGCCGTAGACGCCCTCGACGTTTAGTTCAATCTTCGCACCGCCTATGCCCTCCAAATGATGAAAGGTCTCCAATGACTCCGCCACATAAGCCAAGAAGTTCTCGAAATCGTTTTGCGTAAATTTCCCGTTCAATGCAAAGGAGAATTCAAGCGTCTCGCCCTTCGACTCATAGGTCACTGATTGGACTGTAGGGAACACTACTAAGATTGACGCCAATAACCGACTGGCGTCGGGATTAGGCTTCTTCGTCCTTTTCAGAAAATCAAACACCGCTTCCAACCTCCTTTATCAACGGGAAAATTTTAATGCGCAATGCGTAAATCTTAATTCATTACGCACCACGCATCCTCTACGTATTGAATTATTTCGCGTAGTCGACAACTCGAACCTCGCGAATGATCGTCGCCCGAACTTGTCCGGGGTAATCCAAATCCTTTTCTATCTTCTTAACAATGTCATGAGCTAGAGTGATTGCCGCCGCGTCATCGATTTTATCGGGCTTAACCATGACGCGAATCTCTCTGCCCGCTTGAATCGCAAAACATCTTTCCACGCCCTCGAATGACTCGGCAATCTCTTCCAACATCTTGAGACGCTTGAGGTACATTTCCAGACTTTCACGACGTGCGCCGGGTCTCGCCGCTGAAACTGCATCTGCCGCCGCCACCAAGATTGCTTCGACCGAAGTCGCTTCAACGTCGCCATGATGAGACGCAATCGCATTAATGACAACTTTATTTTCGCGATAACGTTTAGCCAAATCTGCGCCAATCGTCACGTGCGGACCTTCAATCTCGTGGTCGACTGCCTTGCCTATGTCATGAAGAAGTCCTGCGCGTTTTGCCAAGTTCACATCAACGCCGAGTTCGCTCGCCATAATGCCCGCAAGAGTCGCCACTTCGATTGAGTGATCCAAGACGTTTTGTCCGTAGCTCGTGCGGTATTTCAGCCGTCCTAAGAGCTTGACGAGTTCAATATGTATCCCGTGCACACCGACTTTAAACGTAGCCTGTTCACCCGCCTCTTTCATGCGGTTATCGACTTCGCGGGTCGCCTTATCGACCATTTCTTCAATCCGCGCAGGGTGTATTCGTCCGTCTGAAATCAACTTCTCCAGTGCGACGCGGGCAATCTCCCTTTTGACAGGATCAAAGCCAGATAAGATAACGGCTTCGGGTGTGTCGTCGATGATTAAATCAATGCCCGTCAAAGTCTCAAGCGTTCGGATATTCCTGCCCTCGCGTCCGATAATCCTTCCCTTCATGTCGTCGCTTGGCAATGCTACGACTGATACTGTTGTCTCTGCCACGTGATCTGCTGCACAACGTTGTATTGCTGTGCTTAAAATGTCCCGTGCCTTTTTATCAGCCTCGTCGCGGATTTGAGTTTCGTATTCTTTGATTCGCAGTGCTTTATCATGCTTCAAATCCTCTTCGACTTCGTTCATTAGAATCGTCCGTGCCTCGTCCCGACTAAGCTCGGCTATGCGTTCGAGTTCTGCATCCTCCTTTTCCTGCATGGCATTTAGTTGTGCTTGTGATTCGTTAAGCCGCGCCTCTTTTTTACTTAGAAGAACTTCTTTCTTTTCCAGCGAATCCAACTTCTTGTCCAGGCTCTCTTCCTTTTGCACGACGCGTCGTTCTTGGCGAGAAAGTTCGTTGCGTCGCTCTTTAGTATCGCGGTCGAGATCCTGCCGCATTCTATGAATTTCTTCCTTAGCTTCAAGAATGGCTTCTTTTTTTTCTGCGTTAGATTTCTCGCGGGCATCTTCGACAATACGGCGCGCTTCGTCCTCTGCCGAGCCGATTTTGGCTTCAGCTGATTTCTTCCGCGCCGCGTAACCTCCGACTGCTCCGAGAATTATTGCAATGATGACTGCTACGATTGTAATAGCGATAACCTTCACCCCCCAAAACTTTTTCTTACATACCGAGTTATTTTATAGATTGTCAAGGGATATGTCAAATACTTTGCCGCATAAAAAAATCCCGCCGCATTGACGGGAGAAATAACTTTCATTGGTAAAAGCTTAGTCGAAGATGAATACAACCTTTAAGTCCTTTAAAAATTTTGTAGCGTAGTTCTCAATCAAAACGCGATTCGAGTCGGGAACAGCTAAGACAGGATTGCTATTGAAGTTCTGCACGCCGACCGCCTTGACCACGAGAGGATTTGTTCCTGCCCTGTCGACGTGTTCGGTATCGTCAATGTAATCTGCCATGCCCTCGCTGATAACTCTGTCTATGTCTAGGTTCTTATGCCCATAAATCTTCGTGCCGTTTGAATTCATGATAACCGGACTCATGACGGGTTGCAGTTCCAAGCCGCGACAATCGACGATTAAGCCAGTGTAATTGCCTTCAGCCATAGACGCATATTCCGTTACAGACTTTCTTACAGGTTGAGAGGTCGTCGGAGTATTGTAAGCTGTTTGATAAGTCGGCTCCGGCATTGAGATTGAACTTTGCATTTTCTGCAAGATAATCGTATCGAGTGACGGGATTGACATTCTTGAAAGCGGCGGTCTGTAAGGCGTCGTTGGCGTCGTCGGGGCAGGGATATAACTTTCTTCCTCGACTGTTACCTTTGTGACTTCAAGCCTTTTTTTAATGGGCGTCGCTGAGGTGTAAGGCAGAGAACTAGGTGCGACTTCGACAACGGGATTTGGGAAAGGCTCGACTGCTGTTGGTCGCTCAAGGACTGCGCCCGCTAACGAATTCGACACGCCGAACAGCGGCACTTGCATTACCACACGATAGCCGCCGTCACTTAAGAAAGTCTCGTCGATAATCTTTGCGCCTTTAATCGTCGCCTCGACGCGCAGTTGAACTCGGTCTTGAGTCGTCAGCATTTTCTCAACTGTCGTTTCACCCTCAACGCGCACGCCGTTAATAATCTCAGCGAGCTTGCGATAAGCATCAGCCTGCGCGGCTTTGGAGGCTAGACCTTTTGCCTGTGTGTAGTTGACAGCATCCGCAGGAGCAACGCCCTCGCCCGTCACGGTGATAACCTGGTTCTTCCAGTCCACGCCTTCGACAAAGTTATTTACCCTTGGCGCGGCTGATACTGCGCTACCTGTCGCAAGCATAATCACTGCCGCTACGATTGCCGAAAAAATCTGTAGCACCTTCATTTTCATCACTCTCCTTTACACCAAATTTATCATGCCTTTGTTAAAGCCGCATTAACCTTTAAAAGTTTTCAGACGCTCGCAGGCTTCGATAGTATTTTCACGGCTATTGAAACTCGTTAGACGCAGATAACCTTCGCCGCAAGGACCAAAGCCCGCGCCCGGCGTCCCGATGATATGTTTCTCGCGCAGAAGCTTATCGAAGAAATCCCAACTGCTCGGAATATCGTCAGGCGTCTTCAACCAAATGTAAGGTGCATTGATTCCGCCATAAGTCTTTAAGCCCGCCGCCGTCAAACTCTCGCGAATAATTCTGGCGTTCTCAAGATAGTACGTGATAAGCTCCTTGACCTGCGCTTGACCTTCATCGGAGTAAATAGCCTCTGCTCCGCGCTGAGTGATATAACTCGTGCCGTTAAATTTCGTGGTGTGACGACGCGCCCAAAGCTTTTTAAGCGGAACGCGTTCGCCTGTGGAGGTTGTGCCCGTCAAGCCTTCGGGGATAACGATATAGCCGCAACGTGTGCCCGTAAAGCCTGCAGTCTTGCTGAAGGAGCGGAACTCAATCGCAACGTCGCGTGCGCCTTCAATCTCGTAAATCGAACGCGGCACATTATCTTCCGTGATGTAGGCGGCATAGGCGGCGTCGAAGAGAATCACGGCATCATTTTCTTTAGCGTAGGCGACCCAAGCCTCAAGCGAGGACTTATCAAGCGTGGTGCCAGTCGGGTTATTCGGCGAACAAAGATAAACCATGTCGACCTTTTCAGCGGGCGGCTTCGGATTGAAATTATTCTCAGCGGTGCAGGGCAGATAAACAATCCCCTCAAAGTGTCCGTCGGGCAACAAAGAACCTGTGCGCCCCGCCATAACGTTGGAATCATTGTAAACGGGATAAACCGGGTCGCCGAGGGCAATCTTGCTGTCGAGGGAGAAAATCTCTTGGATATTGCCGCAGTCGCACTTTGAGCCGTCGCTGATAAAAATTTCTTCCGCGCTAACGTCCAACCCACGACGCTTATAGTTAAAGTCAGCAATCTTATCGCGCAGGAAGCTGTAGCCTTGTTCGGGACCATAGCCGCGGAAAGTCTCGACCTTACCCATTTCATCAGCGGCGCGTTTCATTGCGTCGATACAAACTTGCGGCAAAGGACGAGTAACATCGCCGATACCGAGCCGAATAATTTTGGCGTCAGGATTTTCCTTTTGATAAGCGGCGGCACGTTTACCGACTTCAGAGAAAAGATACGCTCCAGGTAGTTTCAAATAGTTTTCGTTAATTCTTGCCATTGATAATCCTCCTTAAACGCTAAATCGCCGTACAGATTACTCCGCACGACGATTGTTTAAACCGCTCATTGAAGAGCGAATGTTTTCTTTATGGCGGAGCAGAGAGGACTCGAACCTCCGCGCCCTTTCGAGCCTAACGATTTAGCAAACCGTCCCCTTCACCGACTTGGGTACTGCTCCTTGCAAACTTCTTAAAAAACCTTGCGTAGGTTATCATAACCGCCGCCGCCTGTCAAGAAAAACTTTTCAGCTTACAGAAAAGCTCTACGTGTGCTAAGATTCAAGTCGTTATAGTAGCGCATGAAGCAATAAGAAACGTTTGCCAAAAGCTAACAAAAGTTATACAATCCCTTAGCGAACAATTAGGGGATAAATTTTTTGGAGGGGATAGCAATGAACGAACTGATAGAGTTGACGGTTGAATAACAGCGGCTGATAGAACTGATTCGGCAAATATGATTGAATAAAAAAGCTCCGCACGAGGCAGGTTAGGAGCATAAGATAATGTCGCAAGTGAGGCAAGACCTTCAGCTATATCTCTGAGGCTGGCAAGGTCAATGGCAAGCGCAAGGTCGTCAAGCGTGGCGTTTATACACTTGCGACTTTCGTTCAAAACTTGCAGACACAAATGAATTCACATTTGATTTAACAACTTAAGGAGAAGTTTTTATGGCGATACTGAAGTTGAAGCCTGCGTGCAAGGATTATCCTTGGGGCGGACGGCGGCTCGCTGAAGAATTTGGCATTGAATACGATAAAAAGATTTTGGCGGAGGCGTGGGTTATGTCTTGCCACCCCGACGGCGCGTCGACTCTTGCGGACGGGGAAACGCTTACTGATTACTTAAAGCGGCACGGCACAAAGATTTTGGGCACGAACTGCCGACGCTTTCAAGACTTCCCGCTCCTTATAAAGTTCATCGACGCCAAGGCAAATCTTTCCGTGCAAGTGCATCCGTCCGATGATTATGCTTTGGCTCATGAAGGTCAGCTCGGCAAATGGGAAATGTGGTACATCCTCGACGCCGAAGAAGATTCCGTGCTTTACTGCGGCTTCAATAAAAAAATTTCCCGCGACGAATTCACCGCCCGCATAAAAAATAATTCACTTGTCGAAGTCCTTAACACCGTTCACGCGAAGAAAGGCGACGTTATCTTTATTCCGCCGGGCACTGTTCACGCTATCGGCGGCGGAATATTAACTGTTGAGATTCAGACCAACTCGAACGTAACCTATCGCATTTACGACTACGGCAGGAACCGCCCGTTGCATATCAGCCAAGCCCTTGACGTGACGAACTTTAATCCCGTCAACGTCTGCGGCAAAAATTATCAACACCTCGTCGCCTGTGATTATTTCGTTGTTGATAAGCTCGTTCTCGACGGAAAGTTTTTATCGGAGGCTCGCGGCACTGTCGACGACAAATCTTTTCTTAGTGTGCTGATTATCGATGGCACAGGGAAGATTTCTTGCGGCGAGGAGGAGTTTCCTTATCATAAAGGTGATTCGTTCTTTTTGACGGCGGGCGCGGGTGATTGGAATATCTGCGGCAAGTGTCATGCCCTCTTGACGACGGTGCCTAGTCATGAAGGTTGATGCTTATCAGATAGTCGGGCACTTGTCGACCTTCTTTGACCGCATGATGACTAATGCCGACTTACCTGCGCGGCTGGCACTGAAAATCTTTTGGGGACTCGACGACGACGCTTATAAAAAGTTTCTGGCGCAAGCGTTCATTGGCATTCCTAAGGACTTCAGCGGATTAATATTGGAAGTACCTGTCGGTACTGGCGTCTTATCTTTGCCTGTGTATAAAGAACTCGGCGGCGCGGAAGTCTTTTGCCTAGACTACTCGGATAAAATGTTGGACGCGGCAAGGGAGCGGGCAAGGCAACTCAATCTGCACGGCGTGAAGTTCATTCAAGGCGACGTTGTGCATTTGCCGTTCGAGGATGACTTCTTCGACCTTGTCTTATCAATCAACGGCTTCCATGCCTTCCCAGATAAAACTGCGGCTTGGGCGCAAACTTATCGCGTCCTCAAGCCCGGCGGAATCTTTTGTGGTTGCATGTACGTCAAAGGCGAGAACAGTCGCACAGACCTTTTCGTCGAACAGTTCTGCGACCGGCAAGGCTTTTTTTGTCCGCCGCATGAAACGCTTACCAACTTGGAAAAATTTTTGAACGACATTTACTCCCGCGCAGAAGTCACACACGTTGAATCTTTTGCCGGCTTCGTCTGTATTAAGTGAGGACAATGAAAAACTTTTATCCGCTCGTGTTGATTGGCGATATCATAGCCAATCGCAAACTCCTTTGGCAGTTGACTAAGCGCGACTTCAAAGAACGCTACCTCGGCTCGTACCTCGGAATACTCTGGGCATTCATTCAACCTGCCGTGACTGTCTTAATCTTCTGGTTCGTCTTCCAAGTCGGCTTTAAGTCAATGCCCGTCAACAATTTCCCTTTTATCCTGTGGCTGGTGTGCGGAATGTTCCCGTGGTTCTTCCTAAGCGAGAGCATTCAAAGCGCGGCGAACTCGGTTATCGAGAGCGCGTTCCTCGTCAAGAAGATTGTCTTCCGCGTGGAGCTGTTGCCGATTGTTAAAATCATTTCCGCGCTCGTCGTGCATATTTTTTTTGTCGTAGTGCTGTTTATGATGTTCGCGGCTTATGGCTACCTGCCCACGCCTTACACGTTGCAGATAGTCTATTACGTCCTGGCGATGATTTGCCTGTCGCTAGGCTTGAGTTGGCTGACGAGTTCTTTGGCAGTCTTCTTTAGGGATGTGCGGCAGTTGGTGGCGATGATGTTGCAATTTGGCTTCTGGGGCACGCCGATTTTCTGGAACCTAAAGATGATTCCCGAACAGTTTCAATTCGTCCTCAAGCTCAACCCCGCCTATTATCTCGTTGAAGGTTATCGGCAGAGTTTCATTTATCGCGAATGGTTTTGGGAGCATTGGGCGTTGACGGCTTACTTTTGGGCGTTCACGTTGGCGACAATGTTTATCGGGGCGTGGTGCTTTAAAAAACTCCGTCCGCACTTCGCCGACGTGTTGTAAAGGTCTAAAACGAATTCAAAACGCCGTCCAAACCTTCGCGGCGATAAATTTCCTTGTAATGCTCCAAATGATTGCTGATAATCTTATCCAGTGCCCGCATACTCAGCATTTCGACGGGGGCGCGGTCGTCCGTCAAAATATTTTCTCCTAATGTCGGTTCTTGCCACGTCTTAGCGATGTGAAGCATCAGTTCCGACAATTTTTTATCGTCAAGAGCCTCTGCGCGGGTTTGAAGTTCGTTTAAAATATTTTCGTCCGACGCCGCAAATAAAACTTTGTTCGTGACGCCGCGTGAGTCGATAATTCTTAAGGCGGGAAAGCTTTGGGCAATCGTATCAATCAAATAGTCGTTAATGTCGCCGCGCATGTTCATGTTGACGACCATAACGCCGCGTTCAGCCAAATGATTCCGCACTAAACTAAAAAATTCCGTCGAACTCATCTGAAACGGCGGAGAAATATCTTGGAACGCGTCAACAAGTATCACGTCGTAAATATTTTTATCGCTTTGAAGAAACGCTCGCCCGTCATAAGTCACAACTTCGACCGATTCAGGCAGGGAAAAGTATTTTTTAGCTAGCAAAGTGATTTTATCGTCAATCTCGACGCCGATTATCTCTGATTCGGGGAAATATTTCTTGCATTGTTCAGCGAAAGTGCCCGTGCCCATTCCCAGAATCAAAATTTTTTTATTTTCGGCAAGAAGTGGTGCCGCCAACGCGTAATCGTAGTAATAACCAGTCAAGCCGCCGCCTTTTACCTTCAATGACTGCACGCCGAACATAACATTCGTAGAAAAAATAATTTTATCTGGCGTCTCCTTGACTTGCAGGTAGTTGTAAATCGATTCGCCTTCGTAAAGCAGATTCTTTTCCCAGAACGCAAAACTATTCGAGTTGCCGAGCACAGCTAGGATTATAAACGCTAAAATCGCCGTCAAAACCTTTTTTTGCCCGATACTCACGAAATAAATCACGTCGATTAAAAGTAGCACGCCAGAGAAGATTAAAAAGGTTATCGCAGTACCGACGGCGGGAATTGTTATGAAAGTCGGCAAAAACGTCCCGATTATACTTCCGATTGTGTTAAACGCATTCAAATTTCCTACAATGCGCCCGTTATGTTCGAGATTATCAGTTGCATATTTGACTAATGACGGCGTGACGGTGCCTAATAAAAATAATGGCAGAACGAAAATCGCCATGCACGACAAAAACGCCGCCCAAATTAATAAATTCGTGTCGATAGTTACGATTAAAGCTCCGGCGACGCCTAAGATTAAATATTTGCCGAGAACGGGGATTGCGCCTATCCAAAGTGCCGCGATTATCAGCCGCCGATATAGTTTTGCGGGGTCAGCGTCCAAATCTGCACGCCGTCCGCCCCAAACATTTCCCAGAGCCAACGCAATCATGATTGTGCCGATGATGATTGTCCAAACGATTTGCGACGAGCTGAAGTACGGCGCGAGTAATCGACTTGCGCCCAATTCAACTGCCATTATCGACATTCCGGAAAAAAATTCCGTGGCGTAGAGGAAATTTTTGTTGCTTAAAAGCGATGAAGTATTTATCATTAAAAAAACTCCTTCGGAGGTGTGATGATGATAGTTTTGATTGATTACGGCGTCGGCAATCTTTACAGCGTGGCTAAGGCGGTTGCTTTCGTTGGCGGCGACGTAAAGATTTCTAGTTCGGCGGAGGATATTCAGCGTGCCGATAAAATTATTTTGCCGGGCGTTGGTGCCTTCGGCGATTGCATGAAAAATCTTGCGGCGACGGGCTTGATTCCTACGATTAAGCAGGAAATTTCTTCTGGCAAGCCGCTTCTAGGAATTTGCGTTGGGCTTCAGATTCTATTCGCGGGCAGTGAAGAAAGCCCTTGCGTCGACGGGCTGAAAATTTTTAGTGGGCAGGTCAAGAGAATCAACGCGGGCGATTTGAAGATTCCGCACATGGGCTGGAACTCCGTTAAATTCGGCAACTCCAAACTCTTTGCGGGCTTGAGCGGCGAGCCTTATTTTTATTTCGTGCACAGCTATCACGCCTGCCCCGCCGACAAGAACATTATCGCCGCGACCACCACTTACGGCGAAGATGTCACCGCCGCCATTGAGCACGGAAATATTTTCGCCACGCAGTTTCACCCTGAAAAGTCCGGCGATGTCGGCTTGCACGTCCTTAAAAACTTCCTCGACGCTTAAATTGTAAAAATCCGCCTGAGCGGATTTTGTACTTTGCCTTTCCAAATCGAACTTCAAACCCGTTTTGGAGCTTTAAATCGTCTTTGAAACTTCTTCGAGACGATTTTTTTTGTTCTCAACGTTCAAAACCACTTTCAACGCTCGTTTCAACCTCGTATAATCAAAGTAGTAGTTATTAGCGTCCCTCTCCAAGGACGTGATACAATTCAAATGATGTTGTGGATTAGTTGTAGTACCTTCCACTTGATGGCTTTCTGGAGATTCTAACCACAGCTCTTTGTTTAACTGCTAATAAGTCAGATACCGCTTGATGGTTTATCTCGCACGAGGATTCAGGAACAAAGGGTTATGTGGAGCGCAACATCGATTTCATTTTGAAAGGATTTGAGTTTTATGATTCTGGTCGGTATCGACGTTGCAAAAGACAAGCACGACTGCTTTATCCAAATCGCCAACGGCAAAGTTCTTTTCAAGGCGTTCTCTTTTGCCAACAATTACGAGGGCTTTGAGGAACTTTACGCCAAAATTTTGAGTTGCAACGATTCCGAGATAAGAATCGGACTTGAATCCACAGGGCATTACTCCTACAATCTCCTCGGCTTTTTGTTGAGCAAAGAACTGCCGACTTTCCTTTTTAATCCTCTCCAAACAAACCAATTCCGCAAAGGTCTTTCTCTGCGCAAGACCAAGACTGACAAGGTTGACGCCAAAACTATTGCCTTAATGCTTGCCACTGAATCCGATGAAAACGCTTACTCTTTGCAAGCCTATCAAAACGAAGAGTTAAAATCTCTGACTCGTTATCGCGCTGATAAAGTCAGTCAGCGTTCCAAGCTCAAGCAATCTTTGTCTCGCCTTGTCACTATTCTCTTTCCTGAACTTGAGTCGGCTGTTTCTACTGTTCATTCTAATTCGATTTATGCAATGCTCCTTAAATATCCGAGTGCAAAAGATGTCGCCAAATCTCAATTCCATTCTCTCGTTAATCTTTTAGAGAGCACCTCTCGTGGAAAAATTGACAAAGATAAGGCTAAAGAAATTCGTAATCTGGCGCGTAAGTCCGTCGGCGTTTACGTTTCCACTAAAGTTTTAGAACTTCGCCACACCATAAAGCTTATTCAAATTTTGGACGAAGAAGTTGCCGAGATTGAAAAGCGAATACAAAATCACATGCAAGAGCTTCATTCGCCTATTGAATCTATTCCGGGCATCAGTACGCGCCTTGCCGCCGTCATTGAATCGGAGGTTGGCGATTTCCAAAGATTTTCATCGCCGGACAAAATCTTAGCTTTTGCGGGATTGTCACCGACGACTTATCAATCTGGTAAGTACACTTCGCAAAATGCCACTATGGAAAAGCGTGGCTCGCGATATTTGCGTTGCGCATTGTTCTTGGCTGCTCATCTCGTCAGCAGATATTCAAAGACCTTTGCCGCTTACTTGAAGAAAAAGCGCGACGAAGGAAAACATTATTTTGTTGCGCTCTCCCACGTTGCCAAAAAGCTTGTTCGGGTCATTTTTCATCTTCAAAGAACCGGAGAATCTTTTTCTGATTTTGCTTGACTCCTTATAGTCAGTCTCCAGAATCATCTTTGAACTCGTTTCGAGATGATTTTTTTGTTCTCAACGCTCAAAATCCGTTTCAAAGCAAAATTTTACGCTCGCAAGCCTCAAATCTCTCTCCAAACTTATTTTTCAACGCCATTTGCATTTTCAAGCATAAAATTTTATAATAAGCGTCAAAGATTTTCTAGCGACGGCGTTTTTTTATCGAAAGGAGCTATTTGAATGGCTTATCAAAGGTACTCAGGAGAAAAAATAACCTTTTGGAAGGTAAATCATCATAATCTTAATTTTTCAAAAGAACAATTAGCATATATTTTAGGACAAAAAGTTATTGTTGCTTTTGGAAAAGATGAAATAGAAAAGTTAAAGGCAATGAAGACTGGAGATTACTTTTATCTTTGTCATGGAAACGAAAAAAGCAATCCTCAAAGCGGAGTAAAATTAATAGGGCAGATAATCGATAAATCAATCGAAATTTGTCATATAAAAACTGCTCTTCAGCGTAATTATAGAATTGTTTTTCCAAAAGATGGGATTCCTATAGTAGAGAAATTTTACTTCGGATTTAAGTATGACTTTGCTCCAAATATAGATAAGAAATCAATAATTTATGAAATACCTCAGATTCAAGCAACAAATTTTGAAAAATATATTCTACGTCCATTTTTCGATGTAGGAATAGAAGATTTTCCTGGATTATGGTGTTTAGAACATGTTCAGAAGCCTGTTTCAAAACAAATTGAACTGTCAGCTGAGCAAATTAAATCATTACTAAAACTTTTTCCGCTTAATATGATTTTTCATGGCGTACCAAGCACAGGAAAGACTTTTTCGACCACTTCATATGCCGTTGCGATTTGTAATAATAAAAATCTCGATGATAATCCGAATTACGATGAGATTAAGCAAGAATATGACAAATTTAAAGCAGAAGGCAGGATTAAATTCGTGACATTTCATCAAAGTTACGGCTACGAAGATTTTATCGAAGGTCTTAGCCCAATTCTTGATGAGCGAGGCAATATTTCCTATAAAATCAAGTCTGGAGTCTTTAAAAAGTTTTGCGAGACTGCAAGAATGGCTCCAAATGAAAATTTTGTCTTCATAATAGACGAAATAAATCGCGGGAACATCTCAAAAATCTTCGGCGAGCTAATAACGCTGATTGAGGAAGATAAACGCGAAGAAATATCGGTAACGTTGACATATTCGCAAGAAGAATTCACGGTGCCGCGAAATGTTTACATAATCGGGACGATGAACACCGCCGACCGCTCGATAGCTCTGCTAGATACGGCATTGCGCCGCCGATTTGAATTTATCGAAATGATGCCGCGACCGGAGC
>JAFWCT010000044.1 GCA_017534385.1 Selenomonadaceae bacterium
CTTGTACGCTGTCGTCTTCAGCCAAGAATTTTGTTTCGATAACCATTGCATAATCGCCCATTTGCCCCAGCTGAACGAGCACGATATTTAAGACTGCGCCTGCCATGTCGAGTGCTAAAGACGGTATCGACGGAATCATTGCTATGTTCGTGAAGTGGAAGAACGAGTTAAGATACGAACCAGTCAAAATGTTTCCGACTTCCTTAAGGGCTGATACTTCCATTTCGCCGAGTTCTTGTGTTGTGCCGTGAGGTCTACCCATCAAGTCATCGACCATATAGAAAGCATTTTCCTTGGGCATGAGGAAGAGGATATTGCCAGGAGCCTTGCCATAAACACGCAGGAAGACTGCGACAATCAAAGCATCGGGACCGCCCACGAGGTCAGGCACGTCTTCAATCGGGATAAGGGAGACTTTCGGGACGTTCATATCAATTTTCTTATTGAGAACTTGCGAAAGGGCTGTTGCCGCATTACCTGCACCGACGTTTCCGATTTCGCGCATGGCGTCGAGTTGATTCGGAGTCAAATCGAATTCATCTATCATTTAAATCATCTCCATAAATTTATTCAAAGCTGATTAATTTGCGTTGACAATCTCCTCAAGGTTAAGCATGGTAACTAATCGCCCGTCGATATTGCCAATGCCGCTGAGGAATTTTTCCATTGCCCTATCGCTAACGGTCTTTTTCGGGTCGACGAGTTTGGAACGAATTGTCAAAACCTCCGTGACGGCGTCGACCAACATGCCAACTTGCAAATCGTCCACGATAACGGTAACAATCCTGCTCAACGAGGTATAAGGCGTTTCTTCAATGCCGAGACGTTTTTTCAAGTCGATAACTGGCATAACTGAGCCACGCTGATTGATAACGCCCTTAATGAAACTCGCCGCGAACGGAACCCGCGTTATATCGACTAAGTTGCGAATCTCCTGCACGTGGAAGATATTCACGCCGTATTCTTCGTCGCGCAATTTGAACGCAACTACCTGCATTGCTTGAATTTGCTCTTCCTCGTCGACCACTGCAGGTTTATTCGCCACGCTGTCTTTAGCCATATAAATTCCTCCTTAGTTAAGCATTGTCGCCACGTCAAGAATCAAAGCAACGCGACCATCGCCGAGCACCGTAGCTCCTGAGAACATCTTCAAGCCCATAAACAGATTGCCCAGCGTCTTGATAACGATTTCTTGCTGACCAATCAGCTTATCAACGACGATACCCGCCTTTGAGTCGCCCGCGTGCACTACCACGACGAACAGTTCCTTAGTATCGCGAACGTGCGGAACCATTAGCGATTCTTCCATGCGGATTATCGGAATAATCTCGCCGCGCAGGACGATAACTTCATTGTTCTGCACAGTGCTTATATCGTTTGGCTGAATGCTAAGTGTGCTGTCGATTGAGGCAAGCGGGATTGCGTACATTTCGTTTTGAACTTGAACTAACATTGCTTGGATAATCGCCAAAGTCAGCGGCAACTTAATCTTGAAGATAGAACCTTCATTAATATGCGTTTCAACGTCGACTTGCCCGCTAAGCGATTCGATTTTACTTTTAACAACGTCCATGCCGACACCGCGTCCGCTTATGTCGCTTATCTTCTCTGCAGTGGAGAAGCCTGGCAGGAAAACAATTCGGACGGCGTCCGCGTCGTCCATTGAGTCAACCTCGTCTTGAGTGTAAAGCCCCTTTTCAACAGCCTTGCGACGAATGACATCCGCATCAATGCCTTTGCCATCGTCAGTGACCATGATAACGACGTTGTTGCCTTCGTGGCGGGCGATAAGTCCGACTTCACCGATACGCGGCTTACCTTTAGCCTCGCGCTCGTCAGGCATTTCGATACCGTGGTCAAGCGAATTCCTCAAAAGGTGCATAATCGGATCGCCAATCTCGTCGATAACCGTGCGGTCAAGCTCGGTATCCTCACCTTCGATTGTCAAGTTGATTTCCTTGTTAAGTTCTTTGGTAACGTCGCGAACCATGCGCGGGAAACGGTTAAAGACTTGGCTGACGGGAACCATGCGGACTTTCATGACGATATTTTGCAAGTCAGTCGTCACCCTGTCCATTTGCTCCAAAGTCTCTGTAAGTTCGGAAAGTCTATGCGTCTGCCCGATTTGTTCAAGGCGAACTTTATTGATAACAAGCTCGCCCATTAAGTTCATCAGCGTATCAAGCTTTTCAATGTCGACACGGACAGATTGTCCCGCGTGACTTTTCTTTTGTTGCGCCGTTGCAGATTGTCCGCCGCTTTGAGCCGCAGGTTTATTTGCTGGTGCAGAAGGTTTAGGCGCGGGAGCTGGTGCGGGAGCCGTTGCCGGTGCAGTTGATTTCTGTTCGACGACTGGTGCCGCTTTAGCTTCGGGTTGAGGAGCGGGTGTCCCTCCGAATTTTATAACTTGCGTCTCCGCCGTCTCGATTTCGGAAATGCCAACTACGGCGTCATGAATCTGTTCTTCCTCGGAAGCGGTTATCAAGATGACTTCAAAGGAGCGTTCAAAGTTCTCTTGCTCCAAATCTTCTGCGGCGGGGATTGTCCGAATCACTTCGCCGAGCTCTTCCAAGGCGTTCATTACCATATACGACCGCGCAGACTTCAATAGGCAAGACTCCGCCAACGTGACCTTAAGATAAATGCCGTGCATACCGCGCTTTTCTGCCTCGGTGATGACACTTTTTTCCGTGTCCGATAAGTCAACGGGAATATCAGCAGAGACTTCAGCGGGCGTAGCAGTCGCTACTTCGGCGGCAGGTGTCTCGGCTACGGCTTCAGCTTTCGGGGCGGGGGCACCTTCGCCACGCGAGATAGCACTTAACTTCGCAACCAAATCGGATACATCGATAAGATCTTCAGGGTCGCCATTTGCCACGTTATTAATCATTTGCTCCAGCGAATCAATACACTTGAACAGAGTATCGATAATATCGCCGGTTACCGCTAACTGCTCCTTGCGTAACATGTCAAGCACGTCTTCCATCTCGTGAGTCAGCTCGGCGATTTTGTTATAACCCATCGTCGCCGACATGCCCTTGAGCGTGTGCGCATTGCGGAAAATCTCATTGAGTATGGACAGATCCTCGGCATTGTCTTCCAAGCCGAGCAAACCGTCGTTTAGCGATTGCAAATGTTCATGCGACTCGTCGAGAAACATATCCATGTATTGATTAGTTTCCATTTAAACTCCTCCTGTTTATTTATACGAATAAAGCCGCTATCTTCTTACAGCTTCCACGATAGCTTCGGCAATTTTATTCAAAGGGCGAATCTCATCGGCAAGCCCTGCATCAACCACCGCCTTAGGCATTCCGTAGACAACGCAACTGTCTTCGTCTTGAGCTATCGAATAACCGCCCGTTGCTTTAACCTTTTTCATGCCCTCGCAACCGTCCGAACCCATGCCAGTCATAATAACCGAGACTAAATCCCTGCCAAACTGCGCGGCGGAGTCGAACATATAATTGACAGTGGGACGAAGATTGCCAACCCGCGGCTCCTGACTCAAGACGATACGACGTTCACCGCCTGCAGGAGCTATGCGCAAATGATAATCGCCCGGCGCAATGTAAACTTGCCCAGGTCTTATAATTTCGTCGTGTTCCGCCTCCTTGACTGCTATCTCGCTGATTGAATTCAACCTTTCCGCCAATGACTTAGTAAAACCTGCGGGCATGTGTTGAACGACGACGACACCGCAGGGGAGGTTTTTGGGTAGGCGCGTGATGACCGTTTGCAAAGCTTGAGGACCGCCCGTCGAAGTGCCGATGACTACTAGCTTTTTGCCTGTGCCTGGAATGATTTTCTTGACGGGAGCCGTAGTTGACGGTACGCGGTTAATCGTCGGCTTTTGCCCAAGGACAAGTCCTGTTCTACGTTTTACCTCGATTCGGCGCGTAGTCGGCTCAATGGTCGTCGGCTTCGGGGAATAGACAAGCGGCTTACTTGCGGCGAAACTTTTCCGTGCATGAGTTTTCGCCGCCAATCTGCACTTCGCCAAAATCTCATCCTTTATCGTGTCGATTTTGGAAATGGCACCGCCCGCCTTGCTCACGAAGTCTACCGCCCCCAACGCAAGAGCACGTATCGTTTCGTTAGTTCCCTTTTGCGTCGTGGAGCTGACCATAACCACCGGCAACGGGCATTGTTCCATGATAACCGCCAATGCATTCAATCCGTCCATAACCGGCATAATAACATCAAGCGTCAATACATCGGGCTGAAATCTTTTTACCTTCTCGATTGCGTCTTGACCGTTCACCGCCGTGCCGACGACTTGGAAGTCGCTTTGACTGTTGAATAAATCAGAGAGGACTTTCCGCATAAAAGCCGAGTCATCAGCAATCAAAACACGAATCACTTTCGACGCCTCCCCTTGTCCGAAAATATTTTGCGTCGACAGTCTTTGCTGTCAACCGTTTCAAAGCAATTATTAGCTACTATTCGCTTGACTTGCTAAAGTTCCTTCATTGCCGCAAAAAAATTAACCGCCCAAAAATTTCAAGCGGTCAAAGATTTTCTCTAGTTTATAAAGCGTCCTCGAAATGAACAGTTGTAGTTTTGCCTATGCGCAAGCTAAATGGTTGGATAGGGATTCTTTTTTTCTCTACTACGACCATACTATCATAAAAATGAATTCCGCCCATGTTCATTGTGTTGTAAGTCGGTTCTAAGGATTGTCCTGTCCAAAAAGCGTTAAGCTCATCGATAAGGTCTTTGGTGAACTCGATAAAAGTACCAGGAACTTTTACTCCGCCGCCTGGCCAACGCGACTCATTCCAATAAGACGTGTGACAGTCCTCGCACATATAAAGCCCGCCGTCTTTGATATGCGGAAACATTTCGCGGAACGTGACAATTTGCTGATTATTTGTATGCCCGCCGTCATCAAGGAGAATGTCTACGCGAGGATATTTCTTCTTGAACTTGCGCCAAAAATTTTCGTCCTCCTGCGAGCCGATTTCTATGGCGATTTGTTTATCTTCAAGTTTCTTGCACTTAGGATCAATATCGACGCCTATAATCTTTGCGTCCTTGCCAAAATAATTCTTCCACATCTGCGCGGAGCCACCGTTTTGCACACCAATTTCAACGAATACAATATCTTTGCCGCGATAAGGATTGAACCATTTCTCATAGACAGGAAAGTAATTAACCCATTTGTCAATGCAACGATGTTCCTCGAGAAGCCAGAACTTCATCAAGTCGCCTTGTCCGAAAAGACGATAAGCCGCCTTCAAAGCTTCGTATTGCCCTTTTTCTAATTCCAAGTCTGATTCGTTCATTCAACATATCTCCTAAACTTTTTTATGCGTAGTCAATGTCGATGCGTCCGCCACCGCGTGCAAGTCTATCGGCAAGGTCGGGATCCATTTTGTCTTCAAGCGTAATCTTCTTCGGAGCCGCCGCGTATATTGGCAAACGTTTCTTTATAAACTGCGTGTCAATGTTGCCCGTGCAGAACCATTCGTCGTCTAGGATATGCTGATGAAGCGGGACGGTCGTCTTAACAAAATTATCTTCGCCCTTAAGCATGAACTCATTCAAAGCCCGCCGCATGATTCTAATTGCGTCGCCGCGTGTCCTGCCATGAACAATCAGCTTTGCAATCAACGAATCGTAGTAAGGCTCAATCGACAAACCCGCCGTCACTCCGCTATCAAACCTCACGCGAGGTCCTGAAGGCTCATGAAGAAATTCAATCTTGCCGGGCGTGGGCATAAACTTGCGGTCGGGGTCTTCGGCATTGATTCTGCATTCGATAGCGTGCCCCGTGAACTTAACATCAGCCTGCGTGAAGTCAAGCGGCTCACCCGACGCAACTTTAATCTGCGTCCTTACCAAGTCAATGCCCGTGACAGCCTCGGTTATGCCGTGCTCGACTTGAATGCGCGGATTAATCTCCATGAAGTAAAATTCATTCGTCGCAAGGTCAAGCAAGAACTCAACGGTGCCGATGTTGGAATAGTGAACGGACTTCGCCGCCTTGACTGCAAGCTTGCCAACGCGTTCGCGCATTTCGGGCGTTAAGGCTATCGACGGAGACTCCTCCAGAAGTTTTTGATTGCGGCGTTGAATCGAACACTCGCGCTCGCCAAGATGAATCACGCTACCAAAGTTATCCGCCACGACTTGAACCTCAATATGCCGCGAATGCTCGATGTAATGCTCGAAATAAAATCTGTTCTGCTTAACGTCGACAAGCCCCAGCACATGATGAAGTTCCTCTTCATTGCGGACGATGAACATACCTTTGCCACCGCCGCCGCTTACGAGCTTCAAGATGACGGGATAACCGACCTCAGCCGCCGCCTTAACTGCCATGGTGTTGCTTGTCAGCGGTTCGGAGCCTTTAGACATTGGGATACCCGACGGAATCATTGAGTTGCGAGCCGCGTCCTTGTCGCCGACGAGTTTAATTGTTTCAGGCAAAGGACCAATCCACGTCATGCCCGCATCGACGACCATTTGAGCAAAGTCCGCGTCCTCGGACAGGAAACCGTAGCCCGGATGAACTGCATCAGCTTCGGTAGTCTTCGCCGCATCGATGATTGCCTCGCGGTTAAGGTAGCTGTCGAAGGCGTCCTCTGTGCCCACGCGATAACGAACGTCAGCAAGTTGTGCGTGCAATGCTTCTTTGTCCGCGTCCGAGTAAATCGCGACAGTCTCAATGCCAAGCTCTTGACAGGTGCGAATGACACGCACAGCAATTTCTCCACGGTTCGCTATGAGAATCCTCCTAATCATAACTTCTCCTCCCTGCACAAAAAAATCTTCCGCACGATTATTTTATCATGCAGAAGATTTATAATCAATCGTTCAGCGTCATTTAATCTTGCCGATAATCGACTCGCCGCCGCGAACCTTGTCGCCCTTCTTGACCGTGACCTCGACGCTTGAGGGCATGACAATTTCCGTACACGAGCCGAAACGAATCAAGCCGTAGAGCTCGCCTTTCTCAAGCTTATCATCAAGAGTAACCCAGCTAACGATACGCCGTGCAAGAATTCCAGCGACTTGAGTGACTGTCACGCGCAAGCGTTCGTTCTCAATGCCGATAAGGTGTCGTTCGTTCTCGAAGCCGACGGAGTCTTTGTAAGCCGGTCGGAAGCGTCCGCAGATATATTTTTGAATCTTAATCTCGCCGGCAATCGGACTGCGATTAACATGCACATCGAAGACCGATAAGAAGATTATGACCTTACGGCAAGCCCCCTTAACGAAGTCATCGCTATCGACTTCCACCACATCTTGAACGGTGCCATCGGCGGGCGACACGATTAACGACTCATCGGCGGGGATTGTTCGGTTTGGATTACGGAAAAAATAAATGCAGTAACAAGCAATGACGGCGGGCAATATCGCGGCGTAGGGGTGAATCATCACGCCGAGGAAGAGCGCGATAAGGAGCGCGACGCCCGCAAAGTAATATCCTTCTCTGATTATGCTCAAGTTTCTCACGCTCCGTTTTTCTGCTGATGAACTTTCCAAACGAATTTCGGCAAGGCAAGCAATCTTCCTGCGCGGCTAGGCTGAAGCATTGCTCGGAATAGCCATTCGAGGCGAGCCTTTTGCATCCACAGTGGCGCACGCTTGACGACACCCGCCATAACATCGAACGTGCCGCCCACGCCGATTGACACGGGGATTTTGAGTTCGTCCTTGTGCTTGAAGAGCCATTTCTCTTGCTTAGGTACACCTAAAGCCGCAAGTAGAATATCGGGACGGGAACTTTTAATCTGGGCGATAATGTCAAGTTCGTCCTCCGCCTTGAAGTAGCCATTGCGAGTGCCGACGATTTTTATTCCAGGGTAAAGGGTCTCGGCTTTTAGTTTGGCTTTATCGGCGATACCCGGCGCAGCTCCGAATAGGAAGAACTTAAAGTCATGTGCGGGGGCAATCTTCATGAGTTCCTGAACCAAATCGAAGCCCGCGACGCGTTCAGGCATTTGCTTTCCGAGGTGACGAGCTGCCCAAACAGTTCCTGCGCCGTCCGGAACAACTAAGCTTGCCGCGTTCAATATCTTTTTAAGTTCAGCGTCGTGCGTGGCATTCAAAAGCATTTCGGCATTGGCAGTCGCTACCATTGACGGCTTGCCCATGCCGATTAAATTTATCACGCGTTCGACGGCTTGCGACATTGTCACCGCGTCGACCTGCACGCCTAAGATATTTACTCGTTCAGTCATCATTCCACAGTCACGGACTTAGCAAGGTTGCGGGGCTTGTCCACGTCGCAGCCACGAGTTATCGCCGCGTAGTAAGCTAACAGTTGCAACGGGACGACAGTTAAAAGCGGTATCAACAGCTCGTCGGTCTCCGGTACAAAAATAACGTGGTCAAGATATTTTTCAAGCTCGGTATCGCCCGCCGCCGCAATGCCGATTACAATCGCGTCGCGTGCTTTGACTTCCTTGATATTCGACAGTGTCTTTTCGTAGACGCTCTTTTGAGTGGCAAGCGCGATAACCGGCACGCCCTCGACGATTAAAGCTAAAGTTCCGTGCTTGAGTTCGCCGGACGCATAAGCCTCCGCGTGAATGTAGGAAATCTCTTTAAGCTTAAGCGCACCTTCTAAGGCAACGGAATAATCTAAAGCACGTCCGATATAAAACACGTCCTCATTGAAGCCGTATTGCCTTGCAAAAGTTTTAATAGGCTCTACGTCTGATAACGTCTCAGAAATCTGCGCGGGTATCTTCTTGAGCTTGCAAATCAATTCACGGACTCTTTCGGCGGGCAACGTCTCGCAAAGCTGAGCCATGTACAAAGCCAGCATGAACATTAGGATTAGTTGCGTGGTGTAAGCTTTGGTTGAGGCAACTGCAATCTCCGGACCTGCCCACGTGTGAATGACTTGATGAGCTTCGCGGGCAATCGACGAGCCGACGACATTGGTTATCGCTAAAGTCTTCGCGCCGAGCCGTTTAGATTCTTTTAAGGCGGCTAAGGTGTCTGAAGTCTCGCCCGACTGACTGACGACGATAACAAGCGTCTTGTCGTCGACAATCGGATTGCGGTATCGATACTCACTAGCCAAATCGACTTCAACGAGCTTACGGGCTAGCCGTTCGATATAAAACTTCCCGACAAGCCCCGCATGATACGCCGTGCCGCACGCCACTATATAAATCTTGTCAATGCCGTCGAGGAACGCTTTATCCCAATTCAGTTCGTCGAGGACGATTGACGCGCCGTCCTTGGCAATGCGTTTACTCATTGTGTCGCGCACGGCTTTAGGTTGCTCGTTAATCTCCTTAAGCATGAAGTGTTCGTAGCCGCCCTTTTCCGCCGCCTCAGCATTCCAAGTCACGTGAAAGATTTTCTTTACGACGATGCCGCCTTGACGATTCATGACAAGCACGGAATCTTTCTTGACAAGGGCAAGTTCGCCGTCGTTCAAAATGTAAGTGTCGCGCGTGTGATTGATAATCGCGGGAATGTCCGAGGCTATGAAGTTTTCCCCTTTGCCCAAACCGATGACTAACGGATTGTCCTGCTTAGCACAGAGCAAAATGTCTGGGTGAGCCTTCGCCATGAACGCCAACGAGTAGGAGCCTTCGACCTTGCTTAAGACTTCACGAACAGCCGCCACGAAGTCGCCACGATAAACTTCCTCCAGCAAGTGCGCGATAACCTCCGTATCAGTCTCGGACGTGAACTTGTGCCCACGAGCGATTAACTCTTCTTTGAGCGGCAGATAGTTTTCGATAATGCCGTTGTGCACGACGACGAAATCTTCGTGGCAATCGGTATGAGGGTGCGCGTTGCTATCAGAGGGTCTGCCGTGCGTCGCCCAACGTGTATGACCAATGCCGACCGTGCCGACTGGCAATCTGTTCTTGAGCTTGTCTTTAAGGGCGTCTAACCTCCCGACGGACTTTTCAATAAAAATCTCGTCTCCGCAATCGACCGCAATGCCCGCCGAGTCATAACCACGATATTCCAACTTCGTCAGCCCGTCCAAAAGAATCGGTGCCGCCTTCTTATCGCCAATGTATCCGACTATCCCGCACATATCTTTATCCTCCTGAAATTTCAATGAATCAATCGCGGCGATTATATCTTACTTACCTTGCACAGTCAATCTTTGGCAATGTCCGCGTTCCTATTAACAATTCGACAAGCAACCATAAGAATATATTTGATTGACATTTGCAGGATTGACGGCTACAATCGGGCTTGTACTTTGTATACACGAAGATTTTTTGTTAAAGGGGTGGTTGTATGTTTTGGGCTGAATTGGCAGTAGTGCTGGCGATGTTAATTATCGGCGCACGCTACGGAGGAATCTTCCTGGGCATGTCGAGTGGTTTCGCCATTGCAATTTTAGTTTTCGGTTTTGGACTCGCGCCAGGCAATCCCGCTATCGATGTCATTATGATTATCATGACGGTCGTCGTTATCGCGGCGACTTTGCAGGCCTCTGGCGGCATGGATTACCTAATTCAAATCGCCGTCAAGCTCCTGCGCAAGAATCCGAATCGCATCAGCTATTATGCTCCGATTATCAGTTGGGTGTTTACGTTCATGTGCGGCACGGGCAATATCTCGTTCGGTATCCTGCCGGTTATCGCTGAAGTGGCTCGCGAGGCGGGAGTCCGTCCTGAACGACCAATCTCAATGTCGGTTATCGCCTCTCAACAAGCAATAACTGCCTGTCCGATCTCCGCCGCAACCGTCGCGCTAGTCGGGTTGTTATCACCGCAAGGCGTCACGTTGATTGATATTCTAATCGTCTGCATTCCGTCAACGCTTATAGGTGTCGTGTGCGGTTCATTATGGGCGGCTCGCATGGGCAAAGAACTTTCCGAAGACAAAGAGTATCTCGACAGGGTAGCACGCGGTGAATCGGCTCCCATTAACGAGAAAGCTCAAATCGCTGAGGCTAGAGAGTTCTCCGCCTCGACCAAACGCGCCGTCTGGATTTACCTTCTGGCAACCGTTATCGTCGTTATCTTCGGTATCTTCCCTGAGCTTAGACCTTCAGCTATGCTCGGCGATAAGATGGTTAACTTTACGATGACTATGTGCATTGAAATGGTTATGATGGCTATGGCGGGCGTGATGATTATCGCTTGCGGCGTCAAGGTCAATTCGATTATTGAACAATCCGTCTTTCGCAATGGCTTAATGGGCGTTTACTGCATATTCGGCTTGACATGGGCGGGCGACACCTTGACGCGCAATAACATTGATTTTATCAAGTCGGGGGCAGCTGATTTAATCTCGGCTTATCCTTGGGTCTTCGCGATTATCCTGTTCCTGTTGAGTGCTGTTATCTTAAGTCAGGCGGGCACGATTGGCGCGTTAGCTCCGTTGGGTATTGCGCTCGGCATCACGCCTCCGGCTATGATTGGTATGTTCCCCGCTGTCAACGGTTACTTCCTCGTTCCGATTTACGCGACTGTTCTGGCAGGTATCGCCTTTGACCGCACGGGTACGACGCAAATTGGCAAGTTCGTCTTTAATCACAGCTTCCAAATCCCAGGCTTGATTACGTGTATTGTAAGCGTTGCGGTCGGCATGGCTTTGGCTAACGTTGTTTTATAAACGGCAGTAAAAAATTTTCTATAGAGGGTGCTAACATGAGAAAGGAACACGACTTTTTAGGAGAGATTGAAGTCCCCGACGAAGCTTATTACGGCGTGCAGACAATGCGGGCTATCGAGAACTTCACAATCACCGGACGCAGGCTTGACGAGGACTTTATTAAGTCGCTTGCCAAAGTCAAGAAGGCGGCGGCTCAAGCCAACATGGAGACTGGTCGCCTTGACAGGAAGATTGGCAACGCGCTCGTTCAGGCGGCAGAAGAGATTATCGACGGGCAGTTCATCGACCAATTCCCCGTTGACCCGATTCAAGGCGGCGCAGGTACTTCCATTAACATGAACATGAACGAAGTCCTTTGCAACCGTGCGCTTGAGATTATCGGCGAGGCTAAAGGACGCTATGACATCATCAGCCCGAACAATCACGCGAACATGGCACAATCAACCAATGACAGCTTGCCGACGGCGATTAAGGTTTGCTTGACATACAAGAGCCACAACGTCACCAGCGCGCTTGATTACCTTGCCACTGCCCTTGAGGCTAAGGCGGAAGAGTACAAAGATATTCTCAAGATGGGGCGCACGCATTTGCAAGATGCCGTTCCGATTACGCTTGGTCAAGAGATGGGCTCGTATGCCTCGGCAGTTCGTCGCAGTATCCGCCGTATTGAGTGGGCGATTGACAGTATCAGACTGATTAACATGGGTGGCACTGCCGTCGGCACTGGTCTTAATGCTGAGCCGAAATACATTAAGATTGTTGCCCGCAAGCTTCGCGAGATTACTGGCGAGAACTTCGAGACTTCAACGAACATCATCGACGCAACCAATAACACTGACGGCTTTGTTGACGTTAGCTCCGCGCTGAAGAACACTGCCCTTGTCCTTATCAAAATGGCGAATGACTTCCGCCTTATGGCGTCGGGTCCTCGTTGCGGCTTAAATGAAATCTTCCTGCCCAAGCGTCAACCTGGCTCGTCGATTATGCCCGGCAAAGTCAATCCCGTTATCGCTGAAGTAATGGATCAGGCGTGCTATCAAGTCATCGGCAACGACTTGGCTGTTACTCTCGGCGTCGAGAACGGACAGTTTGAACTCAACGTCATGGAACCGATTATGGCTTACAACCTGTGCAGCTCAATGAATTATCTTGCCAATGCCTCGCGGACTTTCGTCGACAAACTCTTGACGGGTCTTGAACCTAATCGCGAACAATGCCAGAAGTGGTTGGATAGCTCCGTTGGTGTCGTGACTGCTCTGCTACCTCACCTCGGCTACGAACAATGCTCAATGCTTGCTAAGGAAGCGTATGCCACTCGTCGCCCGATTCGCGAAATCATTTTGGAAAAGGGAATCCTCACTGAAGAACAGCTTAAGGTTTACATGTCGCCCGAAAAGATGACGCGCCCCGGCATCACCAACTGAACATTACTCCGATAAAATTTTTTCCTCCGCGCAGATTGACGGAGGATTTTTTTTGCTATCATCATTAAGAAATTCAATGCAAGGGAGTGTTAGACATGCTAAAGAAAATTTTCGCCGCTGTGATTGTCTGTGTGTTCATGCTGAGCTTGCAAATAGTTCACGCAGAGGAAGAAGCATTTGATTGGAACTCCGCTCCACACTTTGCTAGTAAAGCAGAGGTCGCCGCTTACATCGAGAACGGTCGCCGACAAGGTCAGACGGCATTTTATTTCGTCATCACGAGCGTCACAATCAATGCCGACAAGGAAAAGGGCTTGAAGGAAATCCTCGCCTTGAATGAAGACTTCGTTAATACAATCGCTCTAGTTCCAGTGGGCAATCTAAGCGCGGAGTTCGGAACAGGAAACTTCTTTTACGAGATAGTTAAGGAGTATCCCGGCACACACGTCGCCAACGCTTACCTCAGTGGCAATACACAAGGACTCACTGCCGACGAAATGCAACTTTACAACGTGGCAGTCGCTATCGCCAACGAGGCTAATAAGCTGTCCTCTCCTTTGGAAAGGGAACTTTACATTTACAAAGAGTTATGCAATCGCGGCACTTACTACGACGAAGAGAATATGTTCACTGATGACCAGACGCCCAAAAGATTTTTCACGGCGATTGGAGCTTTAATCGACGGCAAGGCAAATTGTAGCGGCTTCGCGGACGCCTTCTATATGTTAGGACGCATGTGCGGCTTGAATGTCAGCAGGATAGGCGGAATGGTAAAAGAAAACGGTAAGTCCGAAAAGCACGGTTGGAATACGATAACCTTTGACGACGGGAAGACCTATTGCGTCGACGTGACCAACGGCGTTAATGCAAAGAATCTTTATCTGTTCAATGCGCCCTTAAAAGTCATTAAGACTACTCATCGTTGCGATTGGAAGCTGATACCGAACCTTCAACAGAACATAGATGAACGCTACGGCGAGAGATTGCAAGCCCAATAAAAAATTAACCCGCCTCCGAATCGAGACGGGTTTTTTTGTTGCTTGAATGTCAATCAGCCGGGCGGCCAAGTCATCTTGCGTTTGGCGAGGAAGTGAACATGCAAATGCGGAACAGTCTGTCCGCCGTCCTTGCCAGTGTTGATTGTGAGACGGAAGCCCGCCTCAGCAACGCCAAAGTCAGCGGCGAGCTTGGGTACAACGTCAACGAAGATATGCGCGGCAAGTTCTTTGTCCTCGGCTTGGAAGTGTGCGACGCTTTGAATGTGTTTCTTAGGGACAATCAGCACGTGAATCGGTGCTTTGGGCGACAGGTCTTTAAAGGCAATGACCGTGTCGTCCTCGTAGACTTTTTGCGAAGGGACTTCGCCCGCCGCTATCTTGCAGAAAATGCAATCGTTCATAATGAAACCTCCTAATTATTCTTTAGCCGCAACGACGTGTTTGACGCCGTAGTATTGGGCAACGAGTGCGTTTTGATAAGTGTTAAGGTTGTCCTCAATGCCGGCGAAGTATTCAAGCTCCTCAACCGCGCTTCGGTCGCCGTGAATGGATTTAAAGCGTTGACGGATTGGCATGGGCGGCATCGGCACGAGGTCAAGTTCAGCATTGCGTTGAATGTAGCGCACTTGACGACGATTGGCATTGAAGATTGACAGGTCAACATAAATCAGCGTGGCAAAGTAAGAGACAAAGCTAACAAGGACGATAATGGACACGGGTCGCAAGAAATTTTTCGGCAAGGTCAGCCGCGCCTTTAAGTGTTGGCGTTCGAGTTCGAGGATAGCCGAGCTTGACGCCACGAGGATAAACGATAGTGACGTTATCGCAATGCGCGTGTGATATTCGGGCGACATAAGCAAGGCAATCGGCACGAGCAATCCCGCCGCCGTGAATGCTAGCATTAAAATTTCCGCCATAGTTACCTTTGACGACGTGCGACGCAAGAAGTAAACGAACATCGGAATCAATGCGATTAAATCCGTCACCGCGATGCGCAGGAAACCTCCTGTCAGGTTCGCGAAGAATATTTCTTTCGTGTAGATGAAGTTCGGGTGCAAGAACTGTAGCCGCAAGAAATTTCCCGGCGCAAGAGTCATCAGCCCATAGCCGACGCTCACGGCGATTAAGCCTGCAATCATCCACGGACGGAAGAGACCTTGCGCCTTGCACATGACGGTTAAAAAGAACGTCAAGCAGACAGTCGCGAAGGAGCCAGCCTCATTAGAACAGCCCGCGCACAGTCCGAGCAGAATCATCAGCACGACGTTTAGCAAAGAGTTCGCCGCCTCACGTGAACGCAATGCTTTGACATAGGGCGTAAGGAAAAATAATTGGAAGAACGCCATCCAAAGGTAATTGCAGGAGCCAGTTAGCCAAAACAGACTGAATACCGACGACGGCATTAGGATAAATATTGCAAAGAGAATCCACAGCAGAGCCGCCCGCGAAATCTTCAGCCACGTGTTAGCCAAGTTGATTATCACTAGGATAAGGAAGACGAACATTATCGTATTCGCCACGTCGAAGGCGGGCTTGCCGAGCCAGATAAAGAATTGTACAAGTCCGCAAGCAAAGACTCTGCCGCCCCACGTGAGGTAATACGACGTTAGGGAAGTCACAATGTCAGCAAGCGACGATATGCGTTCGCGGTGTTCAATGGCTGGTGAGCCGAATTGCATTGCCTCCAAGTTCCCGCCGTGAGCCGCGTCCCAAATGAATGCATAAGCGTAATCGTCATACATTAGCGGGCAGAAGGTCGTTCGCACAAAGAAGAAGCTTGCAAACGCCGTGAACAGTATCAGCGACCGTGATGAGTCAATCGTCCGTGCAAGGTATCTTAGAACGCCCAACAGGCAACCTCCTTTACTCGATTAGGGCGACGGCTTTAGCAAGTGTCTCGCCGATTGGTTCGCGTATGACAAGCTCGGCATCGGCGTCGGCACGGGTGGCAGTCTTGTTAATCAGAATCAGATGACGACCTCGGAAGTAATCAATCAGCCCCGCCGCAGGATAAACGATAAGACTTGTGCCGCCAACAATCAGCGTATCAGCGTCGACAATCGCCCGAATCGAATTGCTTATGGTGTCATTGTCGAGGCTCTCGCCGTAAAGGACGACATCAGGCTTGACGACCCCTCCGCACTCGACGCAATGAGGCACAGGCTTATTATTCATGACA
The DNA here is from genome assembly GCA_017534385.1 of Selenomonadaceae bacterium. Classification (GTDB taxonomy): domain Bacteria; phylum Bacillota; class Negativicutes; order Selenomonadales; family Selenomonadaceae; genus Quinella. Next base: position 16,158 of record JAFWCT010000044.1, read on the forward strand.
AAGCTAACGTCATACTTCGCGCCGCACTCAACGCAATAGCTCCGCCGAATCGAACCATGCAATTCATAGACGACACGTGAGCCGGCGATTTGGTGTAGCCCGTCAATGTTCTGGGTGATGACCGCGCTTAGAATGCCGCGCCGTTCCAATTCGGCAAGGGCAATGTGTCCAGCGTTGGGCTTAGCGTCCAAATAAACAAAACGTTCGCGATAGAAGGCAAAGAACTCTTCGGGGTGATTCACGAAAAATCTATGCGACGCCATCTCCTCTGGCGAAAAGGTCTGATTGAGTTTCTGATTGTAAATGCCGTTCGCGCTCCGGAAATCGGGAATGCCTGATTCAGTTGACATGCCCGCCCCGCCGAAGAAGACTGCCCTTGAACTGTTCGATAAGATTTGGCTGAGCTTTTCAATATCCGTCATTACGTCTCGCCTCCTAGGTTGTTTAGCCGATTGTAATTCACGCGGCGGACTTTGGCAACTTGAAATTTATTTTGGGTTTGATATAATGCGCGGCGTAACAAATCACAAGGAGGATTCATCATGCGAGGAAAATTGTTAGCGACGATAACATTGGCGGCGACATTGTTATTGACGGGTTGCGGCGGCGGTGAACAACCTGCTAAGACGGAAGACAAGCCTGCGGCAACTTCTGAGGTCACACTTAAAATCGGGGCGACGCCCGTGCCTCATGCCGAGCTGTTGGAGGAGATTAAGCCCGACCTCAAGGCGCAGGGAATCACGTTGGAGATTGTCGAGTTCAATGACTATGTGCAACCGAACATCGCCCTAAACGACAAGGAGCTTGACGCGAACTTCTTCCAGCACGAGCCGTATCTTAATGACTTCGTTAAGGAGCATAAGGACGTTAAGCTCAAGAACGCGGGCGGCGTGCATATCGAGCCTATGGGCATTTATTCCAAAAAGATTAAGGACTTAAAGGAGCTTGCGGACGGCGCGACGGTTTCTATCCCGAACGACCCCACTAACGGCGGACGTTCTCTGCTCCTCTTGCAGAAGGCTGAACTGCTTAAGCTCAAAGACGGCGTCAACGAGACTGCAACTGTTCAAGACATTGTTGACAACCCCAAAAACTTGGTGATTCAGGAAGTGGAAGCTGCGCAACTGCCCAGAACCCTCGAAGACGTGGACATTTCGATTATCAACACGAACTTTGCCATGAATGCCGACCTTAACCCGATGAGGGACGCGCTGTTTATCGAGGATAAGACTTCGCCTTACGTGAATATCATTGCTGTTCGTGAGGACGAGAACCGCGACGAGATTAAAACGCTCGTGAAGTCTCTGCAGTCCGATAAGATTAAGAAGTTCATTGAGGACAAGTACAAGGGCGCAATCGTGCCGGCGTTCTAAGGTGTCAATCATGTTAGGCGAAATTCCTCTTAGGACGTGGCGTTGGCTGGGCGTTAACGACCTTAAGACCTCCGCGCAGGTCGAAGAGCAACTCATTGACGTTGCCGACGGTGAGACAAAAAAATTATCCGCCGTGAACTTGAGTGACTCTGACGTTGCTCGGCGGATAAGGATTTCTGTTGGCAAGGGTGCGCGTGTTGAGTTTATCTCGGCGGACTTAGGACGCGGCGATTATTCTGCGGACGTGGAGATTGATTTGCTCGGCGATGACTCGGCGGCTGACTTCGAGGCGGTTTATTTCGGTGACGGCAAGCGGCGGTTGGACTTTAACTACGTGATTCGTCAGCACGGCAAAAGAACTTCGGCAACAATGAATGTTCGCGGTGCCTTGACTGATAAGAGCGATAAAATCTTCCGTGGGACGCTAGACTTTCAACGCGGCGCGAAAGGTTCAACGGGGCGTGAGCTTGAAGAAGTGATAATCCTTTCGGAAGGGACGCGCAATCGTTCAGTGCCGTTAATGCTTGCCGCCGAGGACGAAGTAGACGGTCATCACGCCGTAAGCGTCGGAAGGCTCGACGAGGAAAAGATTTTCTACCTGATGAGTCGCGGGCTTGATAAGTCTGAGGCTCAGCGGCTAATCGTCGAGGCGGCGTTCAATCCCGTCATAGAAAAGATTACCGATGACAATCTGCGCGGCGGGCTGTTGGAAAGTCTTCAGCGACGGCTCGGCTAATAAACTTCAATCCCGTCAACGCGGCGGGATTTTTTGTTGGGAACGTTCAAGCAGTGCAGAGAAGATTGATTCACCGCCGCACAAGTCCGAAACTAGGAATGCTACGCCCGATACGACGATAAGCCCGACGAGGTGTTCAAATTGCCCGGTCAGTTCCAAGATTAAGACGCTACCAGTTATCGGAGCCTTGACGACTGCCGCGAACAGTGCCGCCATGCCGAATATTATAAAAAGCGTCGTCCAGTCCGCCGTGAAGAGGTGTAGTCCGTTGCCGACGCGAGCAAAGATATTTCCGATTAACGCGCCGATAACCAGCACGGGTAAGAACAATCCGCCTGGTGCGTTCGTGCCGAAGCAAATCAGCGTATACAAGACCTTGCCCGCGAGCAAAATCATCAGCAAGCTTACGGCGTGCCGCGTGATTAACATTTCGTCGACCAGGACATTTCCACAGCCGAGGATTTGCGGCAGGTACATTCCGATTGGTATCGCCAGCAACAGTGGGATTGCGAACCTCCGCACGCCGAAGAGTTTCAAGCTGTCGTAAGTGTCAAGCGCGATGATTAACGCCTTAAAGAGACTTGCGCCGATGATGCCGCAGATTATGCCGAGCAAGATAAAAAGCGCGGTGAACTTCAATGGAGCCGCACTAATCGCCGCAATCATATCCAAAGTCGGAGCTGTCATGACGGACGGGACGTGTAGAGGCGTCGCCGTGATTGTCTCGAAGACTGGTCGCACGCCGAAGACAATCTTAACGATAAAGGACGCCATAACAGCCGCCGTGACTGCCGCGATTAAGATTTCTTGCGAAAACTTCTTGCGCAAATCCTCAATGCAAAAGATGACTCCGGCAAGTGGCGCGTTGAAGATTGCCGCTAAGCCTGCGCCCGCGCCAGCAGTCAACAGGAAGTGTCCTTCAACTGCCTCGTGATGACGATTGTCCGCGTAGATTATCTTGCTGAATAAGTTGCCGACAGCCGCGCCGAATTGCACGCTGATACCTGCACGCCCCAAGCTCATGCCCGCACCGATTGCCATGACCGTCGCGAAGAACTTCACAACTAACAATCGGAACGGCTTAATCATTTGCGCACGTCTTTGCAAGATTCCTTTTACTTGAGGCACGCCGCTCCCCGCAACCTGTGAATCGAAACGCACTGCCTTTGCTAAGACTGCCGCCAATAAAATCATCACGCCGACTGCCAATAGGACTTTGCCTAAGCTGTTGACGTGAGCAAAAATAATCGGGCGATAGATGTCGGCTTCGTCTAGTAAAAACCTCAACGCCGCCACGATTACGCCCGTGAATATTCCTACGACTGCGCCTTCCAAGAACAATCGGACGCGCAGAAGTTTTCTGGCACTGAACATCGTCTTAGAATGGCGGACGACGCATACCGCCCATGCCGCCTTGCATTGTCGTAGGTTTAGCCGCCTCATACGTCGTGGAAATGTCATCGCCGGGATTCAAGCCGCCGCCCGTGACCTCAACGAACTCCTCACCGTAAAGCCCGACCGTGATATAAACTTTCTCGGCAATGTCCTTACCTTGCGCGTCTTTAGTGATTCGTTCAACGTAAGAGCCTTGCGCGTCAGTCTTCAAAGCGGCAATCGGCACGCACAACGCATCACGGACTTGACCGACGACAATATCAAGCCGAGCAGTCATCGCGGGGAGCAAAAGGTTTTCATCGTCGGGCGCACTGAACGTCACGTAATAATAGATAACGGCATTGCTTGAGGAGCTTGAACTGCTACTTGAAGAGCTTGTATCCCATGAGTTAGCCGTATCAGTCTGCGAAATCTTCATGACTTCGGCGCGGAAAGTTTTATCGGGATACGCATCAACCGTGAACGTGGCAAGCTCGCCGACGCGAACGCTACCAATGTCCGTCTCGTCGACTTTAGCCTTAACAAGTTTCTCGCTAAGGTCGGCAATGCGCATGATAACCGTCGGGTTCGTCGAGCCTTGAACAGCCATAGTACCGGGCGTCTTGGGTTCGCCGACTACAACGCCGTCCATGGGCGCGGTTATGACTGTCTGATTAACATTGTCCTCGGCAAGCTCCACGGCTGACTTTGCGCGGTCGTATTCGTATTGGGCGTCTTGAAGTTCTTGCAAAGACTTCGCGCCGATTTTATAAAGCTTATCCGTCCGCTCAAGCTTCTGTCTGGCGTTCGTCAATGTGAAGTTCGCTTGGTCGAGTTGCGCTTGATAATCTTTGCCGTCAAGTATCGCGACGACTTGCCCTTCGGTTACGTGATCATTCTCTTCAACCAAAATCTCTTGAATACGAGCTGTGACCTTGCCGCTGACTTCGACACTATCTCGCGGCTGAATTGTGCCCGTTGCCGAGACCGTCTTAGTCAAGTCCATGCGAACAACCTTTTCCGTCTCGTAAGTCTTCACCGTCTCCGCGACGACCTTATCACTATAAAACTTGTAGCCGACCGCCGCACCGATTACAATCACCGCCACGATTAAAAGTTTCCACTTCATAAAATTTACCTCTTATTTATTTGATACTACTAGTTAATCGCCGCGCCTTAGTCGAATCGTATTCGTACCTGCCTAAAAAATTTGCCCTCGCATTGGAGGGCATTATCAAGAACCTTAGCAAGCCTTTTGTCACGGCGCATATTGTCGCTTGATTCCCAAATCCTACACTTACTTTTTCCATGTCATCCACCTCCTTATAAGGCATTATAGCTATTCGACTGCGTTTTGGCAATGCTTTCAGAATCGCCACAAAAATTTTTGCGTAAACGTATCGAATTCAAACGACGCAAGCTTACGTTGACAAGATAAACAGCTTTTTAAATGAGACTCCAAACTTCAGCGCGGGCTATAGCGATAACGTCGGCGGCTTTAACTTTTGCAAAAAAAATCCCGCCTCGTCGACGGGATTAAATGCTGTACAGATTTTATTTCTTAACGAGTTTTGAACCGCTGATTTTATACGTGTCGTTATCAATGTGGAAAGTCGTAGCAGTGAATTCTTTAAATGTAATGGAGCCGCCGCTGACGTTTAATGTTATCGTGCCTTTCGACTTGCTATAAGACGATGTGAAGTCCAAACCGTCAAGCGTGAGCGTGTCGCCATTATCAAAACCATAAATAATATCCTTGCCGTCGCCTTTGGCGTAGAAAAACATATCTTTGCCGTCATCGCCCCATAAAGTATCGTTTCCGGTGCCGCCCCAAAGCGAATCATTACCCGTGCCGCCTTTTATGCAATCATTTCCTGTGCCGCCGAGCAATTTATCACTATCAGCCCCGCCATCGAGCGTATCATTGCCTTTGTCGCCGCTTAAACTATCTTTTCCTGCGCCGCCGAGCAATTTATCATTATCAGCCCCGCCATCGAGCGTATCATCGCCTTTGTCGCCGCTTAAACTATCTTTTCCACTGCCGCCGAGCAATTTATCATCGTCATCGTTACCTGACAGCGTATCATTACCATTTCCGCCGACTAAACTGTCATAACCTTGCCCGCCGAAGAGTTTATCGTTGTCATCGCCGCCGGAGAGCGTATCATCACCTTTTCCTCCGCTTAAGCTGTCGTTTCCTTCGCCGCCGAGCAAAATATCATCGCCATTATCGCCGGAAAGCGTATCATTGTCTTCGCCGCCGTAAAGTGAATCATTTCCACTACCGCCGAACAATTTATCATTGCCTTCGCCGCCATTTAAGCTGTCATTTCCACTGCCGCCGAGCAAAATATCATCGTCATCGCCGCCGTCGAGAGTATCATTGCCCGCTCCGCCTGAAAGTGAATCATCATTCGAGCCGCCAAGCAAAAAATCATGTCCTGCGTCGCTTGAAAGCGTATCTTTGCCGTCTCCGCCGTAAAGCGAATCATTTCCGCCGTTTCCGAACAGTTTATCGTTGCCAACGCCGCCCCACAACGTATCATTGCCACTTCCGCCGACTATTGAATTATTTAGCTTGTTGCCTTTGATTTTAATAGCCTTCGTTCGGGCAGTTCCGTCGATTGTTACGATTTCCGAATTGACAGTTACCAAAGAGCTATCCGAGTTCGTGACGATTTTAAGTGCATTTTCCGCTTTGGTGCCCTGGATGTTAATAGAATAGTTTCCTGCCGCACCTATAAGAGAAATTTTGCCAGTTCCGACAGTGATAATGACATCATCGCCGCTTTTCTTGCTTGAATAAGTGCCGCTAGCGATTGAAAGCGTCGAATCTGCTTTAAAGTCGTAAATAGTATCGTTGCCGTCGCCTTTGTTGTAAATAATTACGTTTTCAGAGGCAGATGAACCTAAAGTAATTACATCATTACCTTTGCCCGCACTTATCGTGGCTGACTTGCTAGAATTTCTAATCGTATCGTTGCCCGCGCCTGCAAATATCGTAACTGACTTACCACTATAGCTATAAACGGAATCATTACCCTCGCCGGTGTTTATTGATACCGAATTGCCATTATTATTGTAAACGGTGTCGTTGCCGTCGCCGGTTTCGATTGTGACTGATTTACCAGAAGCATTATAAACAGAATCTTTGCCATCGCCAGTGTAGATTTGGACTGAACTACCATAATTATCGTAACCATAATTGTAAACTGTATCGTTGCCATTTGCAGCATTAATTGTTACGTTTTTTCCTTCATTCGATATGTAATCATTTCCGCTTGTGCCTGATACTAGAGTATTGGACTTGTAATTTTCAAACTCAGCCATAAAAACTCCTCCTAACTAAAAATAACCGACATCGACAGAATTTTTGCCTAGTACACCTCCTTTAAGCCTACAAATCCAAGGAACAATACTTTCCCGCCTATTATCCCCCCCCCCAATGCCTCATTGTCAAGCTTTTTTGCAAAAATTTTTCAAAAACATTTATAAGAACCTGCGCGGCACTGGAAATAAAAAAAACGGCTCCGATATTTTACGAAACCGTTAAATTTTTTTTGTGCATATCGTTATTGCTTTTTTAAGGTTGAACCGCTGATTTTCATTCGTACATGCTATTAGATAATTATTTCTTCCATTACTAAAATCAGCCATAAAAATAACTCCTATTCAAAGTACCAACCGAAAATATTTCTAATTTTGACCTTAAAGCCGTCCAAAACGTCAACGGGTATCTCCATTTCAATTTTAGCGCGTTCGTCTTCTGGAATTTGTAGTAATTCGTCGTCGCTCCAATTTTCATATTGTCCGCCGAATTCATATTTGCCGTCACGAAGCAGATAAACATCAATATTTTCTCTCCACGGGTCGATAATCCAATATTCGCGGACTCCGTTGCGTTCATAAACGTCTTTTTTGATTCCAACGTCTCGTTTCATAGTTGAGCGCGAAAAAATTTCTGCAACCATATCTGGGACGCCATTTAGTGTCGCATTTTTATTTGCGAATAACTTTTTGGCATTTTCCGCGCTGACAAAGATAAAATCTGGGCGAAATAAACTGCCGTCGGGGAAGTGAACATCAAAATTATCTGCAAAAGCCATTCCGAGTTTGTTTATCCTCGCATAAGCTCCTATAGTTGCAATTAAATTAGCAGTAATATTAACGTGCCCCCAACCGGGACTCGGTGCCATAATTTTTTCCCCCTCGATAATCTCATAATCATCGCGAGTATCGAAAGCAAGCATAAAACCACATCCTAACTAAAAATAAACCAACATCGACAGAATTTTTGCCTAGCACACCTCCTTTGAGCCTACAAACCAAAGAAACAATACTTTCCCGCCTATTATCCCCCACCCTCCATGCCCCTTTGTCAAGCTTTTTTGCAAAAAAAGCCCGCCTCGTCGACGGGAAGAAAAATTTATCGTTATCTCATGGCGCGGAGGATTTTTTCTGCGACGCCGTGCATTTTCCTAAACGAAGTCGAACAAGCCGCAACTCTAACGCCTAACTTCAACGGCACCGCAAAGATTAAATCGTCGTGGAGCTTCTGACAGACGGCGGCGGGATTGTCGGCGGGCACTGCGATAAAAAATCCGCCCTTATACGGCACGACACGCAACCCGCAAGCCTTAGCCTCGTCAACGAAAACATCTGCGCGGCGTTTGACCATCTCATAAAGGGCTTTGCGTTCATTTTCGTAAGTCGGCAACAAATTTTTATCGGCGGCGAGCTTGACTAGCAACGCTTGCGCCCCGCGATTGATATTCGACCACGTGGCACGGCATGAATACTTGCTAACGTCCTTGAACTCGTCGATAACCTTTGAATTGGCGGAAATACCGATTAATGCGCCGGTTCGTTGCCCGTAAAGCGTAAAACTCTTCGACATGCTGAACGAAATCATCACGAACAGATTATCCGGAAGGTCGCTGAACTTCTTCATAAAAGCTCGCGTGGAATTTTTTTCGCCGGCGAAGTCAATGTAAGCAA
>JAFWCT010000045.1 GCA_017534385.1 Selenomonadaceae bacterium
GCCTTCATGAACTCGGTCACGCAAGCCTTGGCGATAGATGGTTCAACACTCTTGCCGTCCATAGCCTCGTCCAGCAGCTCGTCAAACGTGAGCGTGCCGTTCGGGATGGGTACGGCATAGAAAGAATGGGTTCCGATAGTGGAATTCTCCTTGGCGTAATACTTAACTTTTGCCATTTCCTATTCGTTTTAATGGGTTTAACTTTACTGCCTTTAGAAGAGTGTGAGTTGTCGTCTTTCGGTGTCGATGCGCTTCACGGCCTTGTCGAAGTATTCCTTTGAGAGTTCAAAGCCGATGAAGTGCCGACGCTCCTTGATGCAAGCGATGGCCGTCGTGCCGCTGCCCATGCAGTTGTCGAGCACCGTGTCGCCCTCGTTGGTGTAGGTGAGAACGAGATAGCGCAACAGGTCAACGGGCTTTTGGGTGGGGTGAATAGTATTCGGCTGTCCGTTTTTGAGTGGTCCATTGTTTGCACCTTGAAAGTCGAGCACGTCAACTGGGTACCTACGCCCATCGCTGACGGTCACGGTTGGTACCCGCTCTTTACCTTCTGGCGTGTACGTCTTCGACCATGAATCATTGATGGCTTTGTACGGCTTTCCCTTGGTGAATTGCGGATTGTATGTCGGGAGCGATTTATAGAATACCATGATGACCTCGTGCGCTCTCAGCGGCATTTTCTTCGCATTCATAAAACCTGCGCCCATCGGTTTACGCCATATCCAATCGTATCGGAAGTATGGGCTACTCAGTCGGCAATGGCTTGCGAATGGTTCTTGACCGAACAACAGCACTGCCCCGTTCGGCTTTAGAATGCGCCAATACGCTTCCCATAACTTGTCGAATGGTATCAGCACATCCCAAGGGTTGTCGGTGGTACCAAAAGGCAAATCGCAAATCACCGCGTCAATCGTTCCGTCGGGAATCTGCTTCATCCCCTCCAGGCAGTCCATGTTGTAGATGCTGTCAAGTTCTATCATGAGCCTTATAATTCTATGTTGAACTTCACACCGCGTATGTTCATTAAGCCAACTTTCGGTGTAATATCGACATTTTGTATTTTGATACCGATTTCCTTTTCTAATTCGTCTATCAAGTCACTAATACGTTTCTTGTAGTCCTCGATTGTAAGTATATCTTTCGCGTCCATAAATTCGTGTCAATTCGTGCAATTCTTTCAGTCGGCTGTCGCCTTGGTGAAAGCGGCAAGCCGGTTACGTGTTCAAAAAGAAGAGAGAGCGACAAAATTTGCCACTCTCTCCATCGTTTTCGGGTCTTTGCTCGGACTATCCCTCCAGTTCCCCTCCCTGGCCGCCGCCGTTGTTGCCGCCGCCTTGGTTGTCGCCACCCTCGGTGATGTCCTCTTCGCCAGATGCAGCGGCAGCGGCTGTCGGGTCAACCTTCTGCCAACTTACCTCGTCAGAGAACTGGCGGCTGAACTTGGCGGCTACGGTGCAACCCAGTCGGCTCTTGCCGTTGGCAGCGTTCAGCATGTCGGCGGTTGCCAC
>JAFWCT010000046.1 GCA_017534385.1 Selenomonadaceae bacterium
AGCTCCCCTTTCCCCGTAACCTAATCAGACAATCATATACTTGCGGACGAGTTCGACGAGACCTGCATAGCTGCCGAGGAACTGATTAATCGTGCGCAGGAACGCGCCATAGTGTTGGAACTCTTCGGGCTTCATGCCGTCAGGTTCATAGGCGCGGCGGAATTCGTCAATCGTCATCAGTTCATCAAGCCACTGCTGCGGAACGGGTTCGCTCATGTGCTCTTTGATTTCAATCTTGGTGCCGTTGTACTTCTTCTGGAAGTCGCTGGTAATCGTCAAAACAACGTCGCCGCCGATGAACTGTTCAAAGTGGTGCAGGTTGCGATAAGCCGCAAACAAAAGTTTCGTGCGATAGCCGCGTTCCTTATAAATCTTGTACGCGTTCTTGAAAACAGCAACGCCAGCCCACTCCAAAGCTTCGGGGTGCACAATGCAATCTTTGCCCTTGAGATACGCCTTGAGATAATCATCAGTGCGACCGCCCATAATCGTGCAGACCGGGTGCATCCACGAAGTATCTTTGCCTTCAGCCTCACGACGCTTCAAGCCGCGTTCGACTGCCTCAGCAACTGCCAAAGCTTGCGGAACCGTGAAAGACACCGTCGCATTGATTGACACTCCGCGATAAGTCATTTCCTCGAATGCCTCGATACCGGCTTTGCTTGCGGGAGCTTTGATTTGGATATTGGGCGCAAGGCTAGCGAGTTGGCAAGCGTGTTCGACGAGCTTTTCAGGATTCTGATAGAACTTCGCGTTCGCCTGGAAAGAAATCTTGCCGCGCTGACCGTGATTCTGTTCGTGCATCGGCTCAAGCAATTTAGCGGCCTTCAAGCCGAGTGCCTCGATAACTTTCCATGCTACGTCGTCTTCGGTGTAGGTCGGGTTGTCCGCGATGATTTTCTTAATCGTGTCTTCCCAGTCGGGCAATTCCTTCTTGAGGACGTTGAAGACGATAGCGGGATTAGTCGTCGCGCCGGACGCCTCGCAATTCTCCAAAGCGTAGGTCAGCTCTTTGCACGAGCACGAGTCGTTCCATACTTCCATTTGCGGGAAAGCCTTTACTGCCTCTTGTAACGTTGTCATTATGTTATCTCCTTCCAAAGTTAAAAATTTGCATGTGATGTTTAACGTTTTCGCAGGTGCCACGAACAATCGCATCGCTGAAGTCAAAGAACTTTGCATTGGGATTAGCCGCGCTGACTTCGCGAATCTTCCTAGCCAAGTTGTCGTAGCTTGCGGTTGCGATATTGATTTTCTTAATGCCGTTGGCAATGCAATTCTTGAAGTCGTCTTCGGTTAAGCCGGTGCCGCCGTGCAGGACAAGCGGAGTTTCAATCGCGTCGAAGATTTCTTTAAGGCGGTCGATTCTCAGCTTCGGTTGAACAGTGTAATTGCCATGCGCCGTGCCGATTGCCACTGCCAACGCGTCGACGCCAGTTTCCTGTGCGAATCGTTTAGCCTCCTCGACACTCGTGACCAAGACATCGACGGATTTATAATCGCCCTCCGCGCCGCCTACGCGACCAATTTCAGCCTCGACTGCCGCGCCTTTAGCATGAGCCAATTCGACGACTTCGCGGGTGCGGTTAATGTTTTCGTCAAGCGGATACTTTGAGCCGTCGAACATAACAGACGTAAAGCCCAGACTCAAGGCAAGCTTAATCGTCTCAAGCGTCCCGCCGTGGTCAAGGTGCACTGCCGCAGGAACTTTACAACGTTTGGCGGCGGCGAGCATGACCGGTCCGAGCAAGTCAAGTGGCGAATATCTCAAGCGACCTTCAGCGATTTGCAATATCAGCGGCGTATTAAGCTTTTCGGCGGCTTGAATCGCGCCCCACGTCATTTCCATATTCGAGACGTTGAATGCCCCGATTGCAAACGACGTGTCATCATGCGCCGCAAATAGTTCTGTCATTTTTACCAGCACGGTATCACCTCTTAACCAAAAAGCGCAGTCCCTTAAAAGAGTTTCTTATAAATCTCAATGATTTGCTCTTTGGTGGGAATGCGCATTGTATTTTGTGGGCTACCGCTTTCGAGGGCGTCAGATGCCATTTTGTCAAGGTAGGACATGAATTCTTCTTGCGTATGGTTGCCCTTCTTGAGTAGGTCGATAATCGGAGGAATGCCGACTTCCTTGCAGAAACGTTCGACTTCCTTAACCATAGCAACAGCCGCGTCGTGGTCAGGAGTATTTTCATCAGCAACGCCCATAATGCGCCCAATGTGCGCAAAACGTGCAGTATTTTCTTCAATCGCAAACTCAAGACACGCGGGCAGAAGTACAGCATTTGATACGCCGTGGGCAATGTGGAATAGTGCGCCAATCGGGCGGCTCATGCCGTGAACAATCGTAACCGACGCATTGTTGAACGCTATACCTGCCTCAAGCGCGGCTATCGACATTGCAAGGCGTGCTTGTTCATTCTTACCGTCACGATAGCAAATGGGCAAGTTCTTGTGAATTTTTTGGATAGCGGAGATTGCAAAGGTATCAGTAAGCGGCTGAGCTTTACGGGAAGTGTAAGCCTCAATCGCATGGCAAAGCGCGTCGATACCAGTTGCCGCCGTGACACCAGGAGGCGCAGTCATCGTGAAGGTCGGGTCAACTACTGCCAATGCCGGAATAATCGACGGCCCGCCCAGGAGCATTTTTACGTTGTTTTCTGTGTCTGAAATGATTGTGTTCTTGGTAACTTCGGAGCCTGTGCCGGCAGTCGTAGGAATCGCCACGAGATACGGAACGGGCATATCGATGACTTCATGCATATAGGAATTAATCTTCCTGTCGCCCGCCGTCGTCATGAATCCGATAGCCTTAGCAGTGTCCATAGGACTGCCGCCGCCGAGTGCGATGATGAAGTCGCAATCGTTATCCTTGTAGACCTTCAAGCCCGCCTCAACGATTTTATCCGTCGGCTCAGTATTCGCGCCGTCAAAGATAACGTAGGGGATATTGACCTTCTTGAGGGCGTCTTCGACCTTAGCCACGTTGCCAAACTTGACCATGAATTGGTCGGTAACGATTAAAGCTTTGGAACCCTTGCCCGCGATGTGATTGCCTAATTCCGAAATGACGTTGACGCCGGAAATTATCTTCGCCGGCACCATGAATGTGTAGCCCATAAAGTTCACTCTCCTTTTAAAGTTTACTGATTAATTCTTGATTATCTAGTGGTTGAATTTTAAGACTTATGCAACGTAATGTCAATAGAGTTCCCCATAAATTTTCGTCAACTTTTCGCCAGCAAATCATAGCTGATAATCTTTTCGACACCTGCTAGCAGATTTTGCAAATAAACTTGTAAGTTATTTCTCTTTCGTTTATAATAACTTGCTAATAACACAACGAAAGGAGCCCTGCATTGAAAGAAGAACGCATTTACAAAATCCATGAACTGCTTAAAGAGAGGTTGCGTATATCACTCGATGAGCTTTGTGAGCTTTTCAACGTATCCAAAAATACTATTCGCCGCGATATTGCCGAGCTGGAGGAGCAAGGTATCATTCGCAAGGTTTATGGCGGCATTGTCCTTAAAGAATCGAACATTACAGCTTTGGAGCCTTTCTCTGACCGCGAGATACGCCATATCAGCGAGAAACAAAAAATTGCCGTTGCCGCCGCCGCTTGCATTGAAGATGGCGACATCATTTATATTGATTCTGGTACGACCACCATGCATCTTATTCCTCTTCTTGCCGAGAAAAATTTTTTGACCATTGTCACTGCCAGCATTTACGTTCTTGAAATTGCCGTTCGTTATACCAACTTAAATGTCATCGCCACGGGCGGCAGCCTTCAACCTCCCATTAAAGCCTTTGTCGGTCCGAGCGTCCTGAATTGCATAAAGAGTTTCAACTTCTCCAAAATTTTTCTGGCCGCCACGGGCGTTTCACTCGAACATGGAGCAACCAACGCTTCTCCGCTTGAATGTGAAATCAAGCAATGTCTCGTTCAAAAGCCTTGCTCCAAATATTTGCTCGTCGACAGCTCTAAATTTGATGTCGCCTCGCTCATGACTTACAGTGCACTAAAGAATATTGATTGCATTGTCACTGACGAACCGCCTCCGGAGAAGTACAGAACTTTTTTCAGCAAGAACGATGTCGGCATTATTATTGCCACATGAATTACAAAAAAGAACGGCTCACTTACTCGGTGAGTCGTTTTATATTTGTTGGATTAGGGTCTTGTGGAATGGCAAATCATTTGTAGAAGTCGGGACGATCCTTAAAGGTTATAGGAACGATTGCGCCTTCGGACTGCTGAGATTTAACAAGCGCATCAGCCGTGCAGGTTGCAAGGTAGCCGTCCCAAGCATTTGGTCCGCTGACGACTCCGCGTGCCGCCTCGTTTACCCAATCTTGAACTTCTTCGTCGTAAGCGTCATGGAAACGAACGAAGCAATCAGTATCAATCGTCGTGGAAACTTGCGCACCCTTGCGATAGCTCGGGTACAGCGGTTGCGGCATTTTAATCGCGCCGTCTTCGCAGACGACTTCGCAGTTAATATCATAACCGAACTTGCAGTTGACAAAAACTTCATCATCAACGCAAATGCCGTTCTTTGTGCGCAACAACATAATCTGCGGGTCGGCAAGGTGGTCGGCGGCGTATTTAGTCTTGCGCGGGAAGAGAACTTGCGCACTAACAAAATCATCATTAACGAGCCAATGAATAACGTCGATTTCGTGAATCGCCGTATCATCAACAGCCATGCGCGTTGTATAGCTGTCGGGCACAACGGGATTGCGGTGCGTGCAATGAACAATCAAAGGTTCGCCGTATTCGCCGGACTGAATCGCAGCTTTGACTTGACGATAGCCCTTGTCATAGCGGCGCATGAATCCTAATTGGATAAGATGCTTGCCCGATTTAATTTCAGCGTCAATGACTTCCAAGCAATCCTCCGCCGTTGTGCACAGTGGCTTTTCGCAGAAGATACGCTTGCCGACCTTTATGGCTTCGAGCAGGCTTTCTTTATGTGCAAAGCCGGGACTGACAATGAAAACTGCCTCGACGTTCGGGTCGTTGATGAGGTCTTTGCCGTCCTTATAAATCTTGCAACCTTCGCCAGCCAACGCTTGACCTTTTTGCGCCAGAGCCTCAACCATGTCAGCTACGGCTACGACTTGCGCACCTTGAATGCGTTCCGTGATTCTCTTGATATGGTCGCGACCCATGCCGCCGCAACCGATTACTCCTACGTTAAGCATGTTGTTGCCTCCTTAAAAATTCCTCTTGATGACGTTCAAGGCGTGCTCCTTGCCAAGCCTGTAAACGTCGTTGGGATTCATGCGATAATATTCGGGGCGGAACAGTTCGACTGATACAACGTCTTGCGCCCAACCGATTTTCTTCAGCGTCTGGAATATCTCGTCAAGGTTAATGCAACCTGTGCCCGGCCAAAGTCTGTCTTCGTCGAGCAGTGCGCCAATCGGGAAGTCTTCCGTATCGTTCAAGTGCACGATGAAAATCTTCTTGCCGTCCGCCTTAGCCAAGTCGTCAATCTTAGAGTCCATGCCGTGGAAGTGGAAGCAGTCCAAGGTTATGCCCACGTTAGGAAGGTCGACTGCTTGAATTATCTCGTAAGCCTCGCCGAATGTGTTAATCGAGGCGGCGGGGTGTCCGATGAATTCAACCGAAACCCTCATGCCGTATTCGCCCGCGATATTGCCCATTTCCTTCAAGCAGGCGATTGCTGACTTGTGAATCTCCGAGCGCGTGACTTTGTTAAGACTGACGGTCGGGACGGTGATTACTGTCTTGCAACCGATTTTCTGACCCCACTGGCACATTTGCTTGAGTTCGTCTTTAATGCCCTGCCAGCCTTCCGCCGAACGATTGTTGAAGAAGCACAGCGTGTTGAATGCAAGCGGTTCGACGTTGTGCGCCTTGAAGAATTCGGCAAGCTCCTCAATCGTGTGCTCGGCGAGGTAATCACGCATTCTGTCCATCGTGCGCGGCTCTATCATGTCATAGCCGTACTTTTCCGCAAGCAGTATATCCTGCTCCAGATTCATCGCCTGGCAATTCAGAGCCGTTGCCTCGTTCATGCTAAGTTTCATCTGTTAAGCCCTCCTCTTTTCTAGTCCCAGTTTTTAGTTATTATAGCCGCCGTGCCAACTCTTTGCTTTAATGATTCTGCTTAAAATCCTTTCCGATTGCGCCGCTGTATCGTCGCATTTGTACTTTCTTGCTTGATGTTGACTGCGACAAATAAAAAAGGACGTAAGCCTCTACGCCCTTGAAAACTTTTTATGCGATTGCGTCCGTTATCGCCCGCGTGTATTCGCCTATGAACTTCGGAGCCGCCCTGCCGTGTCTTTCCAAAAGTTTTATAATCGCCGAACCGATGATTACTCCGTCCGCCAAGCGTGACATATCCTTTGCTTGCTCAGGCGTCGAGATACCAAAGCCAATCGCGCAAGGTATGTCAGTATTCTCGCGGACAACTTTTATTATCGGCGCAAGGTCGGTGACAATCTTACTACGCGTGCCCGTCACGCCCAAACTTGAGACGACGTACAGGAATCCTTCCGCCTCGCGGGCAATCATTGCGATTCTATTCTCTGACGTGGGAGCTATCATGCTTATCAAGTCGACGCCGTGCGCCCTGCATATCGGCAAGAACTCATCCTTTTCCTCAAACGGCAGGTCGGGAAGTATCAGCCCGTCGATACCGATTGCCGCGCAGGTCGAAATGAATTTCTCTGCACCGTAGCCGAAGACGACATTGGCATAAGTCATGAATACCAACGGAACTTTTACATCGCGCCGCAAATCCCTAACAAGGTCGAAGACCTTATCAGTAGTCGTGCCGCCGCCCAACGCTCTAAGGTTTGCATTTTGAATCACAACGCCTTCAGCAGTCGGGTCGGAAAAGGGTATGCCCAGTTCAATCAAGCTCGCGCCATTCTTAACCATCTCGCGAACACAAGCGGCAGTAGTCATTAAGTCGGGGTCGCCGCACGTTATGAACGGGATAAACGCTTTGCCACTGGCGAAGGCTTTTTCTATTCTACTCATCTAGCTTTACTCCTCTGTACTTGGCAACCGACGCGCAATCTTTATCGCCGCGACCCGATATGGTTATCACGATGATTTTATCCTTTGGCATAGTCGGAGCAATCTTCACGGCGTGGGCTACGGCATGAGCTGATTCAATCGCGGGAATGATTCCTTCCGTGCGTGAAAGGTATTCAAATGCCGCAACTGCCTCGGCGTCGGTTATCGGCACATACTCGGCGCGACCAGTATCGTGCAAGTGCGCATGTTCCGGACCTATGCCAGGATAATCTAAGCCCGCTGAGATTGAATAGACCGGAGCAATCCCGCCGAACTCGTCCTGACAAAAGTAACTCTTCATGCCGTGGAAGATTCCTTGACGCCCCGTGCTAATCGTCGCGGCAGTCTCGAACGTGTCAATGCCTCTGCCCGCCGCCTCACAACCAATCAGTTGCACTTGCTTATCGTCTATGAAGTGCCAAAAGCTACCCATAGCATTGGAGCCTCCGCCCACGCAAGCAATCACAACGTCCGGCAAGCGTCCTTCCCTGTCCAATATCTGCGACTTAATCTCCTTGGATATGACTGCTTGGAAGTCGCGGACGATTGTCGGGAAAGGGTGCGGACCCATGACAGAGCCTAAGCAGTAATGCGTATCGGCAATGCGGCGCGTCCACTCCCTGAACGTCTCTGACACGGCGTCTTTCAATGTAGCGGTACCAGTCTTGACGGCAATGACTTCCGCGCCCAAAAGTTTCATGCGGTAGACGTTCAAGGCTTGCCGACGAGTATCCTCCTCGCCCATGAAGATAACACACTCCATATCCATTAGGGCGGCGGCGGTCGCGGTAGCTACTCCGTGCTGACCGGCTCCAGTCTCGGCAATAAGTCTGGTCTTGCCCATCTTCTTAGCCAACAGTGCTTGCCCCAAGACGTTATTAATCTTGTGTGCGCCCGTGTGATTCAAATCCTCGCGCTTGAGATAAATCTTTGCGCCGCCCAAGTCCTCAGTCATACGCTTAGCAAAGTAGAGCCGCGAAGGTCTGCCCGCGTACTCGTTGAAGAGTTTGTCAAGCTCGGCATTGAAGGTCGGGTCGTCTTTGAAAGTCTCGTAAGCCGCCTCCAACTCGATAACGGCGTTCATCAGCGTTTCGGGAATGTATTGCCCGCCGTAAACGCCGAAGCGTCCTTTTGCATTCGTCATTTAACATCACCTCTCACTGCCCGCACGAACTCGCGCATCTTATCAGCGTCTTTGAGTCCGTCCGTCTCAATGCCAGAGCTGACATCAACCGCGAACGGGTGCAAGCGTTCAATCGCGTAGCCGACGTTCTTAGGAGTCAAGCCGCCCGCCAAGAAGTATGGTCGCTTGAAATCCTTTAGCAAATTCCAGTTGAAAGCCCTGCCGCTACCTTTGCCCGAATCAATCATCACGTAATCGCCCAAGCTGTCATTGGCAAGCGCAATGTGTTGGTGCTTGAACGTCTTGATAATCGGCTTGTTAGTCTTGGCACGCAGGATTTGGATATAAGCATCAGTCTCGCCGCCGTGAAGTTGTGCAACGTCGATTATGCCCGCGTTCAACAGTTCAGCGACGGCTTTATAGTCTTCGTTGACGAACACACCTACGGCAAGAATCTCCTTGGACAGTGCGCCGCGAAGTTCTTTTGCCTGCGCGGGCGTGACGTAGCGTTTACTCTCTGGCGCAAAGACGAAGCCTATATACTCCGGCAAAAGCTCGTTGGCAACCTCAATGTCCTCAAGGCGGCTCAATCCGCAAAGTTTAATCTTAGTCATGTTCAATCCTCAATCGTTGTAGCTCGGCTCGTTTATCGGCAGCTCTCATCAACGTTTCGCCGATTAACACGGCGTCCGCTCCAATCCTCTTAAGCGTCGCAACGTCGGCAGGAGTTCGCACTCCGCTTTCCGCGACGTAAATTTTTTCTGGCGGAATCAGCTCGCGAAGTCTGGCGGCGTTCGTGAAGTCGACGGAGAAGTTTTTTAAGTTGCGATTGTTCACGCCGATAATCTGTGCGCCCGCCGCGACTGCTGACTTTATCTCCTGCGCATCGTGAGCCTCAACCAGTGCCGCAAGGTTCAATTCATCACAGACTGTCAAGAACTTCTCAAGCGTCGCCGTATCCAAGATTGCGCAGATTAATAACACGACGTCCGCGCCCATGGCCTTTGCCTGATAAAGCTGATACTCGTCAACCGTGAAGTCCTTCCGCAACATCGGCAGTGAAATTTCCTTGCGAACGTCACGGAAGATTTCATCGGAGCCAAGAAAATATTTCGGCTCAGTCAAGCACGATACGCAATCCGCGCCCGCTACCTCGTAAGCTTTGGCAATCTCGACGTAAGGGAACTCCTGCGCAATGATTCCCTTCGACGGCGAGGCTTTTTTTATTTCGCAGATGAACGACAGCTCCGGACGCTTGAGCGCGGCAACGAACTTTGAACCGTCACTTGAACTTGTCGCCGCCTTCAGCTCGTCGAGTGGAACGCTTAACCTGTCCGCCGCGACGCGTTCACGGGCGTAACTTGCAATCTCTTCCAGGATATTCATCGGTTGCTGACCTCAACGAACTTGCTTAAGGTCTTCAACGCCGCGCCGCTGTCAATCAGACTTTGCGCCAGCTTAATGCCCTCGGCTATCGACGGAACTTTATCGGCAATGTAAAGCGACGCGCCCGCGTTCAATAAGACGGCATCACGTTTCGGACTGGTATCGAAGCCCGATAAAATCTCGCGGGTGATTTGGGCGTTCTCAGCAGGTTCGCCGCCCTTAAGCTCCGACTTATCGCAGAGGTTCATTCCGAAATCTTCCGGCGATATGGTGTAATGCCGATACCAACCGTCCTTGAACTCGCAAATCAAAGTCCGTGCGCTCATTGAGATTTCGTCAAGCTTGTCCATGCCATAGACGACCATGCCGCGCTTAAGTCCCAAGCCAATCAAAACTTTCGTCAGCGGCTCGACAAGATATTCATCGTAGACGCCGAGCAGTTGCCGCTTAGGTTTAGCCGGATTCGTCAGCGGGCCGAGGATATTAAACACCGTGCGGAAGCCCAGCTCCCTGCGAATCGCCCCGACGTATTTCATCGACGTGTGATACTTCTGCGCAAAGAAAAAGCAAATCCCGACCTCGTTTAACAGCTCCAAACACTTATCGGGATTCTGATTTATGTTGACGCCCAAAGCCTCAAGACAATCAGCCGTCCCGCACTTCGAGGACGCGGCGCGATTGCCGTGCTTAGCGACCTTGACACCACCAGCGGCGGCGACCAGTGCGGAAGTCGTCGATATGTTAAAGCTCTGCGCGTTATCACCGCCCGTGCCGACTATCTCGAATATGTCCATGTCCGTTTCGACCTTCAAGGCGTGCGCTCTCATCGCGGCGGCACAACCGCTAATCTCGTCAGCAGTCTCAGCCTTAGCACTCTTCGTCGACAACGCGGCAAGGAACGCGGCGTTCTGTGTGGAGGACGTCTGCCCGCTCATTATCTCGTTCATCGCGTCGAACGCCTCTTGATAGCTCAAGTCCTCCTTGTTCACGATTTTTATTATTGCTTCTTTAATCATTGGTACTGCTCCTTACATCTTTAAAAAGTTCTCTAGGATAATCTTCCCGTGCGGCGTCAAGATTGATTCAGGGTGAAACTGCACGCCGAAGATTTTATCTTGCTCATGTTGAACCGCCATTATCTCAGCGTCGACCGTCCGCGCAATGATTTTCAAGCACGCTGGCAAAGTCTCTTCGTCCGCCGCCAACGAGTGATACCGCCCGACTAGAAATTTCTTCGGACAGCCTTTGAACAGCGGTGAATCGTTATCGCAGACGATTTCGGACTGCTTGCCGTGCATGAGTTCCTTAGCGTAGGTTATCGACGCTCCGAACGCCGCGCAGATTGCTTGATGACCTAAGCACACGCCCAATATCGGAATACGTCCGCCGAGTTCGCTAACGACGTTCATTATGACGCCCGCACCCTCTGGCCTGCCTGGTCCTGGCGACAGAATTATTTTATCAGGCTTAAGCTTGTCAATCTCCTCAATCGTCATGGCGTCGTTGCGAATGACTTTGACAGCAGGATTTATCTCGCCGACGAGCTGATAAAGATTGTAAGCAAAGCTGTCGTAGTTATCGATTAGCAAAATCATCGTTCCAACTCCTCAGCAGTCTTCAAAGCTTCAAGACAAGCTCGCGCCTTGTTCATGCACTCATCGAATTCTTTATCGGCGACAGAGTCCGCGACTATGCCCGCGCCCGACCTCACGAAAACTTTCCCATTCTTCTTGTAAAGGATTCGGATTGCAATGCAAGTGTCCATGTTGCCCGCGAAGTCGATATAACCGATTGCGCCGCCGTAGATGCCGCGCTTATTCCTCTCAAGCTCGCCGATAAGTTGGCAAGCTCTTATCTTCGGCGCACCAGATAAAGTCCCCGCAGGTAAAACCGCCTCCACTGCCGATAACGCGTCCAAGTCGTCACGAATCTCGCCGCGAACAACCGAGCCTATGTGCATGACGTGCGAATATCTTTCCACGCTGTGAAGCCTCTCGACCTGCACGCTCCCGAACTTTGAAATCTTGCCCAAATCATTCCTGCCCAAGTCAACAAGCATATTGTGTTCGGCAAGTTCTTTCTTATCGGCAAGCAGTTCTTGTTCAAGCTGTTTATCCTCGTCAGGCGTCTTACCTCGCGGACGAGTGCCGGCTAATGGGAACGTGTGCAATATTCCGTCCTCAAGCTTGACCAAAGTCTCCGGACTCGCTCCAGCAACTTCCATATCCGTTCCGGCAAAGTAAAACATATACGGCGACGGATTGGTCGTGCGCAAGACCCGATAAGCATTAAGCAGACTGCCTTTGAACTGCGCCGATAACCGATTGCTCAAGACGACTTGGAAGATGTCGCCCTCGCGGATATATTCCTTAGCACGTTCGACCATCGCGCAATAAGTCTCACGATTAAACAGCGGCTCAATCTTGCTTAACAACTTCGCGGGCGGTTCGATAGCCTTTGCACCGTGTTGAATCAAATCTTTCATGCCCTCTAGCTCAGCGACGGCTTGACTATAATTTTGCTCAAGGTTCTCGGCGGCGACGTTCACAATCAGAATAATCTTCTGCCGGAAGTTGTCAAAGGCAATCACCTTGTCGAACAACATCAAATCAGCGTCCTTGAAGTTCTCCTCGTCGTCAAGCGGCATTCTGATTGTAGGTTCGGTGTAGCCCAAGTAATCGTAAGCAAAATAGCCGACAAGTCCGCCCGTGAAAGTCGGCATGTCAGCTAGGCGCGGGCTTTTGTAGTCGTCCAATATCTTGCGAATCTGTGCGGAAGGATTATCCGTGAAGACTTCCCTGCCGTCGATTGTCAGCTTACCACCCGCGCACGTCACACAGAGCTTAGGCTCGAAACCTAGGAAAGTATAACGTCCCCAAGACTCCTTAGCTGCGACTGATTCAAGCAAGTAACAATGTGCGGAAACATTCTTCAGGACGCGCAGGACTTCAATCGGCGTGCAGATGTCCGCCATAAGCTCGCAACTTATCGGCACGACTTTGAACTCACCCGTGGAAACAATCTTCTTGACCTCTTGCAAGGTCGGTTTAATCTTCATGCTATTGACCTCCTCTTTACTAGCCGGAGATTTTTAGGGCACTATACAAAAATTATATCTTTATGTCAACTTGCTATTCATAGTGCTACACATTGACTCTTTACTCACAAAAAAAAACTCTTGGGCATGTAGTCCAAGAGTTATTACGTTTACTCGCGAATCCTTCGTAGGCTCACAAGCTCTCATATTTTAGTTTCGACAGCTGAGGAACTCATTTAGAAGACCATTCGCGCCGACTGTGATTGGCGGAGTATCTTGAGCCGTCAGCAAGTTGATAGGTAACATCAGCCGTGCCGTCAACCTTTAGGAAGCTGCCGTCGTTGAAGTTAACAAACACGCTACCGGCGTAAATGTCCGCCCTAGCAATTTGGTCAAGGGTGATGCCGTCGAGGATAACGTTATCGCCGTCATTCGTGCCTTGAATTACGTCGTTGCCATTGCCCGCGCAGAAGAAGAAGTCGTTATGACCTGTGCCGCCGACGAGCGTATCACTTGCCGAACCTGCACCGCCCCACAGACTGTTATTGCCACTGCCGCCGGTTATGACGTTGCTAAGTTCGTTACCCGCCAAAATGTTCGAGCCGTCAGCTTGCGCCGCGTTAAGCTCTCTGAAGTTGCCGTAGAACATTGTGCCGTGTTTATCTAAGGAAGTGTCGCCGAGCCAGACTTCAACCTTGCCCATGCCCGCGCCGATAGTCAACGTTGCATTGGAACCAGTCGCCGCATAACAATTCGTGAAGCCGTCGAAGGCAACCTCGTTGTCACCAACCTTGGCAATCAAATCGTCATTGAGGTTGAAGGTCTTGCCTTTGGCATTGGTCAGCGTCATGGAATCGTTTGCATTGTTGTTTATCTGAAGGATTACATCTTCACCGTTCAAGGATACGCCAGTTATCGCGCTACCGAGTTTAACAACGTCGGACTTGGAGTCGCTAGCATTGTCCATGAAGTCGAAGCCTTCGATAGTGTCGCGACCGTCGCCTGTCATGTGGAAGAACGTCGAAGACTTCTTAGCCTCGTCGGTGTTGCCAAACATTAAGTCATTGCCTGCGCCGCTCCAAATGTTATTGCGTCCCGTGCCAGCCAAAATCGTATCGGCTTTATCGGAACCGGTGATTGAGGTATTGCCCGCGCCGCCGATTATCGAATGAATGTTGTTGACCCAGAAGATAGCCGTTGGACTATTGTAATCGGTGTTGAGCGTGACGTTGACAGGCGTCGTTATGCCGCTGAAGTCGATGCCGTGATTCTTCGTTGCCGTCGCGCCGACGTAATAATCAGCCGCACCGTCTGCCACGTCGTACCATTCATCATCAGCAATGTAAACTTCTTTGGCGGTTGTGCCGTTCTCTGCGTAATACGTATTGATTTGAGCGGTCTTGGTGATGCCTTTAAACGTTAGAGAATTTGTATCGTCGTAGAAAGTCAAGACGCCTTCTTTGAAGTCGACAGCAGGATAAACTTCGGAGATATAAACAGTGTCCGAACCCCTGCCAAAGCCCGTATGGAAACCTTCAACCGTCGTGTTGCCATTAAAGGCGATATTGGAACGCCCGCTATCAGAGGACATGCTAACCAAGTTGGAGCCTGCGCCCGCGTCTACGAAACTTCTTGCCGCTACGGAAATCGTATCGTCGCCCGCGCCGCCCGTGATTGTGGAGTCTTTCTTCGCGACAAGGAGTAAATCATCAGTCGCGTTGCTCACGTCAAGCGAATCATTCCTCGACGCGTAACCGACCTTCTGCAAGTCGCCATCTCTATCGAAGAAGTTCATCAGCTCGCTACTGTTGCCCATGTCGACTTTAGCCGCGCCCAATGTCAATCTGCCGTCGTTGAAGTCAATCTTGCCGTCCGCGACTGCCGAGGCAATATCCGTGTAGGTGGTGCCAAAGCCCGTGCCCGTCGAGGCGTCGTAGCCTTCCAATGTCATCTTGCCGCCGATTGGGAACAGCCACGTATTGCCGCCCGTCAAGTTCACAGCAACGTTTTCGCCTTGGCTGACAACAGTATCATCGCCCGCCGTGATGTTGACTGGTGCCGCCGTCGCCTCAACGATAGCCAAATCGCCGCCGTTCAATGTGATGTTTTGATTGGTAGTCTCGCTTGCCCCGACAACCGTTTGATTCTTTGGCTTGAAGTGACTGATTATTTCAGCGTTCGGAGTCTTGGGCGTGATAAGCAGATTGTCGCCGTTGTAAATGTAAGCGTCGCCCTCAAGCCCAACGATAACATCGCCCGCCTTAGCCTCAAGCTCAGTCGTGTTCGCAGTGTACGTGCCCGCCTCAGAGACTTGCAAGCTCGCGCCCGCGTCCAGCCCGACGATTTCTTTATCGCGCAACCAAATGCCGTCGCTGTCCGCCGTCAAGGTCAGTTCGTTGCCGTTTAGCGTCATTGTCTCGCCGCTCATTTGCAACCAAACTTTTTCTAGTTCGTAAGCAGTAATCGTTCCGCGTTCAATGTCGTGAATGTAAAGGGAATTATCATAAGCTCCGATTGATGAGAAGTCGATACCTCTGGTGTGAATGCCAATGCCGTTGATTGACAATGCGCCGCCAGTGCCCTTGCTAAACTCAATGGAACCTTCGAGGTCATCAACGGTCATGAGGTCGCCTTTATCGTTAAATCCAAACGTAACATTATCATCGCCCGTTACCGTGACGCCAAAGGGAACTGGTTTAGCAGCAATCCAAAATTCGCCTTCCGTGTCCGTATGCACTTCGCTGACGCCGCCCAAACTCGCTAACGTTGCATTGCCGCTCACGCCGAAAAGCTTCGTGCCGTCCGAACTGCCTACAACGCTAATCAAATCATCGCCGCCAATCAGAATCGGATTTTTGCTACCATTAACAAAGAACTCGTCGCCGTCGAAGTTGCCGCTAACCGTGCCCGCCAAATTATTAAAGCCGCCCGCGTAGGATTTTTCGGAAAGGAGCATCGCCTTAATTTCGACGTTTGAATCGCCGCTGATTGAATAAGATTTTTCGCCGATTGTGAAGGTGCCTTCCGTGTCAGTGTCAAGGTAGAGATTTTGTCCACCTGCCGCATATTTATCGTTATAGTCGCCGTCAACGCTCGTGTCGCCGCCGTTAATCGACGCGCCGTCCGATATTCCGCTTACTTTTCTCAAGCCGAACGAATCTGCTTGCAAGATGTAGGAATCGTCGCCCGCCACGTGAACTTCTTCCGAGTAAACTTTTCCGAGATAATCGCTCGGTACGCCGTTTTGAATTATTTCCTTCTCCGTGATAACGTGGCTGAACGTGTAACCGCTATCCGCGCCCTCAATCGTCATGCCGTCGGGAATGTCTTCTGTCAGCTCGAAGGTTCTGCCGTTAATCGTCGTCGTGCCCTTCTGCGCCAAAATGAACGACTCGCCGTTTTCAACGCCCGTCGCCGAAACGTTCGCGCCGGGGGCAAATGTCGTAGCATTGACTGTCACATTGCCGCCGCCCGCGAAGGTCTTGCCATCGTAAACAATTCCGTCGACAGAATCGAATGCCATAGCTGTGGGGCGGAGTCGAATCGTAGCGTTGTCTTTGCTCGTCGTGAATGCCATTTCGTTGAACGTGTATTTGCCAGCGTCCTCGGTGACGATATAAACTGCATTCTCCGCGTCTACGCCGTCTTTGGTCGCACTGGTAGTGATTTCCGTGCCCGCGTCTATTCCGCTGATTGTCTGCAAGCCGTCGCTGTCTATCAAGACGTGGTAACCATCGTCGCCCACGGCTATGAACTCTTCAACGAACGTTTTGCCGTCCTTGTCCGTGGTGCCTGCGGTGAAGCCGTCCGCCGTGCCAGTAATCGTCACGCCGTTCTTAACTCTTTCCGTCAGCTCGAAAATTCTGTTGCCGACTGTGACTGCGCCCTTTTCCGTAAGCAGTAAAGATTCGCCCTCTTCAAAGTCCGTCGCCATTACGCTACTTGCGTCAACCAAAGTGATTGAATCATCGCCGACATTAATGATAACATCATCGCCAATCTTTATCGAGGAGTGCTTGCCCGTAATCGAAAGCTTAGAAGTCTCGTTGAAGCCGTAGATAGTATCGTTGCCTCCCGCGTACTCAATCGTATTGTTCGCCGCGTCGCTCGTCAAGATGATTATGTCATCGCCCGTGCCGCCGACTATGCTAACGTTGCTCCGGCTGATTGCGACCTCATCGCCGCCGTCTTCCAAGCTGATAACTTTGCCTTCAACCTCATAAGCCGTGTCGTTAATGTTAATGCTGTCGTTGGTGAGTAACGCGCCTTGCAAGACAGCAAAGCTTTCGCCATGTAAGACGAAAATATCTCTTGAGCCTTCAATGACATCATAATCATCGGAGCTTAGCGAGAGCGTCGAGGTTGCATTGAAGCCTTGGATTGAATCGTTGCCGCCCGTGTAGTTGATTACGACATTATCGCCGCTGTTGGAAATGGAATCGGAGCCGCCGCCCGGTCTTATCGTAACGGAGTCGCCGCTGTTAGTGATTGTGTCACTGCCGTAGCTACCGTCTATCAAAGCCTCGTCGGCGGTGTTAATCAATCTGTCATCGCCTTCCGCGCCAAAGATACTGGAGCTTGCGCCGTTGTTGCGAATGGTATCACTGCCCGCGCCGCCGTGAATTGAACTGTTCGCGCCGCTTGAGGTTATGGAATCATCGCCCGCCGCGCCGCTTATGGAAACGTTCGAGCCGCTGTTCCTAATCGTGTCGTTATTCTCGGTGCCGGTGATTAGCGTATTGTTTGTGGTGTTGGTAATGTTCAGCGCAGGGATTTCGTAGTTAATGATATTGATTGTGGACAAGCTCGCGCCGCCTGCGATTGTGATTGTGTTGTCTCCGACGTTGACAATTACATCGTCGCCGCTCTCGACTGTCGAATACTCACTGCCCGCCGTTATGCTGAGCTTAGTCGTCTCGTTGAAGCCGTAGATAATATCGTTGCCGTCGCCCGCCTCGTACTTAATCACGTCGTTATTGAGCGAGGCTCCTTGCAAGCTGATAATATCATCGCCCGCGCCGCCGTTAATCGTTGCGTCGTCGCCTTCGTTAATGATAGTGTCGTTGCCTTCGCCGCCGAGGATTGAGGCAGAGTCGCTGAAGATTGGATTAATGTAATCGTCGCCGGAGCCGCCGTTAATGTTCGCATAGCCGCCCATAGCCCAAGTAGAGTTTCCGCCTTCTATAGTCTCACCCAAAATCGTATCGTTGCCGGAGCCGCCGTCAATCGTTGTGTGGTCACCGATTCTGACTATGATTTTGTCGTCGCCCTCGCCGCCGTCAAGTGTCACGTAATAGGCGTGTTCATTGATAATTGTATCGTCATCGTCGCCCGCGTTTATCGAAACGCCATTAGACGCCAAGATACCAGTCGGGCTGTAGTTGTAAATGGTGTCGTTGCCGGAGCCGCCGTCGATTATCGAATACTCGCTTAAGTTGCTTATTGAGTCGTCACCGTCTCCCGCATTTATCGTGACGTTGGAGCCGTAGTTTGCAATCGTGTCATTGTATTTGGTTCCGCGCAAAGAAATGTTGTCGGCAAGGTTTTCAGTATTCCAACCTTCGCCGTTTGCTTCGGCAATGAATCTGAACACAGCGTTGCTATATCCTCTGGGGTCATTCAAGCCGGCTTGTGCGTGACCTGCGTCTTTGACGATAAACTTTTCTTTGACTTCCGCGCCCGATGCGTCATAAAGTTCGCTGAGCATACTTACCGGAACAACACCGTCGTCATCGCCCGAAATAAACAGCGTCGGCATCTTTGCGGAAGAGATTGAATCAATCGGAGCGGCGTCGTGCAAATAATAACCCATCATGCCGTGACCAACAGAATCCATTGCTGCAACGACTTCGGACGAGATTTCTTCAATGCCGAACTCTTTAAGCCCTTCGTTAAGCACGTCCTTAAGCACGTAGAAAAGTTTCATGGCAGAGGTGTAGCCGCAATCTTCAATGAGTGAAGTTACATTTACAGCATCGGAGCGGGCGGCAGCGAGCATTGCAGTTGCAGAACCCATTGACACGCCGTGTAACGTTATCTTGGCATTTGAATTTCTGCGAGCAATTTCCTGCGTCCAAAGAGCAACGTCTTGACTTTCAGCCGCGCCCATCGTCAACCATGTGCCTTCAGAGTTTCCTGCGGCGCGTTGGTCAATCATCAAAACGTTGTAGCCGTTTTCAAGATAAAAAGTCGCGAAAGGATACATGGATTCGTACTTCAATCCGTAGCCGTGAACCAGCACGACCCATTTGTCATTGGAATTTTCTGGCGCGTAATGAACGCCATACAGTTCCAGATTGTCCGCAGAAGTGATACTCCAATCTTCTTTTTCGGCGTAATTGGTCGGCTCTTCGCCAACAAGTTCTTCTGGGTTGAGAAGTATTCCTGACGCTAAGGGATAACCTGCCGCCGTGCGTTTCAAAATCGCTTCAACCAGCATCACAACTTCATTAGTCGATTCAATGTTTGGGTCGGATAAATTAGCGGCGTCAACCAAAGTAAGTTTGCTTTCGCCGATTGTGATAATTAAATCGTCGCCGCTTAGTTGCGTTGAATATACATTGTCGCCGATTGAAAGTGTGGAGTTTGAATCAAAACCTATGATAGTATCGTTGCCGTCGCCCTCCGCGTATTGGACGAGAACCGAGCCTCCACTCAAAGAAATTAAATCGTCGCCTTTACCCGCGTCGATTGATACGTTGTCGCCGAAATTAGAAATGGAATCGTCGCCGTCTTGAGCTTGAATCGTGACGTTGGAGCCGTAGTTTGCAATCGTGTCATTGTATTTGGTTCCGCGCAAAGAAATGTTGTCGGTTATGTTGGTAGTGTCCCAACCTTCGCCGTTGGCTTCGGCAATGAATCTGAACACAGCGTTGTTGTACCCTATGGAATCATTCAAGCCGGCAAGCGCGTGCGGTGCGTCTTTGACGATAAATTTTTCTTTGACTTCTGCGCCCGATGCGTCATAAAGTTCGCTGAGCATACTTACCGGAACAACCGTATCGGCGTCACCCGAAATAAACAGCGTCGGCATCTTTGCGGAAGAGATTGAGTCAATCGGAGCAGCTTCCGAAATATAATGCCCGGTAAATTCTTCGGCGACTTCATCCATCCCCGCAATAACTTCGGTGGGTGCTCCAACGTAGGCACCGTTGAGCAAGTAGAACACTTCCATAGCACTGGTATAGCCGCAATCTTCAATGAGTGCAACTACATTTGTAGCATCGGAACGGGAAGCGGCGAGCATTGCAGTTGCTGAACCCATTGACACGCCGTGCAACGTTATCTTGGCGTTTGAATTTCTGCGGGCAATTTCCTGCGTCCAAAGGGCAACGTCTTTACTTTCAGCCCCGCCCATCGTCAACCATGTGCCTTCAGATTCACCTGCGGCGCGTTGGTCAATCATCAAGACGTTGTAGCCGTTTTCAAGATAAGAAGTTGCGTAAAGATACATAGCCTTGTGATTGTTCCCGTAGCCGTGAACCAGCACAACCCATTTGTCATTGGAATTTTCTGGCGTGTAGTGAACGGCATGGAGTTCCAGATCGTCCGTAGAGGTGATATTCCAATCTTCTTTTTCGGCGTAATTGGTCGGCTCGTCGCCAAACTTTGCGTCTGGTGAGAAGGCCCTCGCCGCCATCGCGGGATAACCCAATGCCGTGCGTTTCAAAATCGTTTCAGTCAACTGTTCAGAGGGACTTAGGTCAGTAGACTCAATGTTAGCTGATGATAAACTTGCCGCGTCTATCAAAGTAATCTTGCTGTCGCCGACCGTGACGATTAAATCGTTGCCGCTTACGGAAGATGAATATTCACTGGCGATTGAAAGCGTGGAAGTCGAATCGAATCCTACGATTGAATAATTGCCGCCAGTTGAATAATATTTGAACAGGACATTTTCTCCAGTATTGGTGATTAAATCGTCGCCGTCGCCCGCGTTGATTGAAACGTTGTCGCCGGTGTTTACAATGGAGTCACTGCCCGCGCCGCCGTTGATTGATAAGTTATCACCGTCGTTAGAAATGGTATCGTTGCCAGCGTTGCCGCGAAGAATATTTCCTGCCCCGCTGTTGATAATGTAATCGTCGCCGTCGCCCGCGTTTATGCTGACGTTGGAGCCGTCGTTAGAAATGGTATCGTTGCCGTCGGAGCCGCTAAGAATATTTTCTGCCCTGCTGTTGATAATGTAATCGTCGCCGTCGCCCGCGTCGATTGTCGTCTTGCCCGTGCCGCTAATAATCGTGTCGTCCAGTTTAGAGCCGGTGATTGTCGTATTGCCTGCGCCGCCTTTGAGCGAGTAAACGCCGTTTATCCACATTGTCGTGCCGGGTACATATTCTTCGCTGTCTATGTAGGCGGTATCCATCGTGAGGTTGAGGTCTCCTGTTATGCCGCTG
>JAFWCT010000013.1 GCA_017534385.1 Selenomonadaceae bacterium
CATCAAGTATCCGATATTTCAAGGCGGCATGGCGTGGATAGGGACTGCAGAGCTTGCCTCAGCGGTATCGAACGCGGGCGGCTTAGGACTTATCGGCGCGGGACACATGCCCCCCGATGTTTTGCATAAGGAAATTCAGAAGTGCAAAGCTTGGACTGATAAACCGTTCGGCGTAAACGTAATGTTAATGTCGCCGTTCGTCAAAGAGGTTATGCGGCTCATGGTCGAAGAACGCGTACCAGTCGTGACGACGGGCGCGGGCAATCCTGGCGAATACGTTCCCGCACTCAAGGAGATTGGCTCGAAAGTCATTCCAGTCGTTGCTAGCGTGGCACTTGCTAAACGTCTGGTCAAAGGCGGCGCGGACGCTGTTATTGCTGAAGGTTGCGAATCGGGCGGACATATCGGAGAGATTACCACGATGGCACTTGTCCCGCAGGTCGTCGACGCGGTTGATGTTCCCGTTATCGCGGCGGGAGGCTTCGCTGATTCGCGGGGTATCGTCGCGGCGTTCGCACTCGGAGCAAGCGCAATTCAAATGGGTACACGCTTTGTCCTCAGCAAGGAATGCATTGCCCACCCGAATTATAAAAATCTCGTGCTCAAGGCTAAGGACAGGTCGACGGTTGTCACTGGCAGGACTACAGGTCACCCCGTCAGAGTCTTGGCTAATAAACTCACGCGGACTTATCTTGAAATGGAAGCAAACGGCGCGTCGATCGAGGAGCTTGAAAAACTCGGCGAAGGTGCACTTCATAAGGCGACACATGGCGGCGACGTGGAGAATGGCTCGGTTATGATTGGGCAAATCTCCGGTATGCTTGACGACATTAAGCCTGTTAAGGAAATCATAGACGACATTGTAAACGGTATCGGCGGCGTTGTTGGCAACGTTCAGAGCAAGTGGAGCTGATGATATGAAGACGGCTTTTATTTTCCCCGGACAAGGCGCGCAAGCAGTCGGCATGGGCAAGGACTTCTACGACAACTTCGACGCGGCAAGGAAACTCTTCGACGAGGCGGACGACGCTTTAGGCTACTCGATTAAGCGCATGTGCTTTGAAGGCTCGGAAGACGACTTGAAGTTGACGGCGAACACTCAGCCCGCGATTTTAGTCGTAAGCGTCATTGTCAGCGAGTTGCTTAGGGCGGAAGGAATCACGGCGAACATTGCGGGCGGTCACAGTCTCGGCGAATACTCTGCATTAGTGGCGGCGGGTTCGATTAAGTTCAGCGATGCGGTTGTTCTCGTCCATAAGCGCGGGCAGTTCATGCAAGAGGCTGTTCCCGTCGGCGAAGGTGCTATGGCGGCGATTATCGGGCTTGATGACGACACGATTATAAAAATCTGCGCGGAGGTCGACGAGGTGCAAGCGGTCAACTTCAACTGCCCAGGTCAAACGGTCATCGCGGGCAAGACTTCGGGCGTTGAATCGGCTGTCGACAAACTCAAGGCGGCTGGCGCAAAGAAAGCTGTTATCCTTCCGGTTAGTGCGCCCTTCCATAGTGCGTTGATGGCTCCGGCGGCTCAAAAGCTCGCGGCTGAACTCGATAAGGTCGAAGTCACGGACGCGGCGTTTCCCATTGCATCGAACTTCACCGGCAAGCTTGAGACTTCAGCGGACGATATTAAACGCAACCTCGTGGCGCAGGCGGATAATCCTGTTAAATGGATTGCGTGCGTGGAGGCAATGAAAACTTTCGGCGCGGATACTTTTATTGAGTGCGGACCCGGCAAGACCCTTTGCGGCTTCAATCGGCGTATCGATAAGACAATCCGTAGCCTCAACGTCGAAGACATAACGAGCTTGAACAAAACCTTAGCGGCTCTCAAGGCATGAAGACCATAAAAATATCTTTAATCTTCGCGGCGACTGTCGCGGGATTTTTTTTGAGCTTAATTAATGGTTCAGTCGACATATCGCCCGCGCAAGTTTTATTCGGCGTCGAGGACGAAACTAAGCGGCAGATACTGGAGAATATCCGCTTGCCCCGAACAATCGTCGCAGTACTCGTCGGCGTGAACTTGTCGCTGTCGGGAGCAATCCTCCAAGCTGTCATGAAGAATCCGCTAGCTGACCCGCACATAATCGGCATATCATCGGGTGCGGGGCTGTTCGGGATATTCGTCATGATGGTTGCTGACGACGCGGGCGCATTGATGACACCGGCGGCATTCGTCGGGGCAATGCTGGCGGCATCGCTGATTTATCTTTTGGCGTGGAAGGACGGCATAAGACCAATCAGAGTAATCTTAGCGGGCGTGGCAGTCAGTGCGTTCCTCGGCGCGGGCATATCGGCTTTGCTAATCTTCTACAGCGATAAAGTTCATGGCGCGTTACTTTGGATGGTCGGCGGCTTATCGGCTCGGAGCTGGCAACACGTCGAAATTTTATTGCCGTATTCAATCGCGGGCACGATAGCAACTTTCTTAGCGGCGCGGCATTTGAACGTTCTGCAGTTGGGCGACGAGGTTGCAACGGGCTTAGGCTTGCGCGTCAATCTCGTGCGGACAATCTTAACGGCGATTGCGGCATTATTAGCGGCGTCAGCTGTCTGTGTCGTCGGTTTATTAGGTTTCGTCGGATTAATCGTCCCGCACACAGCAAGATTGATACTCGGCTCGGATTATCGGCTGTTATTGCCTGGCGCGGCGTTATTGGGAGCGGCAGTCGTCACGATAAGCGACACTTTCGCCCGAACAATCTTCGCGCCGACTGAATTGCCCGTAGGAATTTTAATGGCGATGCTCGGTGCGCCGTTTTTTTTATACTTGTTGAGGCGTGAACTATGAACTTGACAGCTGAAAATATTTCCGTAAGGCTCGGCGGCAAAGAAATTCTCCGAAATGTGAGCTGTAATTTTTTTTCGGGCAAGAAAACGGCGATTATCGGTCCGAATGGCGCGGGTAAGTCTACGCTCCTTAAAGTCTTGTGTTTGCTTATTAAAAATTTCTCCGGCAACGTAAAAATCGACGGAATTGACATTCGCACGTTCGGCAGGAACAATTTAGCGCGAATTATGGCAATCCTCCCCCAAGAACGCAACGCGCCCCACGATACAACCGTTAAACAGCTAATTTCCTTCGGTCGCTTCCCGCATAGAAAATTTTTCGGCGGAAATTCCTCCGAAGACGACGCGGCGATTAAAGAGGCTCTCGAACTCACCAGGCTCACGGACTTTGAATCGCGGCAAGTCATCTCGTTATCGGGCGGCGAACGGCAACGCGCTTGGCTCGCTATGACGCTCGCTCAACGTCCAAAAATACTTTTACTCGACGAGCCAACCACTTATTTGGATATTTCTCATCAATTAGAGGTCATGGATATAATTTCCGACGTGAACCGACGCTTCGCCACGACAATTATCATGGTCTTGCACGATATAAACCACGCCCGACTTTATAGCGACGACGTGTTAATTATCAAAGACAAGAAGATTTATGCGGCGGGCGACCCGATAGAAATTTTGACGGCTCGGACGCTCGGCGAAGTCTTCAACGTGACGGCTGATACTTTCACGAACGCGGCGGGCGATGAAATTATTTTTCCGATAAGGAGGATGACCAGTGGGCTTTGAATTTAAATTAACCGATGAAGTCATGTATGTTAAGGGCGTGGGGCCTAGAAGGGCTGCTCTGCTCGAAAAATTAAATATTTTTACGAAATACGACCTTCTAACCCATTATCCGCGAACTTATGAGAATCACAGCAGCTTAACCGATATTTGCGACGTTTTAGAGGGCGAAACCGTCGTAATCATCGGCGAAATTTATAATATCACGTCACGAGAGGCACGCGGATTGACAATTATTAACGCAATTCTCGAAGATGACACCGGTTATATCAAATTGACGTGGTTTAATCAAAAATATTTGCTAAATAAGCTTCGCGAAGGCATGAGATTGCTTATTATCGGCAAAGCAAAGTATGATTCATGGTCGCATGGGCTTTGCGTCAATCAAATCCAAAATTTTACGATATTAGACGACGATGAGGAACCTGAACTCGGAATTACTCCGATTTATCCTTCAACCGCCGCCATAAGTCAGGGCGTTTTGCGCAAAGCAATTAAAAATCTCCTAAATTCAATGCCAACGCTTAAAGAAATCCTTCCGCAAGAAATTTTACAGGCTCAACAGCTAATTTCACTCGATAAAGCAATGCGAGCAGTCCATTTCCCAAAAGATTTTATCGAATTAGACCAGGCAAGGCGGCGTTTAGCCTTCGACGAACTATTTTTGATTCAATGCGGGCTTATGTTGATAAAAAAACAGACTCAAGACGAACGATTAGGCATAAGTCACAAGAAAAACGGTGAATTAGTCAAATCCGCGCTAAAAAAATTGCCTTTTGAACTCACCGGCGACCAAAAAAAAGTTTTCCGCGCCGTTTCAAAGGATATGGAAAGCAAATTGCCAATGCGAAGACTAATTCAAGGGGACGTTGGCTCCGGAAAGACCGCCGTAGCACTTTTGGCACTGGTTAAGACCGTTCAAAGCGGTTTTCAAGGCGCATTCATGGCTCCGACGGAAATTTTAGCCGTTCAACACTACGAAAAATTTTCCGCGTTGCTCAATGATTTAGGAATTCGCATAGGATTGCTCAGCGCGAAAGTCACACGTTCCAAAAAATTAAAAGACGAAATCTACCGGCAAATTTCCGAACACGAATTGGATATAATCATCGGAACGCACGCATTAATTCAAGAAGGCGTCAATTTTGCGCGGCTAGGATTGGTTGTCACGGACGAACAACACCGTTTCGGCGTCAATCAACGCTCTGAACTCGAAAAAAAAGCAGAAATCGTGCCCGATATGCTCGTAATGACCGCAACGCCAATCCCGCGCACAATGACGCTTACAGTTTATGGCGATTTGGACGTTTCGTTGATAAAAGAACTGCCGCCTGGTCGAAAACCGATTAAAACTGAGGCAAAAAGCATTCGTAGCCGCAAAAAAGTTTATGAATTCGTCCGAACCGAGATTTTGGCGGGTCGTCAAGCTTATGTGGTGTGCCCGTTGATTGAACACAGCGAATCCGAAATGTTAGCGCACATTGAATCGGCGGAAGAGATTTTCGACACCCTAAGCAATGGAATTTTCCGTGATATACCTTGCGCACTCCTTCACGGCAAGATGAGACCGCATGATAAAGATGAGATTATGGAAAATTTCCGCGACGGCAAAACTAAATTGCTGGTGTCGACGACGGTTATTGAAGTTGGCGTCGATGTGCCGAATGCAAGCGTTATGGTCGTCGAACATGCG
>JAFWCT010000047.1 GCA_017534385.1 Selenomonadaceae bacterium
CCGAGCCACGGCATTACGTCGCGGGCAATTTTTTTTATGCGGAAGTCTTCATCGAGATAAACAACGTCGATAGCAAAGCGCATGAACAGCATATGGATACTATTGCACGGCGCAAGCAACAATCCGCGACCTTCAGGCAGTTTACGACGCATCATCAGCCCGCGCAGGCGACTTAGAAAACTTTTTGCAATCTCAACGTCAAGCGTCATGCCGTTAATAAAAAATTTTTCCATGCTGTCACCTGAAGTTGTTAAGCAAGGCGAAAATTACCAAACCAATCGCCAACATGACAAAGATAATCGGAAGGGCGACAAAAATCATCAGCGCGGCAAAGGCAAGCCCGATTAACATGGCGGCGACTTGTGCAAGACGATTGCCGCCGAGCACAGCCCGAATAAACGAGCCAATCGCCCGCGTGAAGATATTCGAGCCGCCGAAGCTTATGTAAGTCCTGCGCGTGTCATAATTGCGTTGCTGACGATAAGTTTCCTCTGAGCGACCCTCCGCCGAGTCTGCGTCAATCGTCACGCCGTTAAAGAAAGTTTTCTCCGTGCGTGTCATCTCGCGGACGTTGCCTTCATCATCTGCCATTTAAATCACACTCCCAAGAATTTTTTTATGCCCTCTTGCAAGGAGACCTTCGGCGACCAGCCTGGCAAGAGTTTGTAAGACTTCCAAGGCACCATGATTTCACGCGCCCGATAAGGTCTGCCGCCCCACTCGATTGAAAGTTTCTTGCCCGATACGCTTTCAAAGATTTTCACGACCTCGCGCAAGGGAATTGGTTTCGTCGACGATACGCCGTAAGTGTCGCAGTAGTCATACTTGCACGCCGCCAACAGCTTGCCCGCAATTATAAACGCCTCGATTATGTCGTCAATATAAACAATGTCAATCAACTGACCGCCCGGCGACATCTTCAATGTCTCACCGTTGTCAGCAATCTTCCTAAGCAAGCTAAAAAGTTTCGGGCGATTGTCATCAACTCCGTAAGTGTCGAACAGGTGAAGCGCAATGCATTTCAAGTTGCGAACCTCAGCGTAGTATTTGATAATGCCCTCGAAGCATTCCTTAGTTGCCGCGTAAAGGTTAATGGGGCTATAGTCGGCGTCTTCAAAGTGCTGATACATCGTGCCGACGTTGACGAAGTTATAGACGTTGTTGGCAACCATAGCATCAAGTAGTTCCGTGCCGAAGGTTACATTGCTCTGAATCAAATCTTGAATGTCCTCGAAGCGGTGGACGTTCATAAAGTTCGTTGCCAAGTGATAAACAATGTCGGGGCGGCGGTCGTCAATGCAAAGGTCGGTTATGATGTCAAGAACAGTGTTATCCTTGTCGTAGACGTGGAATTGAACATTGCGGCGGAGGTTATCGCTTAGCTCGTCGATTTTGGAAGTCGGGCGAACAATCGCGTAAACCTCGTGCCCGTCATTTACAAGCCGTTCGCCTAAGTGGTGCCCAATAAAGCCCGTGATACCCGTCATTAAAATTTTCATTGCAAGCCCTCCTTCAGAACGGCGAATCGAACTCGGCAAGCGTCGGGTGGCTTTGGTCGCGGGCGGAAATAATCGGCGCGTCGCATTGCCAATCGATACCGCACGAACTCCAAAGGATTCCCTTGTCGTTTTCTGGAGAATAAACGCTCGTGACGTTATAAAGCATGATTGCCCGTTCGCTCAATGTCAAAAAACCGTGCGCCAATCCTCTCGGGATATAGAGCATGTTGGCTTTCTCGGCGGACAGTTCAAAGGCGCAGTGCTTGCCGAAAGTCGCCGAACTCTTGCGCAAGTCAACGACGACATCTTTAACCGCGCCCTCAAGGCAAGTGACAAGCTTGACGTGGTCGGCGGGCGGCGTCTGGAAATGCATTCCGCGCAGAACATTTTTTATCGACGTGGAAAAGTATTCTTCCTTAAAGTCCGTCGCTAGTCCCATTGCCTCGAAGGCGGCGGCGTCAAAGTTCCTAATGATACCGTCGCACTCAAGCGGCAAGAGTTCAAAGCAACCCTCAAGCGGAGTCTCTATCTTCTTAAATTTATTCATCGCGTCTCCTTTCAAAACGGCGAATCGAATTCGGCAAGCGTCGGGTGATTCTTGTCTTTATCAGAGAGAATCGGCTCATTGCATTGCCAATCGATATCGCATGAGCTCCAAAGAATGCCTTTATCATTCTCTGGCGAATAAACCGTTGTCGTCTTGCATACGATAATCGCCCGCTCACTCAACGTCAAGAAACCGTGCGCAAAACCTTTGGGCAGGTACATCATATTGCCCTTGCCGCCCTCCAAGATACAAGTCGTGTGCTTGCCGAAAGTCGCCGAGTTCTTGCGTAAGTCAACGGCAACATCCATGACCTTGCCCGACGGACAATAAACAAGCTTATCGTGGTCGTCAGGCGGTGTCTGGAAGTGAAGTCCGCGCAAAACATCTTTTATCGACGTGGAATAATATTCTTCCTTCCATTCAGCCGCCACTCCAAGTTCAGCAAAGGCTTCGTTGTGGAAAGTCTTAATGAACGAGCCGCGATTGTCGCCGCGAACTATCGACTGCAATTCAAAGCAACCCTCAAGCGGCGTCGTAATTTTTTTAAAGATACTCATCTTATCGCCTCGCAATTTCTTTCCGCAAGGCGATAGCTTATTTAACCGCCTCACGAATTTTTTCAATCATGTAATCAATCTGCGCGTCAGTCATGCCAGGATAAACGCCAATCCAAAACGTATCGCGCATGATTCTATCAGTGTTATCTAAGCTGCCGACGACGCGATAACCCGTGCCGCTCGCCCGCATCTCGTCAAAGCAAGGGTGCTTAATCAGATTGCCGGAGAAAAGCATACGCGTCTGGATGCCGTTTGCCTCAAGCTGCTTGACAACTAGATTCCTTGATACCCCCCCCCACTTAGCAGTCAGCAGAAAGCCAAACCAACTTGGACGAGAATTTTCGCAGGGCACGGGCAGAATAAGTTTATCTTGCAGGTCGCGCAAGCCTTCATGCAAACGATTAAAGTTGTGGCGGCGACGCTCGACGAACGTGGGCAACTTCTTTAGCTGGGCACAACCAACAGCCGCTTGCATATCCGTTATCTTGAGGTTGTAGCCGAAGTGCGAGTAAACGTATTTATGGTCGTAGCCCTGCGGAAGGTCGCCGCGTTTGCCGTCGAAACGATGACCACAGAAATTATCTTTGCCGGGCGGACAAATGCAATCGCGCCCCCAATCGCGGAAGGAACGAATCAGCTTATGGAGCTTGGGATTGTTCGTGTAGACTGCGCCGCCTTCGCCCATAGTCAGATGATGTGCGGGATAAAAACTCGAAGTGCCGATGTCGCCGATTGTCCCCGTGAACTTTTCCTGCCCGTCGATTGTGTAAGTCGCGCCGAGTGCGTCGCAGTTGTCCTCGACGAGCCAGAGGTTATGACGGTCGCAGAAATCCTTGACGGCTTTTAAGTCAAACGGATTGCCGAGCGTGTGAGCAATCATAACCGCCTTAGTCTTGTCAGAAAGAGCTGCTTCCAACTTCGTCACGTCGATATTGTATTGCGGGATTGTCACGTCGACGAAGACGGGAATTGCGCCGTATTGGATAATCGGAGAAACGGTCGTAGGGAAGCCCGCCGCAACGGTTATAACCTCGTCGCCGCGTTTGATTTGACGTTCGCCAAGAGTCGGAGAAGTCAACGCCATAAACGCAACTAAGTTAGCCGACGAACCCGAATTAACGACCGAACAGAACTTGACGCCCAGATAAGCCGCAAAACTTTTCTCGAACTCGTCAACGTAGCGTCCCGCCGTCAGCCAAAAGTCAAGCGCACTGTCAACAAGATTAGTCATCTCGTCGCCGTCATAAACGCGGGAGGCATAAGGGATTCTGTCGCCCGCCTTGAAGTCTTTCTTCTTGTTGTGGAAGGTGTCGCAGTACTCACGCACCATGCCCAAAATTTTTTCTCTCATCTCAGCTTCAGTCATGACTTAAGTCCTCCAAAGTCATTTATCTGCCGCGCCATGTAAGCGGAAAGGTCTCCGCCCGCCTGATAAACTTTTGTCCACTCGACGACCTCTTCTATCGCCCGTGCGACATTCCAACGCGGCTTCCAATCGAACACGGTTTTTATCTTTGAGCAATCCAACTTGAGGAAGTTCGCCTCCTTAGCAAGATTGACCGCTGAACTTTCCCACGTCAAGTCCTCGCCCCAACACTCGCAAAAGATTTTAACAAGCTCGCCCGTCGTCACGCAATCGCTTTCGTCTGGTCCGACGTTATAGCAATCCGCGAAAGTTTTATCAGCGTATTGAGCCTCGGCAATCATCATGTAAGCAAAGAGCGGTTCCAAAACGTGCTGATAAGGTCGAATGGAATTTGGGTTGCGAACTTTGATTTTCTCCTTAGCAAGAGCGGCACGCACGCAATCAGGCACAATCCTAAAGTCCGCGAAGTCTCCGCCGCCGATGACGTTGCCCGCACGCGCTGTTGAAATTGCCGCCGCAATCTTATCAAAGCTCCGCCGATAACAAGCCGTCACCAGTTCGGCGCAACTCTTGCTGTTCGAGTAGGGGTCGATGCCGTCAAGCGTGTCCGCCTCTCGATAGCCCCAAGCCCATTCGTTGTTGCGATAAACCTTGTCCGTCGTGACGTTCAGGAAAGATTTAACCGTCGAACTCTGCCGCACGCACTCCAGAATATTTACCGTGCCCATAACGTTAGTTGCGTAGGTAACCGCAGGATTTTTATAGCCTTCGATAACGAGCGGTTGCGCTGCCATATGAATGACGATTTCAGGACGACTCGCGTCGAAGGTTTTCTTTAGCCTGTCGAAGGCTCGAACGTCGCCGATTACCGAATTAATTTCCTTGTCCAGCCCAAGCAGTTCAAAGAGGCTCGGCTTAGTCGGCGGCTCCAGAGAATAGCCCGTGACCTGTGCGCCGAACACATTTAAGATAAACGTCAGCCACGCGCCCTTAAAGCCCGTGTGCCCCGTCACGAAAACTTTTTTGCCGCGCCAGAATCTTTTATCAGTCATAAGCTCACCAACCTCAATTCCAAATCTTCCATGGAGCACCCTTCTGCCAAAGCTCCTCCAATTTATTCTTGTCGCGGAGGGTGTCCATACACTGCCAAAAGCCCTCGTGCCGATAAGCCATGACCTCGCCCGCCGCAGTCAACTTTCTCATTGGCTCCTGCTCAAGCATGAAGTTGCCGTCAAGATAATCGAACACCTTCGCATTCAAGACCATATAGCCTCCGTTAATCCAGCCGACATCCTCTTTACTCTTCTCGCGGAAGGCAAGCACCTTGTCGCCGTCAAAGTCGATATAGCCAAAGCGACTATCGGGCTTGATGGCAGTTATCGTACAAATCTTGCCGTGCGCCTCGTGAAACTTCAAAAGCTTGTTAATGTTCACGTCCGAGACGCCGTCGCCATAAGTCAGGAAAAAGTTTTCGTCGTCGATATAAGGCTGAATCAGCTTTATGCGTTTACCTGTCAAGCTATCGTAGCCAGTATCGACGACCGTAACTTTCCATGGCTCGGAAAAATTGTTGTGCACGCGAATCCGATTCTCTCCTTGAAAATCAAAAGTCACGTCGCTATTGTGAAGCGTGTAGTCTGCAAAGTAACTCTTTATGACGTGTTGCTTATAGCCCGCACAGATGATGAACTCATTGTAGCCGAAGTGCGAATACTCCTTCATGATGTGCCAGAGCATCGGCTTGCCGCCAATCTCAATCATCGGCTTTGGGATAAGTTGCGACTCCTCACTTATTCGCGTGCCGAAGCCGCCCGCCAAGATTACAACCTTCAATGCCTATCCTCTCCTCCAAATTCTTTACGTAAAGAGCACGAAACCTTTCAAACGAGCCAAGCCCGTCCCGAATCACACGAACTTTATAACCCAGCAAGCTTAATTTGTCAAACCAATCACCCGCAATATCCCTGTCGACGTGCATGCCGCCATTGAACAGGAGCGGAGCTAGCAAAAGATTTTCTGCGTGGGAAGTCTTCAGCCGCCTTACAACGTCTGCAAAGTTCGGAGTGTCCGTCTCCTCGATTACGCCGATATGAATCCCCTTGCCCGTCAAGCGTTGCAGTCTCTCGTAAATGGGATTGTGCCTGTGCGGTGAACCGTGCCCAACCAATATCAAATCCTCGTCGGGCATCGGCTTAAAGCATTCAAATATCGTCGCTAAAATTTTTTCGTCGAGCGGTTCACTCATCAACGGCGAAATGATTTCAACGTCCTCAGCCGCGCAAGGCTTTATCTTGTTGTCGAACTCTTCACCTGCTGTTAAGTGCGTCGGCAAGATGATTATCCGTCTGAAACCTTCTGCGCGGAGCTTTGCAACCTCTTCGGCGGGCGTGCTGATAAAGACTCCGCGACGTGCCAGTTTGCCAATCATAAAGTTTGACGTGAAGGCTTGCCGCACCTCTAACGTCGGGAAGTGTTCTTTAATCTCCGCCGCTAGCCTGTCGAAGATATTAGCCCTTATCGAGTCGTCCGCCGAACCAAAGCTTGCTAGGATTATCGCGCCGTCAATCATTGGCAACTTTTTCAACCTCGGCGGCAATCTTGTTGCAGATTCGGTTAAGCTGATTCTTATCCGGGCCTTCAGCCATGACACGAATCAAAGGTTCAGTGCCCGACGCCCTAACTAAAATCCTGCCGCTCGTGCCAAGTTCAGTCTCGCCCTCAGCAATCGCCAACTTGACTGCCGAAGAGTTTTGGCAAGCGTCCTTGTCTTTAACGCGAACATTCAACAGCACTTGCGGATAAGTCGTCATCAAGCCGTTGAGCTTGCTAGCCGTAGCGTTGAACTTCTTCATAGCAGTTAGGACTTGCAAGGCGGTAATCAAGCCGTCACCCGTCGTCGAATAGTCTGGAAAGATTATGTGCCCGGACTGTTCGCCGCCGAGCCTGTGACCATTAGCCAACATGTTTTCCAAAACGTATCTGTCGCCGACTTTGGTTATCTCGCAACTCAAGCCCAGTTCCTTGACCGCCTGACGAAAGCCGATATTACTCATGACCGTCGCCACGACAGTTTTATCCGGCAGGGCACCGACTGCAAGCATAAGCTTAGCACAGATAATCATGATGTGGTCGCCGTCAATAACCTCGCCGCGTTCGTCAATGCAAAGACACCTGTCAGCGTCGCCGTCATGAGCAATGCCAATCGCCGCGTGATTCCTTAGCACCGTCAGCCGCAAGTTTTCCATGTGCGTTGAGCCGCAGTAGTCGTTGATGTTAACGCCGTTGGGTTTATTGCCGATAAGGATAAGCTCTGCGCCAAGCCGCTCCAATACCGTGGGCATTGCACGATACGCCGCGCCGTTAGCACAGTCAAGGACAATCTTCATGCCGTCGAATCGTTCGCTAGTCGTGTTCATGACGAAGCTTATATAATCTTCCAACAGGTTCTGCCGATACTCAATGTGCCCGACGCCCTCGCCAGTCGGTCGCGCAAAGTCTTTGCCGCCGTCAATGTCGCGGACAATCTGTTCAATCTCGTCCTCAACCTTATCGGGGAGCTTATAGCCGTCGCCGCCGAAGAACTTTATCCCGTTGTCCTGGAAGGGATTGTGCGACGCGCTGATTACAATGCCTGCCGCCGCGTGAAGTTTCCTTGCAAGGTAAGCGACAGCCGGAGTAGGAATCACGCCCGCAAGGATTGC
The DNA here is from genome assembly GCA_017534385.1 of Selenomonadaceae bacterium. GTDB lineage: Bacteria > Bacillota > Negativicutes > Selenomonadales > Selenomonadaceae > Quinella. The sequence goes on from JAFWCT010000047.1 coordinate 7,671, forward strand.
ATTGCCGCCCGCCGAGCATATGCCCGCGACTAATGCCGCCTCCAACATCTCGCCTGATATGCGCGTGTCACGTCCGATTAAAATTTGCGGCGTGCCCTCCGAGTGTTGACCAAAGTAAATCGTCGCCGCCCTGCCCATACGATATGCCAACTCCGGCGGCAATTTAGTATTCGCCTCACCGCGCACGCCGTCCGTACCAAATAGTCTTGCCATTGACCTTACCTCCGATAAAGTTTTCAGCAATTTTATCGCGTATCATCGTCTAAGGCAACACATCGTTAAAGCTCTGTGCGCTCAAGAAGATATTCCGCGCTCTTTCCGAAAATCTCTTCGAGCTTCGCCTTTTCCGCGTCTGTGAATTTGCGTATGCCGCTTACTTTACGTGAAACGCTTGCTTGCGAGAAATCCATAAGCTTAGCGAGCGCGGCATATGAAAGCTTATGTGCGTCCAATTCGGTAATCAAGTTTTTGTAAGGGCTCGTCTTGCGAAAGGCTTTAGAAATTTTTAATCGTGTTCTATCAGATACTTCATGTCCTATTTTTGATTCACTCATTTTAGCTCGCGATTCATCTGTACGATGCTTACCAAAATTGGGATGTTTTGCTCCGCTGAGTGCTAAAGAAATTTTAGTATGTTCGTTAGGGTCTTTGAAACGTTTGATTTGAGCCGCCGACATATTATCTCGCATTTCTTTCAAAATAATACGTCCGTTACCACATTCGCCACCGTCCGTGCAGTTGTATCCGTAAGGTGCTTTGCAATGGAGCGCAGCAATAAAATAAATTTCTTGCGCATTGAGTTCCTCTTTTGACGCGCAACTTTTGATGACGCCGTAACGGAAATTCTCCTTGCCGTATTTGCGAATCGCTTTGCCGATGAGATATTTTTTGCCACATGCATGTTCTTTGAAGCGTTCTTCGACCTTTCTCGTCGTCTGTCCGACGTAACGCCTCCCGTTGACCATGTTCCAAACAAGATAAACTACTCCGTAGACTTTCATAAAAGCTCCCGCCTTTCTGTTTGACTTCACGGCGCGAGCGTGCTAGACTTTCAAAAACTTAGGAAGGCTCTGCCGTGTGATTGATTTTGATTAGCGATTCAATCCTAGCACTGCGGAGCTTTTCCGTCAATAAAAGAAAAAACCCTCCGCGCTTTGCAGAGGGAAATTTTTTTATGCGATTGAACGTTTTTAGTTCTTAATGCGTTTGACTGCTTCACTAAGTGGGGGTATGCACTGTTTTTTGCGCGACATCACGCCTGGCAGATAGATATGATTGCCGCTCGTGTCTTTGTGGAAGGCTTCACCAATCAACGTTCTCGGCGAGCCGACATAGAGCAGATACGTTGCCTCTTCTAGTATATCCGTAGCCATGAGCAAATGCATATCAAATCCCTCCCGCTCAATGTTCTCCTTCATGAAGTCAATCAACTGGTCTTCAATGTCGAGAATCTCTTTGGGATCCATGACGGAGATTTGACTGACGATAATCCGATAATCACCAATCTTGAACTCCTTGAGGTCGTTCTTAGCAATCTCAGCGGGAGTCTTGTCGCCAATGCCCGCGCCGGCTCTCAGCATTGCCAAGCCGTATTCCTTTAGGTCGACGCCCGCAATAGCCGCGAGTTTCTCGGCAGTCTTTTTATCGTAAGGCGTGCACGTCGGCGACTTGAACAGCACAGTATCGGAGATAATCGCGCTTAAGAGAAGTCCGGCGATTGACGGCGGGATTTCAACATCTTGATGCCAATGCATGTTCGCGACAATCGTACACGTGCAACCGACTGGCTCTTGATGAATGTAAATCGGCTCGGAGGTCTGAACGCCGCCAAGCCTGTGGTGGTCGATAATCTCAACAATCTTAGCTTCCTCAATGCCTTCGACAGCTTGCCCGCGTTCGTTGTGGTCGACGAGTATAACCTTTTCGCGTTCGGGGAGCATAATCTCATCTGCACTGACCAGCCCGACAAGCTTACCGTTCTCCACGACGGGATAAGAGCGGTAGCGGTGCTCGTCCATGATTCCTTTAATGTCGCTTAGCAAGTCCATTGGTCGGAAGCAAACAGGGTCGGACTTCATGATACGACGAATAGGCACGCACTGATTGATTAAGCGTCCGACGGTGTAAGTATCATAGGGCGTCAACAGGACGAAGACTCCGCGCTTACCTGCCTCCTCCAACACTTCGGGGGCAATGCGGCTGTTCTGCGTGACGACAAGACAGGATATGCCGCATTCGAGGAACTTAAGCAAAGTCTCCGCGCTCCTGTCGCCGACAAGCACGATGTCTTTCTTGTTGAGAATGCTGACTGTTGAGAACGCTGAGCCTGATGCAATGATAATGTTGCCTTCGATGAGTTGGTTTTCGTCGCCGCTGACAAGAACCTTAGCCTCCGTGGCTTGAATGATGTCACGATAGCGGACGCGCATTTCAACCAGGCTTTGAAGTCCGAGTTCAAGGAAGTAACGCTTAGCAAGGTCGCTAACCGTGACAATGCCGACGAGTTCGCCGCCCGAATCCGTGACGGGCACGGATTGCAATTCACTCTTGCGCATGACTTCGCCGAGGTGCCGCAACGTATCGTGCTGACGGACGACTGTCTTGCACTCAAGCGCAACGTCTTTGACACGCGGATATAAATCGGTTAAGAGCAACGGCTGGTCGACTTTAAAATATTCCAATGCGTACTTAGTCTCGTTATTAATCTTGCCGCAACGAGCGGGCACGGCATTAACGCCGCGAGCTTGCTTGAGGTGCGAATAACCTATCGCCGAGCAAATCGAATCGGTATCTGGATTCCTGTGCCCGATGACGTAGATAGGCTTGTTAGAACTTTTCATTAAGACCCCTCCATTTGTCTGAAGTTAGAATTCACGCTGCGCGAATTATAAACAAAAACCTTTCGACTGTCTACTAAGCGATTGATAAATAAAAAAATCCCCGACGCCTTGTCGAGGAGAAAACTTGTCGATTATTTCTTTTGACGTTCGCAGACTTGATTGCCGACAGTGCAACTAGTCTTGCACGCACTCTGGCATGAGGCTTGACATTCGCCGCAACCACCCTTAGTCAACGTGGCTTGCAAGGTCGGCTTATTGATTGTCTTGATGTGTTTCATAGTATCAGCTCCTTTTTATCTTGTGCGGTCGACGATGAAGGTAGCAACTTGCTCTAGGGCAAGCACGGCGGAAGTCTTCAACGTAAGCGGAAGATTAACTCGCGCCGCTTCAATGTGAGCTTGCGCCCGCGTCCTGCAGTAGTCAACCGCGTCCGTAGCTTGAATGATTTTTATCGCGGCGTCGACGTTTCCACCAGTAGTGACGATTGCCTTTAAGGTCGAAGCCTGGTCGCTGACTTCAAGGGCACGAATCACCGGAAGAGTTATCACGCCGCTTTTAAGGTCGCCGCCATTTGGTTTGCCAGTGACTTTCTCGTCGCCGAAGAAGTCTAACAGGTCGTCGATAATCTGGAAGGCAAGTCCAACGCTTGAGCCGTAAGCCGTGAGGTTATCGACTTCGCGGCTATCCATATCCGAGACAATCGCTCCGAGCCTACAACAGCTTGAAAGGAAAATCGCCGTCTTGAGGTTAATCCGCGTGTAATACTCAGTCATAGTCGGCACCACGAATAACGAGCGGTCTTGCATGATTTCGCCAATGCACAAATCCTTGACGAGCTTAGAGAGAATCAGTTGGACTTGTGCGCCGTAATTGTTATCCGCGACGAGTTGGAACGCCTTAGCAAAGAGATAATCGCCGACGAGCACCGCGATTTGTGCGCCGTATTTGGAATTCGCCGTCTCGACGCCGCGACGCTTCTTTGACGTGTCGATAATATCATCATGCACTAGGCTAGCCGTGTGAATCAGTTCAAGGGCAACTGCAAGCGGCATGGTTCTTTCGGCGGGGCAATCGGCTTTAGAGTTCGCGCACAACAGGAACAGCATCGGACGCAACCTCTTGCCGCCTTTGAATAACGGCTCGCACGCCTCGAAGATGAATTCGTCGTCCGAGATTGCCTGTCTTATCTGTTCCTCCAGCACTTGCAAATTCTTTGCCGTTACGTCGTTCAATGCCGCTACGAAGTTCAAACGTCTCACCCGCCCAAAAAGTTTTTGGCAATTCTATCACAGCACCGACTTAAAATCAATTCCTAATCAATTCGTAGCCCGCCTCGTCGATGACCTTAGCGAAGTCGTCAGTAGGAATATCCTTCGTGGCAGTGACGGTTGCCGAATTGTTTTCCAAGCTGACCTCGACAGCCGTCACGCCGTCCATCTTAGCCAATGCGTCGTGCACATGCTTTTGACAATGCTTGCACATCATGCCTTCGACCTTGAATGTTGTTTGCATTTGATTAACCTCCTTAGTAATTTCCGTATGAAGATTTTCTACGTGAACTTCAACACTGCGCGGCGCGTCATTGAACTCAAGCGACCGCTCGACCTTGAAATATCTGAGCCGCAGAGCATTGAGCACGACGCACACGCTAGACATACTCATTGCCGCCGCCCCAATCATTGGAGACAGCTTGAGACCGAACGCCGGATAAAACGCTCCTGCGGCTAGCGGAATGCAGATGACGTTATAGAAGAACGCCCAGAAGAGATTCTGCTTGATGTTCGTCATGACGGCGCGGCTGAGTTTGATTGCGCTTACGGCGTCGAGTAAATCATTTCGGACGAGCACCGCGCCAGCACTCTCAATCGCAACGTCAGTACCTGCACCAATCGCAATGCCCAAGTCAGCCTTAGCCAGTGCCGGAGCGTCGTTGATGCCGTCGCCAATCATCGCTACCTTGCGTCCTTGAGCTTGAAGCTTTTCAATCTCCTGCGCTTTGTTATCGGGAAGAACGCCCGCGATAATTTTTTCCACGCCGACCCGCTGAGCAATCGTTCGGGCTGTACGTTCGTTGTCGCCCGTCAACATGATAACATTAACGCCGAGATTGTCAAACTCCTTGACCGCCTGCGCGGAAGTTTTCTTCTCGACATCAGCCGCCGCAATCACTCCGAGCACTTTATCGCCGCGTGCAAAGATTAAAGGAGTCTTGCCCTCGTCAGCAAGCGCGGAAATCTTTTCGTGCAAGGCGTCCAACTTAAAGCCCAGCTCCGTCAAAAAGTTCTCGTTGCCAGCGACGCACTCCACGCCGTCAATCGTAGCACGCACGCCCCGTCCAAAGACCGCTTGAAAGTTCTCCGTCTTGTAATCATTTCCCATTCCTAATTTCAAATTCCTAATTGCCTCCGCAAGGGGGTGTTCGCTCTTCGATTCGAGAGCCGCCGCAATCTCAAGCAACGTCTGCTTATCGGCGTTGCAAGTGATTATGTCCGTGACGAACGGTTTGCCCTCAGTCAACGTGCCAGTCTTGTCGAGAACTACGGTATCAATCGCGTGCGCAGTCTCCAATGCCTCGCCCGACTTGATTAAGATTCCATGCTCCGCGCCCTTGCCCGTGCCGACCATGATAGCAACCGGCGTCGCCAAGCCCAATGCACACGGACAACTTATCACCAGAATAGACACGGCGATTGAGAACGCGAACTCGACGCTTGCACCGCTGATAAGCCACGTAATACCCGCGATTAACGCAATCACAATCACAGCGGGCACGAACACTCCCGCGACCTTATCGGCAGTCTTGGCAATGGGAGCCTTGCTCGCGGACGCCTCCTCGACCAACGCGATAATCTTGCTAATCGTAGTCTCGCCGCCGACCTTCGCCGCCCTGAACTTAACAAAGCCGCTTTGATTAATCGTGCCGCTCGTGACGTTATCGCCGACAGTTTTATTAACGGGCAAGCTCTCTCCAGTTATCGCAGACTCGTCGACAGTAGTCGCGCCGTCAAGAATCATTCCGTCCGCCGCAAAACTTTCGCCGGGCTTAACCAAGACTTCATCGCCGATAATCAGTTCTTCAACCGGGATTGTGACCTCAACGCCGCCGCGCAGAACGGTTGCTTGCTTAGGCGCAAGGTTCATGAGCTTTTCCACCGCTTGAGAAGTCTTGCCCTTAGCCCGCGCCTCGAAGAACTTGCCGACTGTTATCAACGTGACAATCATGCCCGCCGACTCGAAGTAAAGATTGCGGCTGTATTCGTCGACCAAAGCTAAGTCGCCCGCGCCGAGTCCTTGACCGATTCTGAACAACGCGAACGCCCCGAACATTGCCGCAGCCATTGAACCGAGACCAACTAAGCTGTCCATGTTCGGAGCACCCGCCGCCAGTGTCCTGAAGCCGTTGACGTAATACTTGCGGTTGAGGTACATAATCGGCAGAATCAGCAGGAACTGTGCAAAGGCGAAAGTCACGGCATTAGCCCGCCCGTCGAAGAGTTCAACGACGATTGACGGCACGGGTAGCGGCAACATATTATGCATTGCGATGTAAACCGTCGGCAACAGGAAGACTATCGACCACGTGAGCCGCGTCCGCATGTTGGAAATTTCTTTATCAATCGTGCGTTCATTCCTAATTCCTAATTCCTCATTCCTCATTGCTTTAATCGAGGCACCGTAGCCTGCATTGATGACAGCCTCGACGATTGCCGCGACAGAAACTTTTGCCTCGTCGAAGCGAACTTGCATTGAATTGGTTAAGAGGTTGACGCTTACATTGTCCGAGCCGACGAGCTTGCCAACTGCCTTTTCCACACGCGCCGAACATGCCGAACAACTCATGCCCGTCACGTCGAAAGTTTCCTTAGTCATTCAAATCCCCTCGATGAACATGATTGGCAGTTCTTTAATCCGCAGACGATTCTTCCTAAGCCAGACCGTCAGCATTCTCTCCGTGAAGAAGGCAATCAATCGTCGCGGCGTGAACGGAAGGTCGGCAAGCTTCAGCGTCCGCAAAGCTTCTTCGGTTGCGTCAATTATGAACGAGAACAGCCATTGGGAATAAGCGTCAAGGACGTGTCGCCGAGTGATGAACAGATTGCACTTGTAAAGCGTCGTCGAGTTCAACACGTAGTCGAAGGCGTCAAGGTAATCGGGCTGAGCCTGCAGAAGATGCTTTCTAATAATCGCCTCGCCCAAGGTCGTAAGAGTTTCCCCGCAGTCGTTGACAATCCATTCACGTTGCGTCAAGCCGCCGTAATAAATTTCGGAAACAATCATGTCGTAGCGTTCCAAAATCTTCAAAGCGTCTTCGCGAGACAAAATCTTATCGTAAGCGTAGGTCGTGTCGTTCGAGGTGGTAAAGAATCTGCGATAGTGACAAAGCCCCAACGTCGTGTGCTTAGTGTTCTTCCACATCCAATAAAGCGCGGTGAGTTCGTTGAGATAAAGATTGAGGCGGCTGATATTGTCGCCGGTGTCATCGCCGAGGTAGCCAAAGTCGCCATTGACGGTGCGCCCGCCTTGAATAATCTTGTAACCTTCGGGCGGCGAAGCAAGCTTTATATTCTTGTAAGTCACGGCGTAAATGCAGAAGTCTTCGGGCGGAGTGAGCCGCTTGAGGATATACCAAGTGACTGCGCCGCCTTTGAAGGCACGAACCTCCGCGAACCTCTTCAAGTTGGCTAAGATGTATTGTTCAAGCTCGGAACCTGAACGCGCAAAGGTTATCACCGTGTCAGAAATGTTTTCCAGGAGGATAAACGCGCTGTTGAAGTCGACGGGCTTGCGTTCCATGATTAAAGCCACGTCATAGCGTTTGAAGCCGACCGCCGCGAGGCTTTTATAAACGTGCATGTAAAGATTCTCCGTCATAGGAGGCAACGCTTTATCGGATACGGCGTCAATCTCCGTGAAGTCGTTGTTTAGTTTGGTAAAGACTCTGCCGCGAGCAAAGTAGCCGTCAACGTCGAGTAACGTCTTAACGGAGGTCTTCTTCAGGAAGGGCAATAGCCGCAAGTCCGCGTTCGTGTCGTAGAAAAAGTCGGGCGAGGCTTTGAACTGGTCAAGCGTGACGACCTGCGATGACAGGAAGCCGCGCTTATAAGCGTTGTTGCGGAAGGGTGCCAAGTCTCGTTGATTGAGAAAAAGGAAGTAATCTGCCGCGCCGCTCTGCAGGAACTTCACTAACGCGGGCAAGTCTTGAAGCTCGTTGTTGAAAAAGATTTTGTTGTCGCGCACAAAGTCAAAGCTCTGCCCGTCAACTACGCCAGCAATCTGTGCGTGCCCGACGAGTTTAAAGGGACGTTCGCCGATGCGCGATAAGAACTCTGCCTCGTCGCCGCAAAGTAAAATCTTCGGCACGAAACTCAATTCACTGTTCATAAGTCATTCCTCCTAACAAAAAGAGCGATTGCCGACGATAGCAACCGCTCCAAAAATTTTTAGCGTCAGATGTCTTTGATAAACATAACGTTCAATTCTTTGATTCGCAATCGATTCTTGATTAGCCAAACCGTCAGCATTCGTTCGGCAAAGTAGCCCATAACTCGTCGTCTCTTAGGCGGTATCGTGTCTAAGTCTGCCTTGCGTAAAAATTCTTTGGTCGCGTCGATGATAAACGAGAACAGCCACTTGCAGTAAGCGTCGAAGATATTTCTGCGCGTGACGAAGAGATTGCACCGATAAAAAGACTTCGAGTTTAGCACGTAGTCCAAGGCGTCGAGGTAATCGGGCTGAGTTTGCCGGATATGTTTCTTAATGATTGCCTCAGCTAGGGCGGTAAGCGTCTTGCCGCAATCGGCGCGAATGAGTTCCCGTTGAAGGCGTCCGATATAAACTTTTGCAACGATAATGTCATGGCGTTCCAGAATCTTCAAGGCGTCGTCCGCAGTCAAAATCTTGTCGTAGGAAAAGGTTTTGTCGTCAGCGGTGGTAAAGAATCTACGATACTGACAAAAGCCAAGTGACGTGTGCTTAGTGTTCTTCCACATCCAATAAAGCGCGGTGACTTCGTTAAGGTAAAGATTGAGGCGGCTGATATTGTCGCCGGTGTCGTCGCCGAGGTAGCCGAGGTCTTCCTTACCCGCCCGCCCCGCATGAATGATTTTATAAACGTCGGGCAAGCGTCCTTCGTGAGGGGTGAGCTTGTGCGTAACGACGTAGTTGCAAAAGTCTTCAGGCGGCGTTTGCCTTGTGAGGAAGTGCCAAGCTCCTGTACTCGTCTGCAAGGTGGAGTGCTCGTCAAAATTTCTCGTCGCCAAATGTCTTTCAAGTTCGGAAGCTGTTCGGGCAAAAGTTATCACGGTCGAGGAAGTGTCCTTCAAGCGGTCAAACATTGCGTCGAAGTCATCGGGCTCGCGTTCGACGATTAAGGCGGCGTCGTAACGTTTAAAGTCGACTTCCGCGAGACTTTTGTAAGTGCGGGCGCAGATGTTCTCTTTTATCGTCAACAGCGGCTCTTCCGATATGCATTCAATCTCCGTCAAGTCGTTGTCGAGTTTCGTGAAGAGTTTTCCCTGAGCAAAGTACGCGTCAACGTCTAGCAAGGTTTTAATCGCGGTGGCTTTAAGTTGCCTTATAAGCAAGACTTCGCTTTCCACGTCGTAGAAGTATTCGCGGGGAAAAGAGTTGAACTCGTCAAGCGTGACTATCTTTGGCGAATGGAATCCTTCCTTACGAGCCTCGATTATAAAGTTGCGGCATTCCTTGAGCTTGACGAAGATAAGATAATCTGCCGCGCCACTTTGCAGGAACTTTATCACTGCGGGCAAGTCCTGAGTTTTAGGTTGTCCGATTAGTTCAAACGGACGATTGCCGACCTGCGATAAGAATTCCGACTCGTCGCCGCAAAGCAAAATCTTCGGCACGAAACCTAATCTTTGCATAAGCATCAAATCTTTTCGACGGCAAGGGAAATCTTTTCGCCGTTAATGTCCCAAGCCTTAGCGGCGTCGTGAGCCGTGAAGATAATCTCATTCGCCAAAGTGACGGCTTGAATCTCCTTTGCATTGCGGCTGATAATTTCAGCTAGCTTGTCATTGCCCGACGCGAAAATTTTTATCCTGTCCGTGACTTCAAAGTTGCTTTCGCGGCGCATGACTTGCACCTTGCTTATAATCTCGCGGACGAAACCTTCTTCAATAAGCGCGGGCGTCAACGTCGTCGATAGCGCAATGGAAACGTCGCCTTCGCTCTGGCAGTTGAAGCCTTCGCTTTGCGTGATAGTTATCTCAATATCTTCAGTCGTCAAAGTCAAGTCGCCGAGCTTAAGTTCGCCCGTCTTGTCGAGTTCAAGCTTAGCGGCGGCACCGTCGAGCTTAGCCAACGCCTTTTGAACTTCGCCCATGCGCTTACCGACCTTCTTGCCCAGTACGCGGAAGTTCGGCTTAATGTTGTACTTGATAAACTCGCCCATATCCGAGCGGAACTCAACGCGCTTAACGTTCAATTCGTCTTCGATAATCTCAACAAAGAACTCCGGCAACTCCTCCGCCTTAACGAACATGTTAGCGACGGGCTGACGATTCTTGATGTTAGAGGCATTACGAGCCGCACGACCTAACACGACGATTTTTAATACGGCGTCCATATTGCGTTCCAATTCGGCGTCGATGAACTTCTCGTCGGCTTGAGGGTAGTCGCAAAGGTGAACGCTTTCAGGAGCCGCCGCGTCGATTGAGCAGACTAGGTTGCGATAAATGTTCTCCGTGATGAAGGGCACCATAGGAGCCGCCGCCTTAGCCAAAGTAACTAGCGCGGTGTACAACGTCATGTAAGCGTTAATCTTGTCCTGCTCCATACCCTTTGCCCAGAAGCGTGCCCGACTGCGGCGAACGTACCAGTTGCTCAGCTCGTCAACGAAATCTTGCAATGCCCGCGCAGACTCTGGAACCTTGTAATTAGTCAAGGCGTCGTCGACAGTCTTAATCATAGTGTTTAGCCGCGACAGGAGCCACTTATCCATGACGGGAAGTTTATCATAGTCAAGCGTGTACTTAGTGGCGTCGAAGTCGTCAATGTTGGCGTACAGCACGAAGAAGGCATAAGTATTCCACAGCGTGCCAAGGAACTTGCGTTGCCCTTCGACGACGGCATCATCATGAAAGCGATTAGGCAACCACGGCGCGGAGTTTTCGTAGAAGTACCAGCGGATAGCGTCGGCTCCGTGCTTAGCAAGCGTTTCCATTGGCGCGACGGCATTGCCTTTGGACTTGGACATCTTCTGCCCGTCTTTGTCGAGAACGAGTCCGAGCACGATACAATTCTTAAAGGAGGTGTCGTCGAATAGCAACGTTGAGATTGCCATTAACGAATAGAACCAGCCGCGAGTTTGGTCGACTGCTTCGCTTATGAAGTCGGCGGGGAAATGCGCCTCGAACGTTTCTTTGTTCTCGAATGGATAATGCCACTGTGCAAAGGGCATCGCCCCTGAATCAAACCAACAGTCTATGACTTCCGGGACGCGATGCATTTCCTTGCCGCATTTCGGACATGGGAAAGTTACCTTGTCGATATACGGGCGGTGCAACTCAATGTCGTCGGGGCAATTCGTTGACAAAGCTTTAAGCTCTGCGATTGAGCCGATTGAATGTTGATGACCGCATTCGCACTCCCAGATATTAAGCGGCGTGCCCCAATAACGGTTGCGACTTATGCCCCAATCTTGAACGTGTTCTAACCAATCGCCGAAACGCCCCTTGCCAATCGTCGGCGGTATCCAGTTGACTTTATCATTGTTCTTAAGCAAGTTGTCCTTGACTGCCGTCATCTTGATAAACCACGACTCGCGGGCGTAATAAATCAGCGGAGTATCGCAACGCCAACAATGCGGGTAGCTGTGTTCAAAGGGCGGAGCTTTGAAAAGCTTGCCCGATTGTTTGAGGTCTTTAAGGATAAGCGGGTCGGCGTCCTTAACGAAAGTCCCAGCCCAATACGTCTCAGCCGTCATGTTGCCTTTGGTGTCGACGAACTGCACGAACGGAATATCATACTTGCGGCAAACGCGGTTATCGTCCTCGCCGAACGCCGGTGCACAGTGGACTATGCCCGTGCCGTCTTCGGTCGTGACGTAATCATCGCAGGTCACATAATGCGCACGCTTGCACGAACGCTTAACAATCTCATCGGCGAACGGGTACAGCGGCTCATAAGCTTTATACTCAAGCTCCTTGCCTTTGTAAGTCTCCAAAACTTTGCGTTCACCTTCGACGCCCTCGAAGACTTTATCAACCAATGCCGCCGCTAATATATAAACAGTGTCGCCGACTTGAATCTTGACGTAATCGACCTTTGGATTGACGCATAAGCACAGGTTGGAAGGCAACGTCCAAGGCGTCGTCGTCCACGCGAGGAAGTAAGCGTCCTCGCCCGCGACTTTGAACTTGACTACTGCCGAACGCTCCTTGACATCCTTATAACCCAACGCGACCTCGTGACTTGAAAGCGGCGTGCCACAGCGCGGGCAATACGGAACGACCTTATGCCCCTTATAAAGCAAACCTTTATCCCAAATCTGCTTAAGTGCCCACCACTCTGACTCAATGTAATCGTTCTCGTAAGTTATGTAGGGATTGTCCATGTCCGCCCAAAAGCCAACCACGCCGCTGAACTCTTCCCACATAGTCTTATACTTCCAGACAGACTCGCGGCATTTCTTTATGAAAGGCTCCATGCCGTAAGCCTCGATTTGTTCCTTGCCATTAATGCCGATAAGCTTTTCAACCTCAAGCTCGACTGGCAAGCCATGAGTATCCCAACCAGCCTTGCGAAGAACCTTTTGCCCCTTCATAGAGTGATAACGCGGGAACAAGTCCTTAATGACACGCGTCAAGACGTGCCCGATATGCGGCTGACCATTAGCCGTCGGCGGTCCGTCATAGAAAGTATAAAGCTCGCAACCCTCGCGATTGTCGATTGCCTTCTGTGCAATGTCATGTTCCGCCCAAAACGTTTCGACTTCCTTCTCGCGGCTAGCGAAGTTCAAATTGGTATCAACCTTGCGATAAAGCATTTAATGAATTCCTCCTTTGTCAATGCGGCAATGGTATCATGTCAATAAAAAAAATTCAATGCGCGGCGAAGCGTCTCAATTCTAAGCGGCAGAGGGTCGCCCGCCTCGCCGTCAAGGTCGCTCGTCAGCTTAGCGGAAGAACTTATCTTGAACGTCTTGGCTTGCACGGAAAAAATATTCTCGTCGCCGTCAACGGACTCGCCCGCCAAAATCTTTTTAGCTAACGTAACGAGACTGCTCACCGAACATTTCTTTAGCGCAAGCAAGTCAAGTAAGCCGTCATCAATCTGCGCGGCGGACGAAATGTTTTTGAAGCCCGCCACTGATGGAGAGTTCAACACCAAGAATAAGAACGCCTCGACCGAAAACTTTTTATCGTCGGCGGTGATGTCGAACGTTATCGGCTTGAAGTTCTTAAGCTCGCCCAGTCCGCGCAGGTAGTAAGCACTCTTGCCCAAGAAATTTTTCAAGCGGGAGTCTACCTCGTGAGCTATCGACGTGAAGACGCCCGCGCTTGTCACGTTGATAAAGTATTCCGCGCCATTGACCAAACCCAAATCAACGGGACGAGTTCGACCTTCTGCCACGGCGTCAAAAAGTTTCTCGTCGTCAAGGTGAAGATACGCCGCGAAGTCATTGGACGTGCCAGAGCCTATGACGCCGACGGGCAGTTCAATCGAATTTTTCTTGAGCCAATTAATCACCGCGTGCAAAGTTCCGTCGCCGCCAGCCGCAATGACACCCTCCGCGCCCGATGACTTGACGCATTCGACGAAAGCAGAGTTATCGTCCGCGCAAGTCCTGTAGACTGACAAAAAAATCCCGCGCCGTTGAAAACTTTCTATGACATCGTCCAAACGATTCTTGAACGCCGCATGACCCGACACAGGATTATAAACCAAGAGAACCTTTTTTATTCCTCATTCCTCATTCCTAATTGCTTTTAAAGATACCGAGCTTACGGAAGACTTTAATGCCGAACTTGCCGACCATAGGGATACGCGCCATGTCCTCTTCGAGCAAGCCGCCAATCATTGCAAGCGTCGCGACGTAAACGATACAACCTGCGCCGATTGCCCCGAACGTCGAAAAGATTTCCATATGCCATTGAGCCGCCGTCAAGTCGTAAAAGAACTTCACGACGATAGCCATAGCCGCCGCCGCGCAGACAGTCTTGATGAGTTGTCCAAGTTCAATCTTGTAGCCGATGTACTTGTAGATAAAGTAAAGGTTGATGAACGCCGCAACGCCCATATCAGCAGCAGTCGCCCAAGCCGCACCCATGATTCCCAGTTCGGGCATCGCAGTCAATGTCCAGTTCAACACGACCTTAGCCGCCGCCGCAAGCACCATGTTAATCATCGGGATTGTCGTATGCCCTAAGCCTTGCAAGACACCCGTTGACACCTGATGAAGTCCGAGCAGGATAATCGACACCGCCGAAATCATGACGGCTGGACCTGCGCCCGGCGCGTTGTAAATCAGACTGGCAATCGGCGTGGCAAGGAAGAAGACTATCACGAACGCGGGGAAGCATACGAAGTTTGAAATCCTCACTGCCGCCGCCGTCTGTCGAAAGATACGCGCTGTGTCCTTTAAGGCTCGCGCCTCCGAGATTGCCGGGACGATTGACACTGCCAAAGACGCCGTTAAGATTGTCGCCAGGTTCACCAGAGGCACCGCCATGCCCGTTAAGTATCCGAACAGCTCCGTTGCCTGATGAACGGAATAGCCTGCCACCTCCAAGCGTTGAGGGACAATCATCAAGTCTAAGTTCGACACGACCGGCAACATGATTGACGCCGCCGATACTGGCAACGCCAACTTGAATATCCGCTTGATGATTGCAAGCGTCGGTTCGTGTTCAGTTTCGGGCAAAGGCTTTAAGTCCGTGCCATAAGTCTTTTCTATGTCGCGGTTCAATCTTATGTGGAAGTAGACAAGGACGATTAAACCCGTGACGGCTCCTGCCAAGGCTCCGAGACTTGCACCCGCCGCCGCGTAGTCCAAACCCATTGGCAAGAGCAGATTCGCAAGCACAATCATGACTATCACGCGGAAGATTTGCTCGACTATCTGACTGACTGCCGTCGGAGTCATGCGTTGCCAGCCTTGCAGATAACCTCGACTCGATGCAAGGAACGTCACAAAGAAAATCGTCGGCGACAGTGCCACGACTGACATATAAGCTCGCGGGTCGCGTATGAATTGCCAATCGATTAGCCACTGCGCAGAAAAGTACGTGAGCACCGAGAAGAATATTCCTGTGAACAACATCATCACCAACGAGATATGGAAGACGCGCTTGGCACCGAAAATGTCGTTAAGGGCAACGCGCTCCGCCGTGATGATTGATACTGCCACTGGTACGCCCGCTTGCGATAGCGTTAACGCGAAAAAATACGCGGGAAATGCAAGCATGTATATACCCATGCCTTCGCCGCCAAGAATTCTAGATATAAGAATCCAATTTAGAGCACCAATGACTTTAACGACGAAACTCGCTATCGTCAAGATGAACGTGCCCTTTATAAATTTCTCGCTCGGTTTTATTTCTGTCATTGTTTCCTTTGTCCTTAATTCCCTTAGTCAGTTAGCTTTAATTGCCTTTTTCGCCGCCGCAAGTTATAATCCTTTAAAATTGCTGAAAGGAAA
>JAFWCT010000048.1 GCA_017534385.1 Selenomonadaceae bacterium
CAACAAATATCTTTATTTATCCTGGTTATCAATTTAAAATCGTTGACGCGCTGATTACGAACTTCCATTTGCCGAAATCAACGCTAATTATGCTGGTTAGTGCCTTCGCGGGTCGAAATTTCATCTTGCAAGCCTATCAAGAGGCTGTCAGGCAAAAATATCGGTTTTTTTCCTTCGGCGACGCGATGTTTATAACGAATAACTTAACGGACTGAAAAATAAAGGCGGGATGCTAAAAAATTTTAAGGAGCGGGCTTAATGGCGGCAATAACTTTTGAACTTATACATAAGGACGCAGCAACGGGCGCACGAGCAGGCATTTTACACACGCCGCACGGAAAATTTTTAACGCCGCTGTTTATGCCGGTCGGAACTCAAGCGACGGTTAAGACACTTTCGCCGCACGAGGTGCAAAATTTAGGCGCGGGCGTCATTTTGGCTAATACTTATCATTTATTCCTGCGACCAGGTGCCGAACTTATTCAGAAGGCGGGCGGTTTGCATAAATTTATGAACTGGACGCACGGAATCTTGACTGATAGCGGCGGATTTCAAGTTTTTAGCCTCGGAGACTTGCGAACAATCACTGAAGACGGCGTAAAGTTCTGTTCGCATATCGACGGCTCGGAAAAATTCTTGTCTCCGGAAATTTCTATCGCTACTCAAGCCGCGCTCGGCTCCGATATTGCTATGGCGTTCGATGAATGCATTCCTTATCCCGCCGATTACGATTATGCGAAGGCTTCGACCGCAAGAACTCATCGTTGGGCGGAAAGAAGTTTAAATGCGGCGTCTAATCCCCGTCAAGGCGTCTTCGGTATCTGTCAAGGCGGCATGTTTGAAGATTTGCGCGAGGAAAGCTCGAAAATTATCGGGGAAATGGATTTTGCAGGCTGTGCAATCGGCGGATTGAGCGTCGGCGAACCAAAAGAGCTTATGTATCGCATGTTAGAGGTTTCCACGCGACATTTGCCCGAAAATAAAGCCCGATACCTTATGGGCGTCGGCACTCCCGACCATTTGCTTGAAGGCGTCCTGCGCGGCGTCGACATGTTCGATTGCGTCTTCCCGACTCGCGTCGCTCGCAACGGTATGGCGATGGTTTCTCCGAAAACTGCGCCACGTGGACGGCTCGTTATGAAAAATTCCGAGTTTACCGAAGACTTTGAGCCGCTGGAATCGAATTGCGACTGCTACGCCTGCAGAAATAGATTTACTCGCGCTTATATCCGTCATCTCGTCCGCGCTGATGAAATTTTCGGCTTGAGGCTCCTCGCACTGCATAATCTGCGTTATCTTCAACGATTTACGGCGGATATGCGGCAAGCAATCCTTTCCGATAAGTTCGCCGACTTCAGAGAAAACTTTTTTGAGGCTTACTCAAGAGGAAAATAAATCCTAAAATGCCCCCGCGACCTTGCTGGGGTTATTTTTTTTGCCTAAGTAGAAAATTATATTTAAATAGAATTTCTCAATCTGACCTCTAAATAACACCAAAAATCAGGGTGTTTTTTTAGGGTAGCGAAAATCCCGCACCACAACGCCATTTTCTCACCTTTAAAATTATATTTAAATAGAATTTCCAAATCACCCTTCCAAATCGTCCTTCAACCTGCTAAAATTGCCTCCAAAATACTTTGAAAGGGGTTTCAAAATGTTTTTCAATGAAGATGTTCTACTAAAAAGGATTAAGGACGCTCCGAATGGCTCTGAAGTCAAAATTTTCCTCTATATCGCTCTTAATCAGCATACGGAAGGCATTCGTGGCTTTCAAACTACTAAACAACAACTTTCCTACGATTTAAATCTAAAAATGCCAACGATTTTTAATTCTCTACGCTGGTTAAAGTCCGAAATGCTAATTCAAGAGCTTAAATTAGTCGATTGCTCCGATTTTATGGTTAATCATCTGTTCGTGATGAATAATTCCGACCAAGATGAACGAATTAAGGAATGGAATCGCCGTTGCAACCTTGATTCAGCTCGTGAAGTCCGTTTGCGTAAAGAAAGACGCCGTCGCGAACTCAAAAAACAAGCTCAGAATCAAAATAAGTAAAAAAATTAGCCCCGACTCGCCGTCAGGGCTTTTTTTAACTTTATTCTTCTAAATCAAGATATGTCGTCGTAGTTTCGCGTTTTAATGCCTGTTTTATCTTTCTAAAGTCGTAACCTTCGCGGTCGCCGATTATTACCTTGTTTTCTATCATAAATGTTTCCAAATTTTCAATATCGCTCGCTGAAACGTTACTATTTGGATTTTTTAAGGTAATTGTTCTGGTATCTCCGTCAGTGAAAACGCATTCAATATTCAAAACCGTCGAAGTTTTAATAATATCAGCCATTATATCACGCTCTCTTTCGTGATTTTCATTACTCCAATGTAAGAATCGGTAGTTAAGGCTACTAACATTTGCGCGAACTGCAATAATTTGTCATTTGTTGCCGTCGGATTGATGTAACTTATATTTATCGTGTTTTTTTTGTCATTTGCGGTTCGCGTATCGATTTCTATGCTAACTTTAGCCACTATAGATTACCTCCTCTTCAATATTAACGATTTTGCAAGATTCAATCTTAATAACCGGCTCGCCGTCATCGGATATGAACGTTTGATAGAAATTTGCGTATTCATTGTTAGCATTTGCGTTAATCGCTTGAATTTTAGCCCTTACTGACAACAAATCTTCATCAGCGACGTTCTCGAAGGTAATATTTCGCGTAGAATCATCTTCAAAAAGCAAAGTTACGATAACATTATTAGTTAGCGACGACATTTTGATTCACCGTCCTTACTGCGTTCTCCGGGTCGTATTGATTTTGGAAATTCACGATAGAAAGGAGCTGATTGACGCCGCCGATTATGATATTAGCGTCCGAAATTTGCGCGTTGATGCCGTGCAGGGTAAAAGTTTTGCCGTAAGACCTAAAATCTTTCAAAGTCATCTTTCCGACCTTATCAGTTGTAAATTCGTAAGTCATAATCATCACCTCGCCGCAATTTTATCAGATTAAACACAAAAAATCAATCATAAAATTTTTTTATAGGTAATTGACAGTCCATTTTTTTTTTTTTATAATGGCTAGGCTGATTTGGCTTGATTTTTGAAAAAAATTTTTCTACGTAAGCATCAGAATAGTTTTTAGCAGTAAAAATCACTTCGGTATTAAAATTTTAATCGCTCTTCCGGGTTAATTCCGTTATCGGAGTGATTTTTCTGTTTTTTTAGGAGTAGATGTTATGAGTATGTTGGAAAGTATATTGGATTACAAATTTTTAATGGATATGGGTCTTGAAAATGACGAATACAAATATTTTAGCGAGTTAAAGTTAAGATTACGGAATAAATTCAGGCTTCATGGAATAAATGTCATAACTATCGACGAATTAGGAAACAAATACTATAATGGCGTGAAAAATATCAGTCGCCGAGAGGCATTGAGCATTATAAATAAAAAAAATGGCTTTCCATTGAATGTGGACAAATATATAGATTAAAAAAACCCTTCGTCGTCATGTCGGAGGGTTTTTCGTTTGCCAAAACAAAATTTTTTTGATAAGATTATTTTGGAGATGATTTTATGGGCAGTATCAGGATTTATAAGGGAATGCCGCCGTTGTCAGAGGAACAAATCCGCAGATTGGAAGAAAACAAGCCAAAATCCGATGATGAGATTGATTTCAGCGATATTCCTCGACTAACAAAAGAAGAACTCGCAAAATTTAAACCAGCGCGGCTCCGTAGACAAAAACAAAGCATTGCAAGCTAAAAAAAATAATCCTCTGCTAAAAACCTTGCGGCGGAGGATTTTTTCGTTATAATGATAAAAAATTTACGGGAGTAAATGAAATGAGCGAGAATTGTATTGCCTTTCCCAAACCGTCACAAACAGGAATAAGTGATTAGGTCAGACACTATGCAAGCAATAAAAGCCCCTACGTCAGCAAGGCGCAGGGGCTAAATTTTTATCTACAAGGAGTATCGCTAACGTCGGAAAAATCAGTGCGTTCGGTCTATTCAAGGTAAGCTTGAATCAGTATCGTCTTTTGAAAGTCGCGGTATTTCAAGTGCTCGTTTATTGAAATCTTTTTGGAAAATATCTTCATGAGTGCCGCGCTCCCAATCAGCTTGCTCTTGATTCGGACGGCGTACAGCGTGATGATTTCACGGTATAGTCTATTGCAAAAACGCAGTCGAATAGCTATAATGCCTTATAAGGCGGTGGACGACATAGAAAAAGTAAGTGTAGGAGAATTATTGAATTCAGGCAATCTGCGCCGTGACAAAAGACTTGCTAAGGCTCTTGACAATGCCCTCCAATGCGAGGGCAAATTTTTTAGGCAGGTATGACATTGGAATATCGCGTTCGCTTGTCATTACTCTGCAGACAAATACCTAATGCAGACAAGCCGCAAAGCGGTAGTTATTCATTTTCAGGAGAAATTATTTTAAAGGGGCGTTAAGAATGTTGATTGACAACGAAGATAAAAGTTTAGTAGAGAAGAAACTTTCAAGCGAGGCTGTCTTTGACGGCGTATTGCTTCACGTGCGCAAGGACGAAGTAGAATTGCCTAACGGCCATAAGTCCGTGCGCGAGTGGATTCAACACCCTGGAGCTTCGGCAGTGATTCCTCTCCTGCCCGATAATCAGATTATCCTCGTGAGGCAGTTCCGCTATCCCGTCGGCAAAGTCACGTTGGAAGTCCCTGCTGGCAAGCTTGATAAGGTCGGCGAAGACCCGATTGAGTGTGCTAAGCGCGAACTTTCGGAGGAGACTGGTTACACTGCGGGCAAGTACTGGAAGCTCACGACGATTGCCACGACTGTCGGCTTTACGAACGAATATATCCACCTGTACGCCGCAACTGACTTGACGCCCGGCAAGATTCATCCCGATTCCGATGAGTTTATTAACGTCGTCAAGCTTCCGTTGACTGCCGCACTTCAAATGGTCGAGTCAGGGAAGATTTTCGACGCAAAGTCCGCCGTGTCGATTCTCCTTTTGGCTAAGCAGGTGTTCCTCAAGAAATGATGACGCGTAAACTTCTAAGCAACAAAATCGTTCGACGAGTGCTTGAGGTCGTCGGGCTGTTCGTGCTGATTGTGCTTATCGGGAAAGTTCTGCCGACCTTCGCGGGCACGGTACTTTGCCTTGTATTACTCGGCGGCTATTACGGCGTGATTTATCGTGCGCTGAAGTGTTGCAAGGTGAATTTCCTTGACGAACTGATAAACGACCTGCCGAGGCTTTTAATCGTGGCGGCGGCGAGCGTAGGCTTTATCGTCGTCATGGTGAGTGCTCAGCAGACGATTTACATTTGGGATTCGCTTGAGACGTGGGAGCCAACGATTGAGTGCGACGAGGTGACCTTCAGCGACCCGCACCAAGCTTTAAAGAATCTGCGCGACTCAATCAATCACTCGGACTACAATAACTTCTTGCCAATGCTTATGGCGTTACCAATGCACCTCTTCGGCAAAAGCTTCCTCTGTTACACGCTGTATGTTTGGCTGATGTTCGGACTGCCCGCGCTGTTCATTGCGGCGGCGACCCTTAAGAACTTTGCAAACGTCAAACTGCCCTGCTCGGCGGTGATGACAATTCTCTTATCGTTGCCGGTGTTCGTTATGCCGTTGTTCGTCGGTTATGCTAACGTCTCAATCCTCTTGCCCGCCGCGATAATCTTTGCAATGCTCCTCAGCTTAAACGAATCCGACCTTCAACGCGAACCGTTAATCCTAATCGCAGTGCTGTGTATCTTCGCGGTATTTCAAGCAAGGACGGCGGCGTACATGCTCTTAGGTGAGTTCATAGGCTACGCAGTCTACGTCGTGTTATCGGGCGGCAATCTGCTTAGGCTCTGTCAAAGAATGTTCATCATCGGAGCTAGCGGTCTTTTGATAGCGTCGCCGCTGTTCTTTACCTTTATCAAACGCTCGCTGACTTACAATATCGGCACGGCGTACGCGGCTTATCAACGCGGTATGACATTCCCTGAACGACTACTGGATCACGTGGAGTTCTTCGGCGTGATAATCTACGCATTGTTTATCGCAGGCGTAATCGTCAGTCTCCGCGATAAACGTTCCCGACCACTTGCCGCGTGCCTCTTGACGTGGGCAATATCGTCGGCGTGGTTGATTTGCCGAATTCAACTTATGGGCTGGCAACACTACTACATAATGATTCTACCCTTTGCCTTTAGTCTCGTGCTGTTGATTGCCTTTGCCCTGCCGAAGAAAAATTTTGCTGGCGCGGCTCTGATTGGCGTCTTAGCGTTCAACTTCCTGCAAACGTATTCTTTCAACCTGCCGAGGCTCTTTAACAACGGTTATACAATTCCCGTCCGCCATGACATTGATGAGCTAAAAGTCTTCGTCGCGGACTTGAATCAGCTTAACGACAAAAAGATTTATCTGCTAGCGAGCAGTGAATTGTATAATGGCACGGTTCTTGGAAAGCTTTACGTCCCGAACGCGCATAAGGCTTTGCCGAACTTGCTTGGCACTGCCGACGTTGATTTGCGTGACGGCTTCCCGTTAAAGTTCTTCGACGCGGATATTGTCCTTGTCGCCGAACCGGTGCAAACTCATCTGTTACCCAAAGACCAAGCAGTTATCGTCAAGCCCGCCGAGTTAATGCTAAGTCCGTCACCCATATCCAAACACTTCAAGCAGATTAAAACTTACACCTTCCACCCCGAATCAGACGGCGTGTCCTCCGTGACCTTCAAAGTCTACGAAAAGATTTCGCCGTTCGCGGAGGCTGATATTGACTTCATGGAAAGAATCTTCGCCGAGCTTTATCCGGGGCAAGACGAGCTGTTTAAAAATCGTTTCGAGCAATACAAGCGCGAACACTTCAAGGAACAGTCATGAGCAAAATTCTATACGTCGTCATTCCGTGCTACAATGAACAAGAAGTCTTGCGCGAGACCGCTAAGAGACTGCGCGATAAGTTCTCGGCTCTGATTGACGCGGGAAAGATTTCAGTGCAAAGTCGGATTGTCTTTGTCAATGACGGCTCCAAAGATTCGACGTGGCAAATTATCCGCGACCTTCACGCGGCGGACAAAATCTTCTCCGGCATAAACCTTTCACGCAATCGCGGACATCAGAACGCACTACTTGCCGGCTTGATGACCGTTAAGGACTGCGCGGACATGGTGATTTCAATGGACGCCGACTTGCAGGACGACATTAACGCACTTGACGAGATGATTGACAAGTTCAACGATGGTTTCGACATTGTTTACGGCGTGCGGAGCAAGCGTGAGACTGATACTTTCTTTAAGCGGTTCACGGCGGAGAGTTTCTATAAGCTGATAAAGTTCTTGGGCGGCGACATCATAAATAATCACGCTGACTATCGATTAATGAGCAAAAGAGCTTTGGAAGGGCTTTCCGAGTTCGGCGAAGTCAATTTATTTCTGCGCGGACTCGTCCCAATGATTGGTTATCCGTCGGCAGTCGTCTACTACGAACGGGCAGAACGATTCGCCGGCGAGAGCAAGTATCCGCTAAGGAAAATGCTGTTCTTCGCCCTGCAAGGGATAACGTCGCTGACTGTGGAGCCGATTCGCATGATAACGACGCTGGGGCTTGCAATGAGTTCGATAAGTCTTCTAGTGATTCTCTGGACGCTGTATGAATATTTCTTTGGCGAGGTCGTTCGCGGCTGGACGAGTATGCTAGCGTCACTGTGGTTTATCGGCGGACTGATTTTGCTATCGGTTGGCATTGTCGGCGAATACGTCGGGAAAATCTATCTGGAAACAAAAAGACGCCCGCGATTTATCGTGAGCGACTTTCTTAACGATTAATGGAGGCGATTTAATGTTTGATGATATTGGCGGCTTCTTGATGAATTTGATTGCGGGCTTGCCGGGCATCGTGATTGCAATGGTCGTGCACGAATACGCCCATGCCCGCGTTGCATATGCCCTAGGCGATTACACTCCGCGACTTCAAGGACGCTTGACGCTGAACCCTGCCGCACACGTCGACCCAATCGGACTGCTAATGCTGTTTATCGTGCACTTCGGCTGGGCTAAGCCAGTTCAGATTAACCCGATGAACTTTTCCAATCCTAGACGCGACGACATCTTAGTTTCAATCGCTGGGCCTGCGTCGAATTTAATCACGTCGTTTATCGCGCTGATAGTTCTGGTCTTGCTCGCGAAGTTCGACTTCCCCTTCTCAGAGGGCACGCTCCTTGTCTTCAACCTGATAATCATCTACAACATAAACTTTGCAATCTTCAACATGCTACCAATCCCGCCGCTCGACGGTTCACACATCTTGCGAAACCTCCTGCCCTATGAACTGGCGCGGCAATATGAATATCTCGAACGCTACAGCTTTATCTTCCTGATTATAATCTTGATGACGCCGGTGCTTAGTTATATCTTCGTGCCGTTGCAAAAATTCATCTTCGGCATCTTCCAAGGCATCGTCAACATATTGCTTTAAAGCAGGCGATTGCCCGTATCAAAATCGTAAAGCGACTCCGCCTCGTCGATAATCTCATCAAGCTCGGCGCGGGCGGAGTATCTTTTTATGTTGCGCCAAAAATTTTCCCTGTGAACGACGACTGAACGAATAAAAGCCGCCGCATAGTCCGTGAAAAGTCCTTGCTCGTCGAAGAGCCGCCAAAAGTTTTTAACGCTGTCCTCGGTCGCCACGTCGTATTCAATGCGGTGGAGGATTCTTGACAACTCTGCGCGGACTTCAGGCGTGAACATAGACTTCAACAGCGCGAGTTCGGGCATTGACCGCGACGCACGCACTAACCAGAATTCCGTCTGCAAGTCGTCGTCGAAGTTATCAAAGCCGCAATCAATCAGCCGCTCCAACAGTTCGGGCGGCGATTTCTTTTTCAGCGGGAGCATTTGCACTTCCTTATAAAACGACGCGTAGAGGAGCCGTTCAAACTCCGTGCGCGTGTACAGCCTTGAGACGATTCCGCCGAACGCGCCACGCATTAGCCGTTCCAAAACTTTCCAGTGGCGGATATTCCTAAAGCTCGTCAGCCAACAGCCCGTCTGCTTTATGTAAGTTGAAAAGCCCGCCGCAATGTCCTGAGGATTCATCACGACCTCTAGTGTTAAGTCGCCAATAATCGCGTCGAAAAATTCTTCTGGGAAAGGCAAGCGTTCCTCGCGATAGTCAAGCCGATAAGTATTCGGGTAGGTCAGTTCCTCGTTCGCCGTGACAAAAAAAATTTCAGCCGCCGGAAAACGTTCGCGCAACTCCTCAAGGTATGCGCTACTCTCGACGACCAAAATCTTTTGGAAAAAGTCTTCGCCCGATATGAATTCAATTAAGCTCGGTTTAATGTCTTCCACAAATCCATTCCTCATTCCCCATTCCAAATTCCTAATTGCTTTTCAAACCTCTGGGTTGAGTTCGTCGCCATACTCGCGCAGGAAAATTTTTTGGTAGCGGCGATACTTCGGGTCAAGCGGCTTTTCCTTAGGGCAGTGAATGCACCAGAAGTCTTGCGACTGATTCGGAATCACGACCCGATAACCGGCGCGGCTCATCTCTTTGCAAAGTGACGTATCGTACAAGTGCCAGCCGTCAAATAAATCCTCGCGCCATGGCAAATCATACTGCGTCGCTAAAAACAATCCGTCCACCGACTCGACCTCTTGATAATCGCCGTCAGGCTCGTTGCACTCCGAATCAACCACGCTTTCCGGTTCGCACGCGTGAAGCACTCGACCATAAGTCCTCATGCCGTCCCACCAGACGCCCGTCTCGGGAAGGTTCACGCAACCAATCATTCCGACAACGCCAATCGTCTCGTCCGCGAAAATCTTCAGCAGGTCAGCGATAAGATTCTTGTTCACAACGAAGGTATCTTGGTGCAGATAAATCTTGTACTTCGCGTCCGAAGACCTCATAGCTTTATTGTAGCCAGCCGTCATGCTCGCGGCGTCCCGAACGTCAATGAACTCCGCCGTCATGCCGTCGGGAATGGTCAAGTGTTCAAGATAAAGGCGGCACTCGTCGTACCACCAATCGCTATTGACGCATGTTATAAACGCAACCTTCTTATCGTCAAGCATTAAAATCATCTCCTAAGACGCGGCGGACTTCATTAAGCGTCGTCAGCCCTGCACGAACTTTTTCTAAGGCGTCGTCAGCTAAAGTCTTCAATCCCGACTCAAGGGCGCAAGCTCTAATCTCGTCAAGGTCGCGGCTGTTTAGAATCAGATTGCGCAAATCCTTATCGACGCGCAAAATCTCATGCAAGGCAATCCGTCCGCTGTAGCCCGTGCCCCGGCAATGTTCGCAACCACTCGACTGACAATGCGGGCAAACTCTCCTAACCAACCGCTGAGCCACGACACCATTAAGCGTCGCCGCTAACAGATACGGTTCAACACCCATCTCAAGCATACGGAAGAGGGCACTGCATGAATCGTTAGCGTGTAGCGTCGTGAAGATTAAATGCCCTGTCAGCGCGGCGCGTACAGCAATCTTACTCGTATCGATGTCGCGAGCCTCACCGACCATTAAAACATTGCAATCCATGCGCAACATCGCCCTAAGCCCCGCCGCGAACGTCAAGCCAGTCTTCTCGTTGACTTGCACTTGGCTGACGCCTTCGACGTGTTGTTCAATCGGGTCTTCAAGCGTCATGATTGAGCGCGTTGGCTGATTGAGTTCGCGAAGTGTCGCGTAAAGCGTCGTCGACTTACCAGAGTTCATCGGTCCAGTTAGGATTACCATGCCCGCCGCCGAGTCTATCATCTGCCGGAAGATTTTTTCGTTCGCTGAGGTAAAGCCGAGGTCTTTTAAGCTGTGCAGTTCCAATGACGAATCAAGCAGACGTATCGTCAAACTCTCCGCGCCGAAGGACGGCATAGACGCCACGCGCATTTCCACGTTGCCGAACTTGATTGCCCCGTCGAGCGGCAGGAAGGCGGCAGTAGTGTCCATGCGTGCCAGGATTTTTATTCGCGAGGTCAAGGCGTCCGCTAAATGCAACGGCAACGGCTGATGAAGCTCCTGCAGTTGTCCGTCGACGCGATAACGCACCCGCAACGCCTTGTCAAACGGCTCAATGTGCATGTCCGAGGCTCGAATCTTTATCGCGAAGTCAAAGAGGAGATTAACCAGCTCGACAATCGCCCGCGACGAACTGCCCGCGAAGTTGTGTCGCTCACGCAGAATCAGTTTCCTTAGTTGCTCGTCAAAGTCATTCATGAGAAGTCAATCCGTTCCAGAATCTCAAGCGGGCTGTCGACGATAATCTTTGCTCCGCTGTCGACAAGTTCACTGCGCGGACGAAATCCCCACGTCACACCGACAGGAAGGAAGCCCGCGTTGAGTGCCGTTTGCATGTCAACAGCGGTATCTCCGAAGTAAGCAACGTCCTCCGCCGCAACGCCAAAACTTTTTGCTCCTGCTAAGGCGCGGGTAGGGTCGGGCTTACGAGGTTGATTAGGTTCGTCGCCGCTGACGTATCCAAACTTTATCGGCGCAAGGATTTTATCAGCAATCGCAACCGCCGCGAAGTATTGCTTGTTCGTGCAAATGCCCAACGGAATTCCTTTAGCCTCAAGCGTCGTCAACAGTTCCATAATCCCCGCGTAAGGCTTAACCTTCTTCAGACAGTTGCGGGCGTAGCAATCATTGTAAAAGCTCAAAGTCTCGTCGAGGAAGTCACAATCGGCGGGCAGGCTCCGAATCATCAGCTTACGTGCGCCATTGCCTACGAACTGCCTAACCTCGTCAAGCGTGCGGAGCGGCAGGTTATAATGGGCGAGCATTTCATTAACGCTATCATGCAAATCAGCCAACGTGTCGACTAGTGTGCCGTCCATGTCGAATATCGCCGCGTGGTAAGTCTTCATCGTATCGCCTCCATATCGTCGAGTCGCCGCAAAAAGTTTTCTAGCCGTGCAAGCTCCGCCGAATCCTTAACGCGTCTTCCTGAATAAAAGAATTCTATCGCGCCGAGTCCGTCAGTCGTTAGGTTCGTGCGTCTTATGAGTTCGTTGACTGTGCCCGCGTTGCCGTCGAGTATTCTCACGTGCGGCGGCAAGAGTTTCCTCAGCGTGTCTTTGAAGTAATTAAAGTGCGTGCAACCTAACACCAGCGACGAAAACTTTTCCCAGTCATAGCAAGCCAGCTCTCTTTGCAGATAATCTTCGACAGCCGCCGACGTGAACTCTTGCCGCTCCGCGAACTCAACCAGCCTTGGCAATGCCCTAAGCTCAGCTAAGTCTTTGGCGTGCAGTCTTCTGATAAGCCGTTTAATCTTCTCGCCCGTGATTGTTATTGCCGTCGCCGTTACCAAAACTTTCCGCGCAGGGAATGTGTCCAATGCCAACTTCAACGCCGGCTCCATTCCGATTATCGGCAGGGAATACTTCGCACGCATGACTTTGACTGCTACCGATGTTGCCGTATTGCATGCCACGACGATTGCCCCGACGCCTTGCCCGATTAAGAACTTAAACGCCGCGTCGACATAGGTCAGAACTTCTTCGGGCGACTTGGTACCGTAGGGTACGTTGTCTTCGTCAGCATAGAAGATAAAGTCTTCGTGCGGCAAAATCTTCCTCGCGTGGTGCAAGACGCTTAACCCTCCTATCCCCGAATCAAAGAACGCTATCATACGCTTAACCCCGCCGCCTTGATTAGGATAAATATCGCTAAGCCTACGACACTTCCGACGATTGAACCGTTAAGCCGAATCCATATGAAGTCTTGCTCCGCCTTGTCGTAAACCAGATTGTTAAGTTGTTCTTCAGTCAGGCGTTCGAGGGCGGACTTGGCGACGACTCCGACCAATGGTTGAGCACGTAGGGCGGCTCGCGCAGTCAGCTCGTCGATAAACTTTTCAAACGCAGACTTAGCGGCGGTGTCTTCGCGAAGGATTTGCAAGAATCTGGAGTACTCCTCGTCGAAGAGTCTCATTAACAGCCCACCGAGGTTTTTTGAGTCGGGGGCACGCAACTGATTTTCCAAATGAATCAGCGCAAGTTCAATCGCCTCCTCAAGTGGCAGAGCGTTCGCGGCATCAATTTGGATTCGTTCTACTAAGTCCTTGAATTCGGGCGTGTCACTAAGCTCAGAAATCTTCAAGCGGCATTCGTTAAGTGTGCGGCGGTGCAGTTGCGTATCAGCGGCGAGTTCGTCGAGGAGCTTAAGCAGTTGCACTTGCATGATTCGCGCAGCCTCCTCGAAGTTCACCAGGTCAAGCATTTGCGCCAGCCCCGCCATTAGGATTGAAAAGCCGCCCATGTTCTTAGTCTTTTGGTTAGCATACTCTTCAAGGAGGGCTTGAAGCTTGTCGCACGTCTCAGGCTTAGCCGCCGTCCGACGCATTGCCTTGACGATGCTGATAAAAATTTCGCGGTCTTTGTTATTGCGTTTAAAGTGCGAGCCGAAGTCATTAATCAGAGCTTGCGCGGGAATGTCGCGGAGGATTCGACGCAGTTCATTGGCAATAGCTTTGGAGCGCGTCTCCTTATTCTGCTTAGCAACGTATTTCTTCACGACGTTAAAGAGTTCGTCGGCAATCGTCTTGCGAGTCTCGTCGCGGGCAAGGTAATCGACAATGCGCGGCATTAGTTTGAAGTCGCCGAGCTTTTTAAAAATCGTCCGCCGCGAGAAGAACTCTTGCTGAACCATGACGACCGACGCCTTGACGAAATCTTTACGCCTGCGCGGAAGGATAGCCGTATGGAATGGGAAGCCCAGAGGCTTTTTAAATAGAGCCGTCACCGCGAACCAGTCCGCAATGCCTCCGACGAGTGCCGCCTCCGTCACGAACAAAAATCCCTCGGCGAAGACGTTGCCGGGGAAAACTATCTTAAAGCCGACAGCCATTACAAAAAATAACGCGGCGCAAAGTAAAGTAGTGTCCGCCGTGTTCCATCTGTTCAAAGTTTTTCACGACCTTTCTAGCCTTGGCTGACGTAACTGCGATTCGGAATGCTCGCCCAATCAATCGCGTTGACGGCGATATTATTTTTCAAGCCGTAAGCAGAGGCAATGCCCGCCGCCTCGCCCATACTCATGCACGTTGGCTGAATTCGCACGGAGGATTGAACTGGAAAATCTGTGCTGATACATCTTCCCACGACGATTAAATTTGAAATTTCATTCGTAACCAGCGAACGATAAGGAATTTCGTAGAACTCACCTTTGGCAAGATTGCGAGCGTTGTCCAAAACTTCGTCGTGAATGTCAATCGGATAAGCTGTGCGACATACGGCATCGGGGAACTTCTGCGCGTTGAAGTAATCTTCGCTCTTCAAACAATATTTTCCTTGAATGCGCCACGACTCACGAACACCGAGCATTGACGCCTCACGACTTATGTAAGCCTTTTTGAAGCCTGGAATATTTTTCTGGAAAAAATGCGCCAGCCGCCGAATCATGATTCGACATTCGCGAATGGCTTTGCTCCTGTCCAAGGCGTTTGTCGAGCTGAAAAGATACGGCGACACTTCTGGGCAATTCATCGACATAGTTCCGGGCTTACCGATGATTGTGAACGCTTGAATGTAAGCAACGTCGTCTTTAGTGACTTCGCCGCGTTGAATGCCTTCGTAATAAAACTTTTCGGTGTAAGTGGTCTTGGCGAATTCAAATTCGGGCGGTTTACTCTCGCACCAGCCGTCTTTGAGTTTCTTGACGAAAAACTTATAAACTTTCATCTCCTCGACGCCGCCCATTTCAAAACGAAAGCTCATCTTCTGATTGCGTCCGGTATGTTCGGAGCCGCGCTCGACTTTGACGCCCGCATATCTGGATAGAGCCGCATCGCCCGTCGCGTCAATGAAAATGTTTGCCTCGATTTTGCTAAGCCCTTCGACCGTGTGAACAATCGCCGCAGAAATTTTTCCGTCCGCAGTGTTCGCGCCGATTAAAGTCGCATTGTAAAGGACTTGAACTTTATAATCCGCGCAAAGTTCGTCGTAAATGAAAGCTAAAAGTTCGGGTGTGTATTGCCGAGCGTCACCACCGTTTTTATATTGGGGTTCGTCGGTAAAGCTGACGTTTATGCCGTGCATGGAAAATCTTTTGTTCAAGTCGGTGATGTAGGGCGTGTCGCTGTTCGGAATTCTTGTGGGCATTGCGGGATAAACTAGCCCTTGAGTTTGCAGACCACCAAGAACGCTTCCTTTCTCTATAAGAACGACACTTGCGCCATTTCTGGCAGCCGTGACTGCCGCCGCAGTACCTGCAGAGCCACCGCCAATAACGCAGACATCAGCGCGCAACAAAGTCGGGATTTGTGCGCCATTGAAGTTAAAGCCTTGTTGCTTAGGAGGTTCCGCCGCATCGACATGACTTGAACCGCTAAGTGCAACACCCGCCGCCGTTAAGCCCGCCAACTTAAACAAGTCGCGCCGTGAAATCGGAATGGAGAATTCTTTTACCACGCTTATCACCCTTTCAAAATGCAATGTGTTCGATAATCTGTGAAACAATAAACAGGAACATGCCAACTAGCCCGCCGCAAACAGAGCCGTTGATACGAATCATCTGCAAATCGTCCGCCACGTGTCCTTCAACAAACTCAGTCAACTCATCGTCGCTGAATTTGTCTAGCCTCTCGCGAATCATCAGCGGTATCTGCCCGCGATACTCATCAAGCAAAGTCGCTATGAAATCTTTTATAAGCTTGTCGAACTTATTCTGCAACGCCTCGTCCTTAATGAATTCGTCAATCTTGGCGTCAACGAGGTAATCCACTGCCTCCTTCCAAATGACGGGCTTGCGTTCGACTTCGACAATGCGTGTGACTTTCGGATTGGCAACCTGTTGCCGCTGAAGTTTCTCTAAAACCTTCGGGTCAGTCTCGCCCTTAATGTTCACGTCCAGCCACGTCTTGATAAAGCCTTCCATGTCGAACTTCTGCAGGAACAACTTCATAAGGTCGTTGAGGAATTTTTTAGTGTTGAGGTTGCCCGCCGCCGATTGAACGAAGCCTCCGAACATTTTAATCATCTCATCCGCCGCGTTAGCCGTCTCGCTATCGACAAGTGCGCCCGTCATGCCGAGGACTTTCTCCGCGTTGCTGATTTTCTTTTCGACCGTCTCATTGAGGATGCTTAAAATCTTCTCGTCTGTCAAATCCATTGAGCTGAGCACCAATGCTCGCCCTGCCGAGTCGCCCTCGTAAGCCTCGCGCAGTTCGGTTATCTTCTTTAGGATTTCTTCTTGCATGTGCGGACTACGCAAGATTTTATGTCCCGTGTCGAAGAGCGCGATTAAAATCCGGCGGCTGTGCTTGTCATTGGTGACGACCTTTATCACGGCGTCGAAGAGTTTTTCCGCGTCGAGGTTCCTAATCTCGTTTTCCAGAATCGGTGCCACGCCCTTAGCAACACTTTGAGTATCCAGTCCGCCGAACAGCTCGCCTAAGACCTCATGCACGAGGGTTTTAGTCTTCTGGCGTCCTTTGTTCTGCTCGAAGTAGTCGATTAAAAGTTGCGCGGTGTTCTCGTCCTTGACAGTTTCCATAATGTTTTTCGTGCTAAGCAAATCTGTGCCGACGAACTCGACGATTGCCTCCATGATTCGTCCGCGATTACGTCTTAGAATCTCTGTGTGGAATCCGATACCCAGCGGCTTGCGAAAGAGAGCTGTCACGCCGAACCAGTCCGCCATGCCGCCGATTGTCGCTGCTAAGAAGCCGTGATTCATCAGTCCTAGGATAAAGCCGCCCGTCGCACCGGTCAATATAAACTTCAACGGCGAAACTTCCGGCAATGTCGAGACCGCACACAGGGCACTTGCCGCTAAGGTCGCTGTCGCCTTTGTCTTGTTCTCCAAAAAATTTTTCACCTCCGTTGCTTTTGAAGTATTTTATCATGAATCCGCCGCGCTGTCTTCAAAAAATTTTCACACAAAAAGAGACCCGCCTTAGCGAGCCTCTCGAAACGTCACGTAAATTATTTCTTAGCTTTCTTTTCCTTAATGCGAGCCGCCTTGCCCGTGAGCTTGCGAAGGTAATACAGCTTGGCACGACGAACAGCACCACGGCGCACGACTTCAATTTTCTCGACGCGAGGCGAGTGTACAGGGAACATACGCTCGACGCCGACGCCGTAAGAAATTCTGCGGACGGTGAACATCTCACGCACGCCCGAACCTTGACGACCAATGACGACGCCTTCAAAGACCTGAATGCGTTCGCGGTTGCCTTCGACGATTTTGGCATGGACGCGAACCGTATCGCCTGGCGCGAATTGCGGAATATTGTCGCGCAGTTGTTCTTTCTCAATGAGTTCGATGATATTCAATTTTGAGTCCTCCTATCTTTGTACGACGTTCTTGCCCGCACGCAGAGGAACGCCTCTTAAGCTTGCAAAGTCTAACATAAAAAATTTATCGCTGTCAAGTTGACAAACGCGGCAATTTGTAGGAAGATAGGCGCGTTGAAAATTTCATAGCGATTGGGTCGAGTGGCGCAAGCCTTAATAAGGAATACGGTATAAGCCGTAGCGGTCACGCCACCGTAACGACGAGTGAATCCGCAATTATGTCACTGGAAATTTTCTGGGAAGGCGCGGAGAATCGATGACTCGGAGCCGGGAGAATTGCTCGATTAACAATCACCGTTTGACCTGCGAGCGACAGGAAGGGGATTTTTATCAATTAGGAATGTGGAATGAGGAATTGGGAATTGTCCTGCAGTCCGAAAGTTTTTTGATGTCCCGAACTGCGCCCGCAATCAAGGGCGTTTTTCTTTTGGCGAAAAGTTTTCCCTTAACGGGGAGGCATTGCTCATACATCTTGCTGAGGACTCAGCGGCTCCCGCTCATTTGGCAGGAGATTTTTTTTACCAACGCAACTTCCTTTGCCAGGCAAGCAAATCTTTCTTGCTAAGCGGCAAATCTATTGACTGCCCGTTATCGTAGAAAAACTTTATACGAATCTCTTTTGCCAAGAGTAAATCCTTCAAGCTAGACTTCGGGAAGTGGAAGAACAATTTATTCTCGTTGCGAAAACCTTTTGGCGTCTGCTTCGTTAGGGCGTCGATTTCCCAAGGCGCACCGTCCGTGAAGACAATCACCTTGCCGAGGAGTTGTGCCTTATCATAGCGATAATCCCACAAACTAAGCGTCGCACTCTCCCAGTTGCCTTCGACATCGCGACCAACTTGAAAATCCATTGCCGCGTATTTGTCTAAAGTTTCTGCTTCGCGGTGGTCATGATGCCACGTATAGCTCGCACCGAAAATTCCCAAGAGAATCAACGCTACTCCGATTCCCAATAAAATTTTTTGCATGACCAACCTCCGCTTTACATTTTGCTTGCTCTTATAGTACAATACTTGCGGTGATTTTTTCAATAATTTTTTCGGGGGGAATCCTTATGCTAAGACCTCGTTTTGAAGATGAAGACGAAGTTTATATCCCAGAAATCGAAGTAGATGAGTCGGGCTTTAACGTCCATGATCGAATTCCTCATTCCAATGCAGGAGTTGCCCTCGGTTGGTCGGCATTGGAACAGCAAATGTTTGACATGCTCCTTTTGAATCGTTTTGCCGCCGATGATCAAGAATTGCTCGACGAGACGGCACGCACCATTTCCCGCTTGGTTGAGACCTTCGAGGCTCACGAGATTGCCCGAATCATGGCGGTCGCAATGATGTCCTTCCAGCTTGCCGCTGCCGAGGATAAATCCTTTGAAGACGAATACAACAAGTACCGCGAATACATTAAAAAGCATCCCGAAGATTTAGAAGAGATTTAATTGTAAGCTCCGCTCCTTGCCGCGTTTGCGGCTTAATTTTTTTTGGAGGTGAGTCCTTGCTTAAAGAAGTTTTGATAGTCGAAGGCAAAGCAGACGTTATCGCCGTCAAGCGTGCAGTTGAGGCGGATTGTATAAGCACTGGCGGCTTTCATATTACGCGGCGGACTCTTGAGAACATTGCGGCGGCTTATAAGCGGCGTGGAATAATCATCTTGACTGACCCAGACTCGGCGGGCGAGAACATAAGACGTTTCTTATCGAAGAAGTTCCCCGACGCTAAACACGCCTACATTCCCCGCGACGAGGCAACCGCTAATGATGACGTGGGCATTGAGCAAGCCTCGCCCGAATCGATACGCAAAGCCCTAAGCAAAGTCCGCACGCTTGAGATTAATCCCCGCGACGAGTTCACGGCGGCGGAGATGATTACGTTCAAGTTGTCAGGCAGTGTCGACAGTTCCCGATTGCGTGATAAGGTCGGGGCAGCTCTGGGCATTGGTTATGGCAACGTGAAGACTTTCGTTAGGCGGCTGAACAATTACGGCGTGACCCGCGCTGAGTTCATGGAGGCGTTGAATTCAATTAGGAAGGAGGAATGAGGAATGAAATCACTAGTCCCTAGTCCCCAGTCCCTTGTCCCTAGAATCGTTGACCCGTCGGTGACACGGCACATCCTGAAGAAATTCAAACTGCGAGCCGTCAAAGGACTTGGACAGAACTTTTTAATCGACGCGGACATTGTAAGAGGCATCGTCGAGGCGGCTGACATCTGCGCGGGCGATGAAGTCTTGGAAATCGGACCGGGAATCGGGACTTTGACGCAAGGACTGCTTGAGGCAGGAGCTTTCGTCACAGCCGTCGAGGTCGATAAAAAATTACCCGCCGTGCTAAAGGAGACACTCGCGGGCTACGAAAACTTTCGGCTCGTCGAAGGCGACATACTCAAGATAAACTTAGCTAAGCTTATGCCGCGCAGGTTTAAAGTCGTGGCGAACTTGCCCTACTACATCACGACGCAGATATTGTTGACGCTACTGGAAAAGGACTTGCCCGCAATCAAAATCGTCACGATGGTTCAACGCGAAGTCGCTGAACGCATGACAGTTGCGCCTGGTTCAAAGATTTACGGAGCGTTGTCGGTGGCAGTCCAATTCCGTTCAGAGCCTCGGATAGCCTTCGATGTGCCGCCCGAAAGTTTCTTGCCGTCGCCAGAGGTCACAAGCTCGGTTGTAGTCTGCGACGTTCGCAAACCGCCCGTTGCGGTCGACGAAGATTTTTTCTTTAAGGTCGTGCGCACTGCCTTTGCTCAGCGGCGAAAGACTTTGCTGAACTCTCTGGCGTCCTTCGGCAAGGAAAAGCTTTTAACGTCCGGCATTGACGTTAAGAGACGCGCCGAGACCTTGAGCCTTGAAGAATTCGCCGCGCTTGCAACGGCACTTCAAAAATAACTTTTCCCTTCATGATGACTGTGATATAATTCGCATATCAAATCATGGAGGGAATTTTTATGGAAGCATTGCACAGCGTGATTAACGACATCAACAATGTCCTTTGGACGTACGTAATCATCATTGCGCTTATCGGTTCGGGCGTAGTCTACACCTTGCGCACAAAGTTTGTTCAGGTGCGTTTGATTGGCGAGATGATTAAGCTTATCTTCGGTAGCGCGGGGCAAAAGACGATTGGCAAAGAGATTAGTGGCTTTCAAGCGTTCTGCGTGTCGACGGCGTCACGTGTGGGTGTCGGCAACATTGCGGGCGTTGCGATTGCCATTGTCACGGGAGGACCTGGTGCTGTCTTTTGGATGTGGTTAATCGCCTTCATCGGGTGCGCGACGGGTTTTGTCGAGAGTACCCTTGCGCAGATTTACAAGTTGCCCAGAGGCGACGGCGCGTTCTTCGGAGGTCCTGCTTATTACATGAAGAACGCCCTACACATGACGGGCTTGGCGAAACTCTTTGCGGTGTTAATCTCCGTGACATTCGGTTGGATTTACGTTTCAGTGCAGGCAAATACAATCGTCGGCGCAGTCGAGACGGCATTTGGCATTGACCACGCGATAACAGCATTTGTCGTAGCAATCCTCACGGCTCTGGTAATCTTCGGCGGCGTCACGAGGATAGCTAAGTTCGCGGAAATGCTCGTGCCTTCAATGGCGGGGATTTATCTTTTGAGTGCGTTGATAATCATCGTGATGAACTTCGACAAGGTGCCGGCAATGTTCGCGCTGATAATCCATGACGCGTTCAGCCCTCAAGCGGCTGTCGGTGGCGGATTCGGGGCAGTCTTCATGACGGGTGTAAGGCGCGGCTTATTCTCCAATGAGGCGGGCGAAGGTTCCGTTCCAAACGCGGCGGCGACTGCTAGCGGCAAGCACCCTGCCCGGCAAGGATTGATTCAAAGCTTCGGCGTCTACGTCGACACGTGGCTTGTATGTTCGGCTACAGCGTTCTCTATTCTGTTGACGGGCGAATATTCTATCGGCGGAGAATTGACTGGAGTTTCATTAGTGCAAATGTCTTTGGCAAGCGTCTACGGCACTTACGCCCCACACGTCCTCGCGGTGATAGTCTTCCTATTTGCGTTCAGTTCGATTGTCGGCAATTACTTTTACGGCGAAGTCAATATCGCGTTCTTTGAAGGCGACGAGTCTGGCTTCTTGCCTAGTGCAGTTGCCCGTCATGCCATGAATCTTTTCCGCCTCGGTGTCGTAGGTATGGTCTTAGTCGGTAGCTTTGCAGAACTCGGCTTGGTTTGGGACGCGGCGGATTTGTTTATGGGCTTTCTATGCTTGACGAACCTTTACGCCGTTATTCGCCTGTGCAAGTATGCTTTCATTGCGCTTGATGATTACGTCGCTCAAAAGAGCCGCGGCATAGAGGAGCCTACCTTCGACCCGAACATCATGCCGAGCAAAGAAGGTATTCACGCTTGGGGAGTTGATGACGGCAAGAAATGATTTAATCTTTAGCAAGCCTTGACAGAAAACTTATTCGCATGTAAAATCTACCTTTACTATTGGCGATAAGATGGAAAAAGTGTGCGCGTCGTGTCCTTAGTGATAATCGCTGTGATTTACGTCGCGCCTTTAAATTAAGGGAGGATGACCAATGCTCAATCCCGTCAAAGTAGGCAAACGTTTACGCTACAGCTACGCAAGAATCAAAGAAGTAATGGAGATGCCGCATCTGCTCGACATTCAACGCAACTCCTACGATTGGTTCAAAAAGGAGGGCTTGCAGGAGATTTTCAAGGACGTTTCACCCATTGCTGACTTTTCTGGCAATCTGGAATTGTTCTTCGGAGAGCCGACATTCGGCGAAAGCAAATATACGTTGGAGGAATGTAAACGCCGTGATGGTACCTATGCAGCTCCTGTCCGTGTGAAAGTCACTTTGCGCAACAAACAAAAAGGCGACGTTAAACAACAGGAAGTTTTTATGGGCGACTTCCCGATTATGACTTCAACGGGTACTTTCATCATTAACGGTGCAGAACGAGTTATCGTCTCGCAACTCGTGCGTAGTCCTGGTGCTTATTACGATAAGACCATTGACCTCGCAGGCAAAAACATCTACAACGCAACGGTAATTCCTAATCGTGGTGCTTGGATTGAATTGGAAACGGATTCCTCTTCGGCTATCAGCGTCCGTATCGACCGTACTCGCAAAATGCCTATAACTTATTTTCTCCGCGCTCTTGACTTCGAGACCAATGAACAAATCCTTGACCTCTTTGATGTAAGATTCTTTATCGTCAGTAAACTGCACGACCAAAAGTTTTCTGCTCAACTTATGGACTTCTTATCGGCGGAATCAGAGAACGGCTCAGACCGCCGCGACGTTCTTACTGTCGACTATCTAAAACGTCAATCCAAAGAGGATTCTTTTGACAAGCTCCTTGCGGCTTATGCTGAACTCGACGAGAAAAATGACCTCCTTTCCAATTATAAGTATCTCCTCGATTCCTTCGTTGCCTTGGACGATAAGAATAATCTCGCCGTTGGCTATAAAGCTCTTGTAGACATGCTCGATAATGACCGTAAAAACGCTGAGGATAATAAAGAGAAGGCTCTTATAGGAATTTATAATCGTCTGCGCCCTGGTGAGCCACCTTCAGCTGACAATGCGGCTTCCCTTCTCCAATCTCAATTCTTTGACCCGCGTCGTTACGACTTAGCCTCCGTTGGTCGCTATAAGATTACCAAGAAACTCGGTTGGAAACGCCGCCTTCTCGGACACGTCCTTGCCGAAGATTTATTCGACCAAGAAACTGGCGAACTCCTTATCCCCGCTGATACCAAAGTTACTCAAGCCATGCTTGATGATATTCCCGATGAACGAGAGATTCCTATTTTCTTCGGCTGGGAAAGATTACTTTTGGGCGAGGTTTTGATTGAGGATATTCGCGACCCTCAGACTGGTGAACTTATATTCCCCGTCGGCGAAATCATTACTCAAGCTATGCTCGATAATGTTCCCGATGAACGCGCAGAGGATATATTTAAACTCGCCGCAAAGAAACTTCGCCGCGGTTATCGTTGGCCCATTCCTATCAAGATTAAAACGGATAACGGCGCATTTACTATGCTTTGCGCCCCGACCCTTTCCATTAAAGAAAACCGCACTATCTGTGTCGCCGACATTATCAGTTCAATCAATTACATCTTTAATCTTATGAGCGATACGGGCTTTGCTGATGACATTGATCACCTTGGCAATCGCCGCGTCCGTTCCGTCGGAGAACTTTTGCAGAATCAATTCCGTATCGGTATGGCGCGCATGGAACGCGTCGTTCGTGAACGCATGACTACCCAAGACGCCGAGATTGTCACGCCCCAGAACTTAATCAATATCCGCCCTGTCGTCGCCGCAATTAAAGAATTCTTCGGTAGCTCGCAACTGTCCCAGTTCATGGATCAGCATAATCCCTTAAGCGAATTAACTCATAAGCGTAGGCTATCTGCATTAGGTCCTGGCGGTCTTTCCCGTGAACGCGCCGGCTTTGAGGTTCGTGACGTTCATAATTCTCACTATGGTCGCATGTGCCCCATCGAGACGCCTGAAGGTCCTAATATCGGTTTAATCGGCTCCCTTTCCAATTATGCTCGCGTCAATCAATATGGCTTCATGGAAACGCCTTATCGTCGTGTTGACAAAAAAGAAAATAATCGCGTCACTAATGAAGTCCGCTATATGACTGCCGACGAGGAAGAATCCTTCATCATTGCCCAAGCCAACGAGCCTCTTGACGACAACGATTGGTTCATTAATGAACGCGTCACTGCCCGTCGTGCCGAAGAAACTACCAAAGTCCCTCGCGATTCCGTTGATTATATGGACGTCTCTCCTAAACAGGTAGTCTCTATCGCCACTGCTATGATTCCGTTTCTTGAAAACGACGACGCCAACCGAGCTTTAATGGGCGCGAACATGCAACGTCAAGCCGTCCCGCTCCTTAAAACGCAAGCTCCCCTTGTCGGCACTGGCATGGAATTTAAAGCCGCTTGCGATTCTGGCGTAATGATTCTTGCTCGCCGTCCTGGTATTGTCTCTTATGTCGACGCTGACACCATTAAAGTCCTCGTCGATTCCAATTTCATCACCTCCAATAAAGATAAGTACGACATCTACCATTTGCAAAAGTTCGTCCGCTCCAATCAAGGTACTTGCATTAATCAAATCCCTATCGTTGAAGAAGGCGAACACATCGAATCACGTCAACCCATTGCTGACGGTCCTGCCACTTCTCACGGTGAACTTGCTCTCGGTTACAATATCATCGTCGCTTATATGCCGTGGGAAGGTTACAACTACGAAGATGCTATCCTCCTTTCCGAAAACCTTATCAAACGAGACATTTATACCTCTATTCATATCGAAGAATACCAATGCGACGCCCGCGATACCAAACTCGGTCCGGAGGAAGTCACTCGCGACATTCCTAACGTCTCTGAAGATTCTCTCACTCATCTCGACTCTGACGGCATCATTGCAATTGGTGCTGATGTTCGCACGGGCGATATTCTCGTCGGTAAGGTCACTCCTAAAGGCGAAACCGAATTGACTGCTGAAGAACGCCTCCTGCGCGCTATCTTCGGCGAAAAGGCTCGCGAAGTTCGTGATACCTCTTTGCGTGTTCCTCACGGCGAATCCGGTAAAATCGTCGCCGTCAATGTCTTCACTCGCGATAACAACGACGAAATGGCTCCAGGTGTCAATAAGCAAGTTCGCGTTTACATTGCTCAAAAACGTAAAATTTCCGTTGGCGATAAGATGAGTGGTCGTCACGGCAATAAAGGCGTTGTCTCTGAAATCCGCCGTCAAGAAGATATGCCTTTCCTCCCTGACGGCACTCCTGTTGATATTGTCCTTAATCCTCTGGGCGTTCCCTCTCGAATGAATATTGGTCAAATCTTAGAAACTCATCTGGGCATGGCTGTTCGCAAAATCGGTCTGCGCATTAATAATCATGATCCTAATATCGAACGCCAACTCCGTGACTTCGGCTTCGATGTTGATAAATTCGGCTTACCTTGCCCCGCTGAAGCTGGTCTTAATATTGCTACTCCCGTCTTCGACGGCGCACGCGATGATGATATTTTTAATACTATTCGTCTCGCTGGCCTTGATGAGGACGGTAAAACTATCCTCTACGACGGGCGCACTGGCGAACCTTTCGATAATCGCGTTACTGTTGGTTGCGTTTATATGCTTAAACTTCATCATCTCGTTGACGATAAAATCCATGCCCGCTCCACCGGTCCTTATAGCTTAGTTACTCAGCAACCTCTTGGCGGTAAAGCTCAATTCGGCGGCCAACGCTTTGGCGAAATGGAGGTCTGGGCTTTGGAGGCTTATGGAGCCTCCTATACTCTCCAAGAAATACTCACCGTTAAATCCGATGACGTCCTCGGCCGCGTTAAAGCCTACGAAGCTATCGTTAAAGGCCTCAATATCCCCACCCCAGGCGTCCCTGAATCCTTCAAAGTCCTCATAAAAGAACTCCAATCCATCGCTCTCGATATCCGCGTTCTCTCTCACGATAACAAAGAAGTCATCATCCACGATGACGACGATGACGACCTTCCTATTAAGAAAAAAGCTCATGACCTTGACCTTGACCATTTTGATGAGGAGGTTCTCTAATGCTCGACGTTAATATCTTCGATTCCATGCGTATCGGTCTCGCCTCGCCAGATACCATTCGTCTTTGGTCTTTCGGCGAAGTAAAAAAACCTGAAACTATCAACTACAGAACTCTTAAACCTGAACGCGACGGCCTGTTCTGCGAACGTATCTTTGGCCCCACTCGCGATTGGGAATGTCATTGCGGCAAATATAAGCGCGTCCGTTACAAAGGTACCATTTGCGACCGTTGTGGCGTTGAGGTCACTCGCGCTAAAGTTCGCCGCGAACGTATGGGGCATATCGAACTGGCTGCTCCCGTTTCCCATATCTGGTACTTTAAAGGCATTCCCTCCCGCATGGGTCTTCTTCTTGATTTGTCCCCTCGCGCCTTAGAACGCGTTCTCTATTTTGCCTCTTATATCGTCCTTGACCCTGGCGATACTCCCTTAAAATACAAAGATATTCTCACCGAAGGGCAATTCCGTTTTAATTGCGAGGCTTTCGGCAGAAAATCTTTCAAGGTCGGCATGGGCGCAGAAGCTATTCAAACTCTCCTTAAAGACATTGACTTAGACGCCCTGCGTGACCAACTTCGCCAAGAACTTAATTCCTCTAATGGGCAAAAACGTATCCGCGCCATTCGCCGCCTTGAAGTCGTGGAGGCTTTCCGTAAATCTGGTAACAAGCCCGAATGGATGATTCTTAACGTTATCCCCGTTATCCCGCCTGAATTGCGTCCTATGGTTCAGCTTGACGGCGGCAGGTTTGCTACCTCTGACCTTAATGACCTCTATCGCCGCGTCATCAATCGCAATAACCGCCTTAATCGCCTCCTCAAATTAAAAGCTCCTGAAATCATCGTGCGCAATGAAAAGCGTATGCTTCAAGAGGCTGTCGATTCTCTTATCGATAACGGCCGACGTGGTCGCCCCGTAACAGGTCCTGGCAATCGTCCTCTCAAATCCCTTTCCGATATGCTTAAAGGTAAGCAAGGTCGCTTCAGACAAAATCTCCTCGGTAAACGCGTTGATTATTCTGGTCGCTCTGTTATCGTTGTCGGCCCTGAACTCAAGCTTCATCAATGCGGCTTGCCTAAGGAAATGGCTCTCGAATTGTTTAAACCTTTTGTCATGAAGAAACTTTCCGCTGATTCCGGCTTGACCATTAAAGCCGCTAAGAAAAAAGTTGAGCGTGCCACTCCTGAGGTTTGGGCTGTTTTGGAAGAAGTCATTAAAGAGCACCCTGTTTTATTGAATCGCGCTCCTACCTTGCATAGATTAGGTATTCAAGCCTTCGAGCCTGTTTTGACTGAAGGTCGCGCATTGAAACTGCACCCTTTGGCTTGTACTGCCTATAATGCTGACTTCGACGGCGACCAAATGGCGATTCACTTGCCGCTATCCGCTGAGGCTCAAGCTGAAGCTCGCGTTCTTATGCTTGCCGCCAATCACATTCTCGCCCCTAAGGACGGCAAACCTATTATAGTCCCAACTCAAGATATGGTCTTGGGCACATATTACTTGACCAAATTGCGCCCCGATAAACCCGAACGCCCCGTTAAAGGCGTCGGTAAATATTTCACGGGCTTTGAAGAAGCCTTGCTTGCTTACGATGAAAAAGATTTAGATTTGCAGGCTGAAATCAACGTAAGAATCAATCGCTCCCTTTTGCCAGAATTTGTCCAAGAGCAACTCGACCCCGATG
The DNA here is from genome assembly GCA_017534385.1 of Selenomonadaceae bacterium. GTDB lineage: Bacteria > Bacillota > Negativicutes > Selenomonadales > Selenomonadaceae > Quinella. The sequence continues at coordinate 27,569 of JAFWCT010000048.1, forward strand.
AGCAAACTCTAATGGTAAAGACTAGCGTAGGGCGTATGATTTTCAATGAGAAATTACCCTTAGAGCTTAGGTATTATCATAAAGAGGGTAGCCAATGGGTTCTAGGCGAAGTCATGAACAAAAAAGCCTTAGGCAAAATGGTAGCCGCCTGTTACAACAGGTTTGGAGCAACTCGCACGGCTCAAGTCATAGACGAAGTAAAAGGCTTGGGCTATCACTATGCTTGTATAGCAGGAATGACAGTGGGAATAACGGATTGTATAGTGCCTCCAGCGAAGGAAGAAATCTTAGCAGACACGGCAAAGCAGGTTCGGCGAGTGGAAAATAATTATATGCGGGGCAAAATAACAGAGCGGGAGCGTTATGAAAAGGTAATAGAATTATGGAATGAAGCGACAGAAAAAGTGTCAGAAGCAATGATGGAAAACATGGACCCTTTCAATCCGATATACATGATGAGTGATAGTGGGGCGCGCGGCAATAAGCAACAAATGCGTCAATTAGCAGGAATGCGGGGTTTGATGGCAGACCCCTCCGGCAAGATAATCGACCTACCCATAACTGCCAACTTTAGAGAGGGCTTAAGCGTGTCTGATTACTTCATATCAAGTCATGGGGCGCGCAAAGGTTTAGCAGATACGGCGTTGCGGACGGCGGACAGTGGGTATTTAACGCGGCGGTTGGTGGATGTGGCGCAAGATGTCATAGTGCTAGAAAAAGACTGTGATGAGTTAGCGGTAGATTTAATCAAGGCGCGGGCTCATTTAGCCGAAGACCCCCTTGACGCCCTAGAGTTACTCCTAGACGCCCTCAAAGGCAGGGTTCTGGCTAAGGATATAGCCCTCGGCTCTCGCCTTATCTTAAAAAAAGATACCCTTTTAACCGTAGACGCTCTCGATACCTTAGCCGAAACTTTAAGTCTAGGTGCTCAGACTATCTTTTTAAGAAGTGCCAGAAGCACTGAGGAGATTATCCACTTAGGATCACACGATAGAAAAGCAACTTTAGCGCGTTTCAAGCTTGAATTCTCCGGTAAAGAATTATCTCGCAATATTGCTCTTTTTAAAAAGGGTCATATATTATCTGGTCAAGATTTAGAGAATATCTTACAAAGCGAGCAAAAAGTCATGTATATTAGGCAAAACAAGATAAGGGGCATTGAAGTAGAAGCAATAACCTCTGGCAAAGGCGTTATAGAGAGTTTAAAAGACCGCCTCTTGGGGCGCACTCTCGCCGAATCCATTTTTGATTCTTCTGGGAATGAAATCGCCTCTGTCAATTCGCTTATCGATGAAACTTTAGCCTCTAAAATTGTCCAAGTTCGTAAAAAGGTGCTAATCCGGTCGGTATTGACCTGCAAGGCTGCCAAAGGCGTCTGTCAAGCCTGTTATGGCGCCGATTTAGCCAATAGAACACAAGTGGAGCAAGGCGAAGCTGTCGGGATAATTGCCGCGCAAAGTATCGGCGAACCCGGCACTCAACTTACAATGCGCACTTTCCATACCGGAGGCGTTGCCGGAGGCGATATAACCCAAGGCCTGCCGCGCGTAGAAGAATTATTCGAGGCTCGTAAACCCAAGGTCAGTGCGCTAATAAGTGAAATAAGCGGCGTCGTGCATGTGCAAGATAGACAAGTAAGAATAGAGCCTTTGAGAGGCTATGCACGCGAATACCAAATCCCCTATGGAGTAATATTGCGGGTAAAAGAAGGGGACAATATAAAAGCCGGAGAAAAAATCACGGAGGGCGTGAAAAATCCGCACGACATCCTGCGCATCTGCGGTCCCAAAGAAACATACCGCTACCTAGTAAAAGAGGTGCAAAAAGTCTACAAGTCGCAAGGCGTCGAAATCAACGACAAGCATATCGAAGTAATGGTTCGGCAAATGTTGCATAAGGTAAAGATTGAGGACAGCGGTTCGACAGAATTTTTGCCGGGCGAGTTCGTTGACATAAATGTTTTCGAGGCGGCCAACACTAAAGCCATCGAAGAGAACAAGGCTCCAGCCGTCGCCAAACCGATTCTCTTGGGTATAACTAAAGCTTCATTGGCAACGGATTCTTTCCTCAGCGCGGCGAGCTTCCAAGAGACTACCAGAGTTCTGACTGACGCGGCGATTAAAGGTAAGATTGACCCGCTCATTGGCTTGAAAGAAAACGTCATCATCGGCAAGCTTATCCCCGCCGGTACTGGCATGGCGCGTTATCGTGAACTGACTGTCATAGACAAAGAGGCACAAGCTCAATAAATTATCAGCAAGCAAAGAAAAAGCCCCACTCTTAACAGAGCGGGGTTTTTTGGTGCGTGAAATTTTAGTCGGCGAACTTCTTAAAGATTAGGCAAGCATTGTGCCCGCCGAAGCCGAACGAATTAGACATAGCCGCCTTGACTGTGCGAGCTTGCGACACGTTCGGGACATAGTTTAAATCTAAGCCGTCGTCGGGCGTCTGGTAATTAATCGTCGGGTGAACAATATCATTTTCCACGGACAAAATCGTTGCGACTGCCTCGACACCGCCCGCCGCGCCGAGCATGTGACCAGTCATTGACTTCGTTGAGGAGACCGCCAGCTTGTAAGCGTGGTCGCCGAAGAGGTTTTTAATCGCCTCAGTCTCTCCGCGGTCATTGAATTGCGTTGAGGTGCCGTGCGCGTTTATATAATCAATTTCCTCTGGCTTAAGTCCTGCATCGTCTAGGGCAAGGCTCATGCACTTAGCTTGAGTGATTCCGCCGGGCGCAGGAGTCGTTATGTGATAAGCATCGTCATTGCGTCCGTAGCCGACGATTTCCGCGTAGATGTGTGCGCCGCGAGCTTTGGCATGCTCCAACTTTTCCAAGACGATAAGCCCTGCGCCCTCGCCCATGACAAAGCCGCTACGGTTCTTATCAAACGGTCGCGAGGCGTGCGCGGGGTCGTCGTTGTGGTCGGAGCAAAGAGCTTTCATTTGAGCAAAGCCCGATACGCCAGCCGGAGAAATTGCCGCCTCAGAACCGCCCGCGAACATAACATCAGCTTCGCCGCGTTGAATTGTTCGGAACGCATCGCCAATCGAATTGGTTCCCGACGCGCAAGCCGTCACGATACATTCGCTAGGTCCTTGAAGCTTAAAGGCTATGGCAATGTTGCCCGCCGCCATGTTAGCTATCATCATCGGGATAAAGAACGGACTGATTCTCGACGACCCTTTGCTAAAGAGTTTCTCGTATTGATTATGCAACGTTTCCATACCGCCGATACCCGCGCCGACGAAGACGCCTGTACGCTCGCTGTTGATGTCTTTAAGCCCCGCGTCCTCGACTGCAAGACGTGCCGCTGCCAATGCAAAATGCGTGTATCTGTCCATGCGTTTGATTTCTTTCTTGTCGATGAATTGCGCGGGGTCGAAGTCTTGAACCTCGCCGGCGATTTGAGATGTGTAATCCGTCGGGTCAAAGCGCGTGATACGCCCAATGCCGTTGGTGCCCGCCAGACACGCCGCCCAGAATTTTTCCTTGCCAATGCCAATCGGCGTGACTACTCCTAGCCCTGTGACTACGACTCTGTTTTCTTGAATCAAATCTATCAGCCTCCTTTGTCTGCGATTATAACGCCGCCGCCCGCGCTAGTCAAAGGTCATAGAGATCTTGATACTTTTTAATCAGCGCGTCAAGCTTCTTGCCCGTATCCTTGTGAAACTTCTTGCCAATCTCCGCTTTGAATTCCCAGTTGCTCAGCTCGTCGAAACTGTGCTCAAGCATATGCAGTAAAAGCTCGTCGATAAAGCAAGCTAGGTTATCATGAATGATGCTAAGGTAAAGTTCCTTCTCCTCAATGTTGCGGGTGCGAACGGTTTGCATATCCTCTATAATGTCCAGAAAGATTTTCTCCGCGTGAATCATATCGTTAATCGAAATCAAATTCCGCCATATCTCCATGTTCGCAACCCAGTTATCGTAGTTCTCGTCGCCATGAATGAACATTTCGTCGAGTTTGATTGCTTTCTTTATCAAGCCGTCAATGACCTTGTAGCGGTCTTGCACAGTGTCGAGCTTCATTTTTATCACCTCGCAAAAAATTTTAGCACGCCGCGCAGATTCAAGCAACTTGTAATAATGCGGCAAACTTTGTATAATGACGGAAAATTTTTCGCGGAGGACTAAAACCCATGCGACGATATACAATCTTCATCTTGACGGCGTTTATGCTAGTCTTGGCGGTGGTGGCGGGAATGGCGTTGCCCGTCGACGCGGACAAAAAGACTTTGGGTGCGCCAATGCAAGAGCTTACAGCTTACACAACGCTACCGGCTGAAACTGCCGCCGTCCTATCTGAAGTCTACGAACGAGAAAACAAAATCCGCGTGAACTTCGTGCCGATGAATTCAAAGGAAATTCTGCAAGAGATTAGGAACGACGCAGTAAGCGACCCGACTGTCGTCCGCACGGTCGATATTGTCGTTGCGGATAGCAAAATCCTGCGCGAGGCGGCTCAACTCAATTTGTTGACGCCTTACACCTCAGAGGCAAGCGACGCCGTTAAAGACCGTTTCAAGGACGAGTTTGACCGTTGGACGGGAATTTGGTATGACCCGATTATTTTTTGCGCGAACAGAGATTATCTGCGCATGACCGTCGATTTGCCTGACACGTGGGAAAAACTTTCTAAGGCTGGGAAAATCCGCGTGGGTATAACGGACTTCCTTGCGGCGGACGCCTCTGCTAATCTGATGTTCCAGATGATTGGCAACCTCGGCGACGCGAAGACTTATGAAATCTTGAACGGCTTGCATCAGAAGGTTATTCAGTACGCGAAGTTTTTATCTAATCCCGTCCGTCAAGCTGGCATGGGTGAGGTCGACGTATCAGTTGCCGTGGAGAGTGAGACGCTCCGTTATCTGCAGAATGGCTACCCGCTCAAGATTATTTATCCCGCCGACGGCACGAGCTATCTTTTAACGGGCTTTGCAATCACCACGACTGACGCCACGAGACATGCTGCAGCCGCGAAGTTCGCTGATTGGCTCCTAAGTGACGAGGCGCAACTTTATCTGCAGACGAACGGCTTTTACTTTATCCCGACGAATCCGCAGACGCTTGCTTATAAGTCGTTCGCGGGGAAGAACCTTCTGCTTTTCGATAACCGCCAAAACTTTTCCGAACAACAGCAGCGGGACTTCTTAGACCGTTGGATTAAAGAGGTTCGCTTGAAATGAGGAGGATACAACTTTGAAAGCAGGCTTTGTGAGTTTGGGCTGTGCAAAGAATCTGGTTGATACTGAAGTCATGCTCGGCATCATGCAGGAACGCGGCATTGAGTTGACGGCGAATCCTGCCGATGCCGATATTTTAATCGTCAACACTTGCGCCTTTATCCTCTCGGCAAAGGAAGAGTCAATCACGACGATTTTGCACCTAGCCGACTTCAAGAAAGGTCGCTGTCGTGCGCTGATTGTGGCGGGTTGCTTAGGTCAGCTTTATAAGCGTGAACTCCTTGACGAAATGCCCGAAGTCGACGCGGTGATTGGCACGGGGGCTTGGAATAGAATCATGGAGGCGATTGCCGAAACTCTATCAGGGCGGCGCGTGATTATGCTTGGCGAGCGCGAAATTATCTACGACGCAAAGACGCCGCGCCTTATCACGACACCACCTTATACCGCATATGTTAAAATCGCGGAGGGTTGCAACAATCGCTGTTCATTCTGTTCGATACCGCTGATACGCGGGCGACAAATCTCCCGACCGATTGAGGACATAAAGCTTGAGGTCGAGCGGCTAGCCCGTCAAGGCGTCAAGGAGATAAACCTAATCGCGCAAGACACCACGGCTTATGGCACAGACCTTTACGGCAAACCGCAACTGGTCGAACTCCTGCGCGAGCTTGTCAAAGTCGATGTGCCGTGGATAAGAATCCTCTACGCTTATCCGCGCCGCTTTACTGACGAGCTGATTGATTTAATCGCCGCCGAACCGAAGATTTGCAATTACGTCGATTTGCCCCTGCAACACGCGAGCAATAAAATCCTAAGGCTGATGAACCGTCCCGATACTCGCGAATCAATGGAGGCTTTGCTTGCCAAAATCCGTGCTAGGATACCGGGCGTCGTGATTCGGTCAACGTTTATAGTCGGCTTCCCCGGCGAGACTGATGAGGACTTCCACGAGCTTAAAGACTTCCTGCAGACGCAACGGCTTGATAAGGTCGGCATATTCACGTATTCGCGCGAGGAGGGCACGGCGGCTTACGACTTCCCTAACCAAATATCCGAAGAGGTCATGCAGGAGCGGTACCACGACTTGATGAGCATGCAGTCTTTGATTTCGCAGGAACTCAACGAGGCTTTGGAAGGCACTGAGCTTGAGGTTTTGATTGAAAATCGCGATGAGGAAGTTAATCAAGTTGTGGCGGGGCGTTCGTATCGTGATGCGCCGGAGGTTGACGGGCTTGTTTATATCGAGAATGACGGACGCAGTAAGGCGGGCGACCTTGTCCGCGTGAAAGTGTTGGCAGGTTTTGTTTATGACATTGCGGCTGAAAGGATTGATTGAATGGAAAACTTTACTATAGCCTGCGCGGAGTCTTGTACGGGAGGATTGTTGATGAGTCGGCTAACGGACTTTGCAGGAGCTTCGGCTTATGTCAAAGGCGGAGTCGTCGCTTACACTAACGACATTAAAAATAAAATCCTGCGCGTCAAAGCGGAGACGTTAGAAAAGTTCGGCGCAGTGAGTTCGCAGACGGCGTTGGCTATGGCGACGAACGTCCGCGAACTTTTTTCTGCGACAATCGGCTTATCTACGACTGGCGTTGCTGGTCCTGATAAGAGCGAGGGCAAGGAAGTCGGCTTGGTTTACGTGTCAATCGTCGGCGCGGACTTCTCGGAGGTCAAAGAGTGTCACTTCAGCGGGTCACGTTCGGAGATAAAAGCTCAAGCGGCGGACGCGGCGTTTGAACTCTTGATGAAGCACACGGCATGAACAGGCGGACATTTATCAAAGTGGCGGCGGCGAGTGCCCTTGCGTTGATGACTGGTTGCGGCGTCGATAATAAGCGTTTGGACGTAAGACACCTGCGCCAAATCGTCACGAAGGATATTAGCCGTTCGCGCTGTATCATGTGGCAAACTGATGAGCCGTTGACTAATCCCGCCGTCGAGCTTGATAACGGGAAGATTTTCCCCGCGCAGGATTCGACGTTCACTGACGACGGCAAGCAGATTATCCAGTACACCGCGCAGATTGCCGGCGGCGATAAGTTCAGAGTTGTTGACGGCGAGGCGATGACTGATTGGCACGAGCTGAAGACGCCTTCGGACAAGTGCAAGGCGATAATCTTTCCTGATTCACAATGCGGCGGCGATTACGATACTTGGGGCGCGGTTGCACGCGGAGCCTTTGAACGCAATCCCGACGCTAATTTTTTTGTCAATGTGGGCGACCTTGTCGATAACGGCGAGGACTCTGCGCAATGGGAGGATTGGCTTGCACAGATTGAAAGTTATCTGCCGCAAGTGGCCTTCGCGCCAGTCATGGGCAATCACGAAACGTATTCGCGGGCTTGGAAGGTTCGTCAGCCCGTTGCTTACTTGAATTACTTCGCGCCGCCCGATAACGGCTTTGAAAGGTATTCGCGGCGGTTTTACTCCTTCGAGGTCGGTGCGGCGCATGTGGCAGTTCTTGACAGTCAATGGGACGAACTCGGCAAAGAGATTATCAACGTGCAAAAGGATTGGTTACGCGAGGACATGCAGACTGATAAGCCGTGGAAGGTTGTGTTCATTCACAAGGACGTTTTGCAGTATCGAATCAACGGACGACCGGAGCGGCTTGAAGGTCTGTCGGAGGTTGGCGAACTCTTCATGCCGGAGTTTGAATCGCTTGGCGTCGATGTGGTGTTCACGGCGCACTTGCACACGTATCGCAATCGCGGACAGATAAACGGCACGTTGTATATCTTGACGGGCTTAAGCGGCAACGTTCGCTATGACGGGCTGTGGATTGACCATGCGTTGGATAAGTTCGTTGCGCCACAGCCGGAGACTGATAATTATCTGACGCTTGAGGCTGACGATAAAACTTTGTCGGTTAAGTGTTTCTTGCCGAACGGTGAGTTGCTTGACGAGACGACTTTGAATAAAGCTTGAGCTAAGAGCCTTAATCGTCACATATGAGCAGATGTTAAAGATTGTCCGCCGCAAACAAGACACGGTTTAACGATTGGCGCGCCCAACCTATTGCAATTTGTAAGAATTATGCTATCATACGCGCAGATAACGGGTTAGGGGGTTGTGGTAAGCAGTCATAAGGTTTGATAGATAAGCGGGAGGCATCCCGATAATTTTTAGCCCGTTAAGTTAAAAGTTTCACTACAAAGTTTCAGGAGGTTTTTGGAAATGATTAACGGCAAGCCCGAAATAGTAATCGTAGGCGGCGGCTTCGGCGGCATAAAGATAGGTCAGCTCTTCGCCAAAGAGAACGTCCAAGTAACAATAATAGACCGTCATAACTTCCACTTGTTCCAGCCTTTGCTCTATCAGGTGTCGACTGCGGTTTTGGAGACGGGCGAGGTTGCTTATCCGATACGTTCATTCTTCCGCGACAATAAAAACGTCAACTTGTACATGGCGAAGGCTCAAGGCGTCGACCAAGAACGCGACGTTGTCATAACCAATCACGGCGAGATTCACTACGATTATCTGATTCTGGCGGCGGGCGCAACTACTAACTTCTTCGGCATGAAAAGCGTTGAGGAACATTCCTTTGGCATGAAGACATTGCAAGAGGCGGTTCACATTCGCAACCACGTTATCCACGAATTCGAGCGCGCAGAGAAACCTTATCGCACGCCCGAAGACAGAAAGAAGCGCATGACCTTTGTAGTAGTCGGCGGCGGACCTACCGGAGTTGAGGAGGCTGGCGCACTTGCCGAGCTTATTGCGATTCAGAAGAAAGAATTCCACCTGCTTGACTTCAACGACGTTAGCATAAAACTAATCGAGGCGACGCCGCGACTCCTGCCGATGGTCTCTGAAGACTTACAACAGCACACCGTTAAAGTTTTGGAGAAAAAAGGCGTCGAAGTCATGCTGAACACGCAGGTTGTCGATTATGACGGTCATATATTGACGCTAAAGAACGGCGTACAGATTCCAACGACAACGGTCATTTGGGCAGCTGGCGTGCGTGCAGTTGACATGATGAAGAACTGTGGCGGAGAATGTGCTCGCGACGGACGCATTTGGGTCGAGGAAGATTTAATGGTTCGTGGCGCAGTGCATAAGAATGTTTTCGCAATCGGCGACTGCGCGGCGTTCATGCACGGCGATATGAAACGTCCCTTGCCGACGGTAGCACCGGTTGCCACTCAGCAAGCTAAGGTTGCGCATAAAAATATCATGACGCTCATCAAGGGCGGCACGAAGCTTGAGAAGTTCGTTTATAAAGACTTGGGCGCAATGGCGACAATCGGCAAAGGTGAGGCAGTCGTCAACAAGCCGAAGATGACCGGCTTTATGGCGTGGTGCGCATGGATGCTCGTCCACCTTATGAGATTGGCGGGCATTTATACGAACATGACGGTAAGTTTTAAATGGGCGTTGAACTTCCTGACTAGCGCACGCCTCGGACGAATCATCACGAACATCAGCCTTGACCCAAAGAAGTAATTCACAAGCAAAAAAATAACCCTCCTATGCTAAGCCCGTAGGAGGGTTTTGTTTATCTGATTGACAATATCTCGCGCCGCGAACGGTTTGGCAAGTTCTTTGGCGCAACGTTTCATCTCGGCAAGCCGCGAAGTGTTACTTAAGAGTTCAGCGACGACTGCGGAGATTTTTTTATTGCCGACCTCGATTGCCGCGCCGTGAGCCGTTGCATAAGCCGCGTTGAGAGCCTCTGGTCCGGGTATGGGCGCGTGCAAGATTAATGGCAAGCCCATTGCAAATGCTTCCGTCATCGTCAATGCGCCGGGCTTTGTGATTAGCAAATCCGCCGCCGCCATGAGTTTATTTACGTCCGAGACGTAACCGAGCACCTCGACTGCGTGGGAGCTTTTTATCTTCTTCAGCCGCGCCAATAAGTTTTCGTTCTGCCCAGCCACGACGATTATCCTAAGCGGCAACTGAACCTTATCAAGCTCGCGGAGCGTCTCTTCGATTGAGCCAAGCCCTAAGCCGCCGCCCATGATTAAAATCGTCGTGCGTGTCGCGTCATGAGCCTTCGTGATTGCGCTGAACTTATCGTCGATTGGGATTCCCGTCGCGAAGATTCTTTGACCAGTTCGACAGTGCGCGGCAAGTTTTCGTTGCATGTCCTGCGTTGCCACAAAGTACGCGTCGACTTCGCCATAAATCCAAATCTCGTGCAGTGAGTAATCAGTCAACACCGTCGCGAGCAAAAACTTTTTCTGCGGGTGTAAGAACTTCCAAAGTGACGCGGCGGCTTCTGGGAAAGGGTGCGTGCAAATCACAACGTCGGGTTGGAACTCTTTCAGCAGGCGGGCGAATGGTAAATACATCAGCGCGGAACTCAAGAACCTTGCCGAGACTCCTACGCGTCGCCCGTCCGCGAACTTATAAATTCTGTCGTAAAGGTCGGGGATAAACCTCAGCGCGGCGAGATAAAGTTTCTTAGTCAGCCAGTTCAACGCGGAGATTTCCTTTGCCATGAAGTCGACAACCTGCGCGGCGTCCCCGAAGACTTCTTGCAGAGCCTGTGCGGCTTTGTTGTGACCTGAACCGATTGACGCAGATAAGATTAAGACTTTCACGCCGTCAAGCCTCCGTCGACGCTTAAGATTGCGCCCGTAATGAAGCTTGCCGATGATAGGAAGTAAATCGCTTGAGCAACCTCGTCCGCCGTGCCGATTCTGCCTAGCGGATAAACCTTTGCCAAGTCCTCAAGCGTCGTGCCCGAAGTCTCAAGCTGATTCAGCGTAAGCGGCGTCAAAATGTCACCAGGAGCAACGCAATTCACGCGCACGGGAAAGCTAGCCAACTCCAAAGCAAGCGACCTCGTGAACGCCACGACAGCCCCTTTGCTAGCCGAATAAGCCGCGCAGAAATAATTTCCCCTAAGCCCCGCGTCGCTCGCCACGTTGACAATCGCGCCGCGACTTTTAATCAGCTCAGCGACCGCCGCCCGCGCCATAAAGAACGTCCCCTTAACGTTCGTGTTAAAGATGTCGTCAAAGGTCTCCTCGTCCGTCGAAGTTATCGCGCCTTCGTGATAAATGCCCGCGCAGTTTATCAGCACATCCAAGCCGCCGAAGTCTTTAACCGTCCGCGAAATGATTTCCTCGCAATCAGCAACGCTCCGAACGTCCGCCGAGATAAATTCAAAGCTCCCGACGAGTTGGGCTTTAATCTTATCGAATCGTGCAAGACTTCTGCCGACGAGCACGCAATTAAAGCCGTGCGCCAGAAAGATTTTCGCCGTCGCCAATCCGATACCCGACGTGCCACCAGTTATAATCGTCGTCCTCATAACTCACCAAACAAAAACAGAGCCGAGCAAGTACCCGACTCTGCAAAAAATCTTTTTTAGGAATTGACTGCCTCTTTCAAGCCCTTGCCCGCTTTGAAGGACGGAAGTTTAGAAGACTTAATCTCAATCTCTTCGCCGGTGCGGGGGTTGCGACCCTTGCGAGCAGCACGCGTGCGGTTCTCGAACGTGCCGAAGCCCAGAACTTGAACTTTGTCGCCTTCAACCAATGCATCTTTAATCGTCTCAAAAGTCGCCGCGACTGCCTTTTCCGCACTCTTGCGGTCAAGTTTAGCCTTCTCGGCAACAGCCACTATCAATTCAGCTCTCGTCATAAAACGAAACCTCCTTTGAAAAAATTACCTGCAGAATTTAGCAGAATATCTAAGAAAAATCAAGTACTTTTTACGCCGTTATGTCAAGATTGTTTCCGAGGTTAGGGTCAAGACTCTCGACTACCGCTAATGCCTCTTCCACTGACGAAGTTTCAGCCGACATTGCCATCTTTAAGACGTTGAGGCTTAGCTCCTGTTGAGCCTTCGCCATACTCATATCGACTGACAGTGCCGCGATTGCCATATCCATATCCATTGTTAACAGCTCCTTTCCTTAGTCGCCCGTATCTTAGCACATGACGCTTGACGTTGCAATATCACTTCGTGTTGATAATCAGCGCGATAAAGATTAAATCCTCGTCGCCTAAAGTTTCAATGCCGTGAGTGTCACCGTCCGCGCAGAAGGTCGTATCGCCCGCTTTAACCTCGTAAGTCTTGCCGTTGTCAGTATAAAGCCCTTTGCCCTGAAGGATATGATAAGTCTCGTTGTTGCCGACGTGTTGATGAACGCCTAACGAACAACCCGCCGGGATTTTGACTCTTGCGAACATTGCGCACTTGCCAACCATTTCCTTAGGCGTCAAAAGGTGCGTGATAAACATTTCGCCCTTGCCGCCAGCCTTGTTCATTGCTGATACCGTGTTCGGTTCAATAATCGGCATGAAAAACCCTCCTTAATCGTCCGCCGCCTTAGCTTTGCGCTTGGCTTTGAGTTTGCGTATCCTCTCGACGTTCTGGGCGATTTGTTCTTTAGTATAAGGTTTATGGATAAAGTCAATCGCGCCCATTTTCAAGCACTGCATTAACTTTTGCGGCGTGCCCATGGAACTAAGCATTACAACTGGGACATCGGGTGCGACTTCGCGAATGAATTCCAACGCCTCAATCCCGCCGACGACCGGCATAACTATATCCAATATGACGCCGTCGGGTTCTTGCTCCAAAACGAATGTGATTGCCTCTTTACCGTTGACAGCCTCAATGACTTCACAATTTAGCTTTTCGAGTTCCTCACGCAATTTCTTGCGAAGGAGCCGCGAGTCGTCGGTTATCAATATTCTAAGCTTCTCTTGCTCGTCCATAAACATCGCCGCCTCCCTAAAAATAATCGCCCGAAGGCGAAGATATATTTCACGAAACCTTATTTTCTTAGCTGGCGGAGAGGGTGGGATTCGAACCCACGGTGCCTTTCAGCATCACCGGTTTTCAAGACCGGCTCCTTAAACCGCTCGGACACCTCTCCTAAACGCGCCGATAATAACAAAATCCTTGCGCAATGTCAATCGCGGAAAAACAAAAAGCGGCAAGCCCCTTGCTCACCGCGCACAATGTTATTCGATGTCAACTGAAACTTTTTTCTTTTCGCGTGTTGCGGCGGATTTGACTATGGTACGAATCGCCTTAGCAATTCGACCCTGTTTGCCAATAACTCTGCCCATATCCTCTTGCGCGACGTGCAGTTTCAAAACTGTGCGATCTTCTTCTTCCACCGCTTCGACCTGCACTTCTTCGGGTTTTTCGACAAGTGCCTTTGCCAGCACCGTTACAAGTTCTTGCATTGTCCTCTACCTCAACTAATTTGTTCGATAGTTACTTTGCAGCCTTTGCTGCCTTGCGTTCTTCGTGGATTTTTTTCATTATGCCCTTTTTGCTAAGGAGCGAACGAACCGTATCGGTCGGCTGTGCGCCGTTTTTAATCCAAGCGATAACCTTTTCCTCGTCGACATTGACTATAGCAGGGTTTTTGGTCGGGTCATAATTGCCAACGATTTCAATAAAGCGACCGTCTCGCGGCGAACGACTATCCGCGACGACTATACGATAGAAGGGTTGCCTCTTTGCGCCCATACGATTGAGCCTGATTTTTACCACGCTTTCACCACCTTTCCGATGTTCTGCAAATTATTTCTTGAAAGGAAACTTCCCGCCGAGCTGTCCCAAAAGTCCTCCGAGGTTCGGGAGCGTCGGCATTTTAGGCTTATTATTCTTCCCTTTTTTAACTTTTCCTTTTTTGCCCTTGACTTTTTTTGAGGCTTGCTGTTGTTGAGCTTGACCTGTCTTGAACTTGCGCATCATCTTACGCATTTCGTCGAACTGCTTAAGGAGTTTATTAACGTCAGCGACCTTAGTGCCAGAACCCATTGCAATGCGTTTACGGCGTTTGGCGTCGATTATGCTGGTATCTGCACGTTCCTTTGGCGTCATAGACAGGATAATTGCTTCCATGTGCTTAACTTCTTTGCCGTCAAGGTCGAGGTCGACGCCCGTCAACTTTTTCTTTAAGCCGCTAAGTCCCGGTACCATGCCGAGCAAATCGTTAAGCGAGCCGAGCTTTTTAACCTGCTGGAGTTGTTCAAGGAAGTCTTGCAACGTGAATTCGTCGGCTTTGATTTTCTTGACCATCTTTTCAGCGGTCTTAGCGTCAATCGTCGACTGCGCCTTTTCAATCAGGCTGAGCACGTCGCCCATACCCAAGATACGACTTGACATGCGGTCGGGGTGGAAGATTTCCAACGCCTCAAGCTTTTCGCCCATGCCCACAAACTTTATCGGGCAACCCGTCGCCGCTTTGATTGACAGTGCCGCACCGCCTCTAGCATCGCCGTCGAGTTTCGTTAGGACAATTCCGTCGACGCCAAGCGCGTTGTGGAAAGTCTCCGCCACGTTGACTGCCTCTTGACCAATCATTGAGTCGACGACTAATAAAATCTCGTGAGGCTTGACGTTTGCTTTGATGTCTTTAAGCTCCTGCATTAAGCGTTCGTCAATCTGCAAGCGTCCTGCCGTGTCGATTATCAAAACGTCGCGGGCGTGCTTATCGGCGAACTTGATTGAGTCCTTAGCGATTTGCACTGCGTCTTTGATGTCCTCGGTGAATACTGGAACGTCCGCTTGCTCGCCGACGACTTGAAGTTGCTTGATTGCCGCAGGGCGATAAATATCTGCCGCGACGAGTGCCGGACGTTTACCTTGCCGCTTCAGGAGCAACGCGAGCTTGCCTGCCGAAGTCGTCTTGCCGGAGCCTTGAAGACCGACCATTAGGATAATCGTCGGCGGGTGCGAGGAGATATTGAGCTTAGCCGCCTTGCCGCCCATGAGGTTTGCAAGTTCTTCGTTGACGATTTTGATAACGGACTGCGCGGGCGTCAGGTTGCTTAAAATCTCCGTGCCGAGTGCGCGAGCCTTAACTGCCTTCTCGAAGTCGCGAACGATTTTATAATTCACGTCCGCCGCAAGCAGTGCCATGCGCACATCTTTTAACGCCTTGTTAATGTCGTCTTCAGTGAGCTTGCCATGACCGCGTAGCTTACGAAAAGCCTCTTGTATGCTTTGGGAGAGATCCTCGAACATATTCTTTCCCCCGTCAAAATAATAGGCACTCCCTCAATCGGCAGTGCCGGAATTTACTAAGTTGGAGGCGACACCCGGAGTTGAACCGGGGGTAGAGATTTTGCAGACCTCGGCCTTACCGCTTGGCTATGTCGCCGCGTCAACGCTTTGGCGTCAACACCGCGAATTATAAACGCTAATCTTTGACAAGTCAAGCATTTTCTTTTCAGTGCGTGGCGACTGTCTTAACCGTGCCGAGCTTTTGAATGTCGGTATCCTTCCTGTCGCCGTGAATCGTAACCTTAGACAAAGCCTCTTCGAGTTCAGCAAGCTCCTCTGAGTTCAAAGCAACGTCAGCCGCGCCGAAATTTTCTTTAAGGCGTTCATCGCGTCTCATGCCTGGTATCGGCACGACGAAATCATTTTTGCTCATCAGATAAGCCAAAGAAATCTGCGCGGGCGTCTTGCCTTTATCAGCGGCGAATTTCTTCAGCAGGTCAAGCAAGGCTTGGTTAGCGTCCATATTTTCCTTAGTGTAGCGTGTGATTACTCTTCGCACGTCGTCGCCTTCAAATTTCGTCTGCGAAGTGTATTTGCCGCTGAGGAACCCTCCTGCCATCGGTGAATACGCCACGAACCCGATATTAAGTTCCTTGCACAGGGGCAGGACTTCAAGCTCTTGCTTGCGCTCCATGATTGAATACTCACTTTGGACGGCGGTTAATGGTGTGACGGCGTGAGCGCGTTTAATTTGTTCAGGAGTCGCCTCGGATACGCCCCAAGCCAAAATCTTTCCTTCCTTGATGAGTTCGCCCATCCACTCAGCAACCTCCGCCACGTCACGATTGGGCGGCACGCGGTGTTCGTAATACAAATCAACGTAATCAGTTTGCAAACGCTTAAGCGAGTTCTCCAACGCATTGCGCAATCCGCGCCGTGAAGTCTTGCCTTCGGGTATTTCTTGTCCAGGCAGGAAGACTTCAGGCATAAACTTTGTACAAAGAACAATTTTATCGCGAATGGGCTTGAGAGCCTTGCCGACGAGAATTTCATTTTCATACGCCGCGTAGACTTCCGCCGTGTCAAAGAACGTGCAACCGTAGTCCTCGTAAGCTGAACGCATTAGCCGAATCGATTCCGACTCCGTCGGACAGGCTCCATAGCCGTGACTAAAGCCCATGCACCCCATACCGATTGCCGAGACCGTCAAGCCTCTAAGCTGTCTTGTCTTCATGTCAAACACCTCCGCGCAGATTTTATCGGCTGTAGTAACTTCAAGTCAATAGAAAACCTTGACGCGGGCGGCGATTTGATTTACATTGCTAAAAAAATTTTTAAGGAGGCGACGAGGATTAACGAGCAGAAAATTTTCGGCGAAACGATAATTGTCACGGCGAACGGCAACCACATTAAAGCTAAGAGTGCTGGACAGCAAAATTATATCGACACGATGCGGCGGCATGTTGTGACGTTTGGAATCGGCGCGGCTGGCACTGGCAAAACTTTCTTAGCGGTGGCGATGGCGGCTTATTATCTGCGCGTCAAGGAAGTTCGGAAAATCATCTTGACGCGCCCGGCAGTCGAGGCGGGCGAACGATTAGGATTTTTGCCTGGCGACATGCAAGAGAAGGTTGACCCGTACTTGCGACCGCTTTACGATGCTTTGAAGGAGATTTGGGGCTTCGACCTCTATCAGAAGTTTTTTAATCGCGGCGTGATAGAAATTGCCCCGCTAGCTTACATGCGCGGGCGGACGCTCTCTGATGCGTTCATAATCCTCGACGAGGCACAGAATACGACTTCAAAGCAGATGAAAATGTTTTTGACGCGGCTAGGCTTCGGCTCACGCATGGTGATAACCGGCGACCTAAGTCAGATTGATTTGCCACGCGGCGTTCAGTCGGGGCTTGCTGAGGCTGTGGAGATTTTAAATAACGTGCGGGGCGTCGGCATAGCTGAATTGAATTCGGCGGACGTTGTGCGCCATGAAGTCGTTTCGCGAATCGTGGAGGCTTATGATAGACATGAACACGACGATTAGTTTTGAACCGGAGACGTTGACGATTGATGACAGCTTGTTTGAAGAAATCTTCCGTGCGGCGAACATGGTCGGCGAGCTTTACGGCGTCGACAATGCCGAGCTTAGCATAACTTTGACGGACGACGAACACATTCACGCGCTTAACAAAAAGTTTCGCGGCGTCGATAGGGCAACAGACGTTCTATCTTTTGCGTTCAGGGAGAGTGATGAGCCGGAGATTATCGGCGCAGGCTTTGAAGTTCTCGGCGACGTGATTATTTCTCTGGAGCGGGCAAGAGCTCAAGCGGAAGACTTCGGGCACTCCTTCCGACGCGAGATTATCTTCTTGGAAGTGCACGGGCTATTACACTTGCTCGGCTATGACCACATTGACGACGACCAGCGGCAAGAAATGGAATCAGAACAACGCTTTATCATGAACAAGTTAGGAATCGGCAGGTGAGGGACTTTGTACATACTCGGATTGACGGGCGGCATTGCGTGCGGGAAATCGGCGGTCGCGGAGACTTTGCGGCGATACTGCGGGGCAACGTGCCTTGACATTGACAAAGTAACGCGGTGGCTTTTGGAGCCGGGCGGCGAGCTGTTTGATATTTACGTTCGACACTTCGGCGGCTATGTTGTCACGCAGGAAGGCGACTTGAACAGGAAACTAATCGGCGAGATAATTTTCAATCACCCCGACGAGCGCGCGTGGATTAACTCGGTGGCGCACCCGATACTTTTAAACAAGGCGCGGGACTTTCTGGTTGAGTGTTCGCAGGTCGGCGCAGGACTTGTGGTGTTGGAAGTGCCGCTCTTGTTCGAGGCGGGCTGGGAGCATTTGTTCGACGAGATATGGGCAGTCTACACCAAACCAGCGGCGCAGATTTGGCGACTTAGGCAACGCGACCACTTAACGAGGCAACAAGCAGTCTCCCGAATCAATGCACAGATGCCGGTTAAGGAAATTTGCGCACGGGCTGATGTTAAGATTCGCAACGTTGGCGGCTATACTGTAGTTCGTCGACTAGTATTTAAGGCACTAAGAGGAAGAACTTTTTAAGCAGGAAAATTATCGCGGCGGCAGAATCAAGACTTAAAACCATAAAGCGGAGGCGATGAGATTGGATAAACGAATCAAAAAGGCGGCGGGCATAGGACTTGGCGCATTGGCATTAGTGGTGGCTGGCGGCGGCTATTATCATTTTCACGTGAACACTGACACGCCCGACTTTGCGTTAAAGACGATTGAGCAGTCGATTAAGGAGCATGACACGAAAACTTTTCACAGCGTGGTTAATGTGGACGGCGTACTTGCGTCGAGTTATGATGGCTTTGTTGAGGTTGTGACTTCGCCCGACGTGGTGACTATGGCTGATACCAGAGACGTGATTAAAGACTTTACGCAAATGCTCCGCGACCCTATGTTGATGAGCTTGAAGGCGGCTATTGATTCTTATGTTGCTACCGGCAACTTAGACGCGGAAAAGAATGCTGGCGTAATAGAATTGCTTGATAGAATGGGTCTTAAAGATGCCGAGGTGCGCGATATAAAAAGCGTTCAGATAAACGACGCCAATCGCAATGAAGCCTTTGCCGACTTGATAATCTTTCAGTCAGAGCTAGATAGAGAGTTCCCGCTCCAATTAATTTTGACCCGCGTTAATGATAAGTGGCAAGTCAGCCGCGTGCAGAATTTTAAGGAATATGTTGAGCAAATCGCTAAGGCACGGCGGGCGCAGCTTGACGATTACTTAAAGCAATCGAGCGATATAAATAACAAGCACGAGGCGACGATGCGTGAAGCAGAGAAAGAATACGGCGCGATACTTTCCAGCGGCAATTTGGCGGAAGATAAGACACGGGCAGAGTTGAAGACTTTGATTAACGACACGTTCAAAAAGGATTGGCAAGAGCGTAAGCAGGAATTGTTCACGTTGCGAGTGCCTAGGGACGCAGAGACTTTGCATAACCTTTACATGAAGATTTGCGACACCGCCATTGACGCCGCGCAGACTTATTCCAAATGGATAGACGACCGCAATCCCGCGACGATTAAAGAGGCAGAAGAAAAGATTCATCAAGTGCAGACGCTCATTACAGAGGCGGTAGCCATTGCTAAGCGCATGACGTCTTGAGACCTTGCGCACGGAAAAATTTTTTAAGAGGAGCTTGTAAAGCATGAAGCACGTTTTATCGATTTACGTCGAGAATCAACCGGGCGTCTTGGTACGTGTGGCAAGCATGTTCAGCCGGCGGGAGTTTAACATAGACAGCTTATCAGTCGGAATCACGCAATCGCCCGAATTCTCACGGATAACGGTTGTCGTTCACGGCGACGGCAATTTAATCGACCAGATGATAAAGCAACTAGAAAAGATGCCAGTCGTGCAAGCAGTGCAACGCCTTGATTCGGCAACGGCAGTCACTCGCGGCATGACGATGATAAAAGTTTCAGCCGACGACAGCACACGCCTTGACGTTCTCAAAATGGCGGAGCTTTTCCGCGCACATGTTGTGGACGTGCAACCGACGACGCTAATCTTTGAGATAACCGGCAACGATGAGAAGGTCACGGCTTTTACGAGGCTCCTTGCGCCGTATGGGATACTTGAGGTCATACGCACGGGGCTTGTTGCCCTTGAACGCGGAGAGAACACCATAAACGATTATCATCAAGTGCGCGAGTATTACAGCAAAAATCTCCTCTAAGCGTCGTCCCTCATTCTCTAAGCTTTGATAGTATCTTGGACAAGAAAAAAAGCAGTTGAAAACAACGGCTGGACGTGATACACTAGCGCATGTTTTATCATTAGTTTTTTTGGAGGTTTAACAATGGCAAAGACGTATTATGATTCCGATGTCAACTGGGAAATCCTGAACGGCAAAACTGTCGCAGTTATCGGCTTCGGTAGCCAAGGACACGCACACGCACTCAATCTCAAGGAAAGCGGCGTTAATGTCGTCGTGGGGCTTTATGAGGGTTCCAAATCTAAGCCCATCGCCGAGAAAGCTGGCTTGAAGGTTCTGCCCGTCGCCGAGGCTGTTAAGGTCGCTGACATTACGATGATTCTTATTCCTGACGAGAAGCAAGCGGACGTATACCGCAACGAAATCGCGCCCAATCTTAAGCCTGGTTCAGCTCTAGCCTTCGCTCATGGGTTCAATATCCACTTTAAGCAAATCATTCCGCCGCCTGAGGTCGATGTCTTCATGGTAGCTCCCAAGGGACCGGGGCATCTCGTCCGCAGGACTTTTGTTGAGGGCGGCGGCGTTCCTGATGTCTTCGCGATTGAGCAGGATGCCTCTGGTCATTGCTTCGATATTGCCCTTGCCTATGCTCGCGGTATCGGCGGCACTCGCGCTGGCGTCCTTCAAACGACCTTCAAGGAAGAGACCGAAACCGACCTTTTCGGTGAACAGTGCGTCCTTTGCGGCGGCGTAACTCATTTGATTCAGAACGGCTTTGAAGTTCTCGTCGAGGCGGGTTATCAACCTGAAATTGCCTACTTTGAAACCTTCCACGAAATGAAACTTATCGTCGACCTGATGTACGAAGGCGGCATGGCTAAGATGCGCAAATCCATAAGCGACACTGCCGAATACGGCGACTACACAACCGGACCGAAGATTATTACGCCGGAAGTGCGCAAGGCTATGGAAAAGGCGTTGGCCGATATTCAAGACGGTTCCTTTGCTCGTAATTGGCTCGTGGAGAATCGTGCGGCGGGTCGAGCAAACTTCCTCGCGCAACGCAGAATTCATGCCGAACATCAGATTGAAAAAGTCGGTGCAAAACTGCGCGGCATGATGAGCTGGCTTAAAGACGGCTCCGACCTGTCGAAGGATTAATCTAACTGCTGAAAACTTTTAGCGGCTTGTGCTTGAGTACGGGCATGAGTCGCTTTTACTTTAGGAGCGTAAACCCTTTGAAAACTTTTTACAAGGACGAGAACTCCGAGCTTTACCTTGCTGACACCTTCGAGCAGTTGAAGAAATTTCCTGCCGAATCTGTCGACATGATATTTGCTGACCCGCCTTATTTCCTGTCCAATGGCGGCATAACTTGTAAAAGCGGAAAGGTTGCGTCGGTGAATAAAGGCGATTGGGATAAAGGCGGCACGATTAAAGAAAAGCACGCCTTCAATCGCCGTTGGATTAGGCTTTGCGGAAAAGTTCTTAAGTCGAACGGCACGATTTGGATTAGCGGCACTCTGCACAATATTTATTCGGTCGGCATGGCTCTTGAGCAAGAAGATTTCAAAATCATAAACAACATAACGTGGCAGAAAACTAATCCGCCGCCGAATCTCAGTTGCAAGTACTTCACGCACAGCACTGAAACTATTCTTTGGGCTAAGAAAAACAATGACGCCAAACATTACTTTAATTACAATCTGATGAAGGAACTTAACGACGGCAAACAAATGAAAGACGTTTGGTCAGGAGCTTTAACTCCTCCGCGTGAAAAAACTTTTGGCAAGCACCCGACTCAGAAACCACTTTATCTTTTGAAAAGAATTGTGCTGGCGTCCACTCGTGAAGGCGATTTAGTCTTAGACCCTTTTTGCGGCTCGGCGACAACTGGCGTTGCTTGCAAACTTTTGGGCAGGAGATTCATAGGGATTGACATTAATCCGGAATTTATCGCGCTGTCTAAGGAGAGGTTGCTACATGCCAACGACTAGGATTTTTGAGCAATGGCTTTCCACTTTCCGCCCGTCGATTAACAGATACGATTATTACACAGACTTTGCAAAGGTTTACGAAAACGCCGAACGATTGAAGCTTGAGATAAACATTTTAAATTCGCTCGTCGGCTCCAAAGATATTGAGGCGGACTTTGAAAAGATTTTGTCGCGCTACCCCGAATGTTTAAAGGCAATCCCAATCCTTTTGGCGGTTCGTCAAAGTGAAATTTTTTGCGCCGACACGAATTACAACTTTGACACGCCGACGCAATCTGTTGAGCAGTACAAAAACTTCATGCGGGCAACGGGGCTTTTCGATTTGTTGGAAAATCATATCGTTGCGAATTTGTTTGACTACGTTACGGGCGTGGAGGTCGGCTTGGACTCAAACGGCAGGAAGAATCGCGGCGGTCATCAAATGGAGCATTTAGTCGAGACTTTCTTAATACAAGCAGGCGTTACTTATCACAAAGAAAAATATATTCACGAAGTGGAAGAAATGTTCGGGCTTGATTTATCTGCCATATCTGCGGGCGGAACTTCGACTAAGCGTTTTGATTTCGTCGTTAAAGGTTCTGATACGGTTTTTGGCATTGAAACGAATTTTTATGCAAGCGGCGGTTCAAAGCTTAACGAAACTGCCCGAAGTTACAAAATGCTTGCTGAGGAGTCTAAAGGCATTGTCGGCTTTAAATTCGTTTGGATAACCGACGGTAGAGGTTGGAAATCTGCGCGGCGAAATTTGGAAGAAACTTTCCTCGTCCTCGATACGCTGTATAATATCAAAGACTTGGAGGACGGCATTTTTAATCGATTATTTTAGGAGGGCAACTTTATGGCAATGACAATGAGTGAGAAAATCCTGGCACGACACGCGGGACTTGAGAGCGTGGAGGCAGGGCAACTTGTCATCTGCGACTTGGATTTAGTTATGGCAAACGACGTGACCGGACCGCCGTCAATCAAAGAGTTCGAGAAGATTGGACGACCCGTCTTTGACCCCGATAAGATTGCGTTGATACCCGACCACTTCCAACCCGCCAAAGACATTAAGAGCGCGGACTTGGCAAAGATTATGCGCGACTTCGCCCGCAAGAACAATATCAAGCACTACTACGAGCAAGGGCGCGTCGGCATTGAACATGTTATCTTGCCGGAGTTCGGAGTCGTTGCGCCAGGCATGTTGATTATCGGCGCGGACAGTCACACTTGCACTTATGGGGCAGTCAACGCGTTCTCGACGGGCGTGGGCACCACTGACCTTGCTGTAGGGCTTGCGACGGGCAAAGCATGGTTCAAAGTCCCTGAAGCTATCAACGTTCATCTGACTGGCAAGAAGCCTAAGAACATCTGCGGCAAGGACGTTATCTTAACGCTGATTGGTCGTATCGGTGTGGACGGCGCACTTTATAAGGCTTTGGAGTTCACCGGAGGCGGCGTCGCGGAACTTTCGATGACTGACCGCTTGACGATTTCAAACATGGCTATCGAGGCTGGCGCAAAGGCTGGAGTCTTCCCCTTCGACAAGGTTGCTGAGCTTTATGTCTCTCGTCGCGTGAATAAACCTTTCGAGCCGGTAGCAGCTGATGTCGACGCTAAATACTCTTCGACGGTCGAGATTAACCTAAGCGAGCTTAAACCAGTCGTAGCACTGCCTCACTTGCCAGAGAACGTTAAACCTGTCGATGAGCTTGGCGAGATTAAAATTAATCAAGTCGTTATCGGCTCGTGCACTAATGGACGCCTTGAGGACTTGGGAATTGCGGCGGGTATCTTGCGCGGGAGGAAAGTTCATCCCGATGTTCGTTGCATAATCATTCCCGGCAGTCAAGAGATTTACAAAGAGGCGATGCGTTGTCATTGGATAGAAACTTTTATCGACGCGGGGTGCGTTGTCAGCTGCCCGACATGCGGTCCTTGCTTGGGCGGTTATATGGGAATCCTCAGCGCGGGCGAGCGTTGCGTCTCGACAACCAATCGAAACTTCCGCGGGCGCATGGGGCACGTCGATAGCGAAGTTTATTTGGCAAGTCCGTTCGTGGCGGCGGCGAGTGCTATCACCGGAAAAATTTCTACGCCTGAGGAGGTTATCTAAATGATTGAAGGAAAGGTCTGGCGTTACGGCGACAATATCGATACTGATGTTATAATCCCTGCGCGGTATCTGAATACTTTCGACCCGGCGGAGTTGGCTAAGCATTGCATGGTTGACATTGATGAAACTTTTGCCGCTAATGTCAAGGCGGGCGATGTCATGGTTGGCGGCAAGAATTTCGGTTGCGGTTCCAGTCGCGAACATGCGCCCGTTGCAATCAAAGCGTCTGGGATTCCAGTTGTCATTGCGGCGAGTTTTGCAAGGATTTTCTATCGCAACGGAATTAACATTGGCTTGCCGCTGTTGGAGATTGGCGACAATGTAGAAAAGATTTCAGCCAATGACGTTTTGCGAATCGATACGGCGACCGGCACGATTGAAAACCTCACGACCGGCGACACTTTCAAAGCTCAACCGTTGCCGCCATTCGTGCAAGGTATCGCTGACGCCGGCGGACTTATCAACTATATCAAGTCGAAGAATTAACCTAGCGACGGACATAATAAAAGAACTCTCAAGCACAAAGCCTGGGAGTTCTTTTTAGTTCAAGTCAACGCGGCGAAGACTTCTAAGGCACGTTTGATAACGTCGTCCATGTCATAGTAGCGATATTCAGCGAGCCTGCCGACTGCCGTTATGTTCTTGCACGTGGCAAGCTCCGCAGAATATTTTTCATAAGCCGACCGAGCCTCCTTCGTGAACAGCGGGTAATACGGTTCATTCATGCCCGCGACATACGCTTGAGGATACTCCTTTAGAATCGTTGTGCGCGGCGAGTGCGTCGGGTGAATCTGCTTGAACTCGGTTATGCGCGTGAAGTCGTAAGCGTTCGGATAGTTGATGACTGGAGCCGCTTGAAACTTTTCCGCCTCGACAGTCTCGAACTTCATATCAAGGCTACGATAAGGCAACTGCCCGAACTTTTTATCAAACAGCTCATCAAGTTGCCCGGTGTATATCAGCCGCCCCTTGAAACGCTTCCTAAACAGTCGAAGGTACTCGCCGCTAAGCTCCATGACTTCCTTAGAGTCGGTGTTGAGTAGCAGTTTGATGTTCTTATGGTCGAGCATGTTCGCGACGAGCTTTGCATAACCGAACTTGGGCACGGCTTGGAAATGGTCGCTGAAATATCCGTCATCACGTCCGATAAGGATTGGTACGCGAGCCGTCACAGCTTCGGAAATCTTATCGGGCGGCAAGCCCCATTGCTTTTCGGTGTAGTGCAGGAAAACTTTCTCGTAGACATAATCCGCTAAGAATTGTAAGTCAGCGTCGGCGGAGTTCTTTAGCTCAAGTATCGGAACCCTCTTGCCGTACTCGAAACTTCTAAGCAAAGCCGCTTCCAGTTTATCAGCTAAGCTTGACGGAAAGACTTCGTGCAAAGTGTTCAAGTTAAACGGGAGCGGCACGGGCTTACCGTCAATGACCGCCTTAACGCGATGATGATAAAGCGTCCACTCGGTGAATTGCGACAAATAAGCCCAAATGTTTGCGTCGTCGGTGTGGAAGAGGTGCGGCCCATACTTGTGAATCAAAATGCCGCTTGAGTCGACCTCGTCATAACAGTTGCCCGCGATATGTTTGCGTCGTTCAATCACCAAAACTTTCTTGCCGCTCTTAGCAAGCCGTTCAGCTAAGACGGAGCCAGCCAATCCCGCTCCAACAATCACAATATCAAACATAGAATCTCCTCCGAAACTTTTTGCTTAAAAGTATGACATACGCAATCAAGTGTCAAGATAATCTTCAAAGGCGTAACCATATCGCTATAAAGTCATTCGCAAGCTAAAGGAATTGTAATTTCAATTACAGTCACTTATAATTCAACTAACAGGCGTCCTAGCGTAAATGAGATTTATGGACTCCGCTAACAGACTGCCAAATAGTTTTTGTCTACACGCCATGAGTAAAATTTTAAGGAGAGTGTTTGCGTTATGAAGTTCAAGAAGATTTACGCTCTGATAGTGTTGGCATGTCTAATGGGCGCATTGTTCACAGGTTGCGGCGGCGAATCTGATTCTGCACAGAAGCCGACGGAAAGTACTGCTAAGGCTTTGACGGGCGGCGGCTCCAATATCATCTACATCATCACGCCTTCGCATAACAATCCGTTCTTCAAGACCGAATCTGACGCGGCGTCCGCTAAGGCTAAGGAACTCGGCTACGAGGTCAAAACAGTCTCTCATGACGACGACGCAACTAAACAATCCGAGCTGTTCGATAACGCTATCTCTGACAAGGTAGCGGCTATCATCTGCGATAACGCCGGAGCTGACGCAACTATCGAGGCAGTCCGCAAAGCTCGTGAAGCTAACATTCCGACCTTCTTGATTGACCGCGATATTAACGCAAGCGGCGTGGCAATCGCTCAAATCGTCGCTAACAACTATCAAGGCGCAAAGGGTATCGCTGAAGCGTTCGTCGAGGCTATGGGCAAGAAGGGCAATTACGTTGAACTGCTCGGCAAAGAGTCCGACACCAATGCCAGCGTTCGTTCAGGGGCATTCCATGAAGTCCTAGACCAATATCCCGATATGAAGCTGATTGCTCAACAGACGGCTAACTGGGAACAAACCGAAGCCCATTCCAAGACGGAGGCAATCCTGCAGTCCCACCCCGACATCAAAGGCATCATTTGCGGCAATGATACTATGGCACTCGGAGCGGCGGCGGCTGTTAATAACGCAGGTCTTGAGGGCATCATTATCGTAGGCTTTGACTGTTCCGACGAGGCAACTGCGGCAATCAAAGCTGGTGCAATGACTGGTACTGTTCTTCAGCAGGCGGCGTTGATTGCTGAAATGGCGGTTGAACAAGCAGACATTTATCTCAAGGAAGGCAAGACTGGCAACGATGAAAAACAACTCGTCGATTGCATCATCATTACCAAAGACAACGTGGACAAGGTTAAAAACTTCGTCTACACGCCCTGAAATATAATTTGCTCCACGTTTCAATGACGTAAACTTTTCCTCCCGTAATGTTCGCGGGAGTTTTTTTATTGTGATGTGTTGAATATTTTTTGGGTAAAACTATTGCCTATGCAATGCCAATGATATAAAATCGCATAACAAATAATCTAAACGAGGTGGATAACTTTGGGAATCACAATGATTGTATTGAGCTTAGTGCTGTTGATATTCTTCGCGTATCGTGGCTGGTCGATAATCTTTATTGCGCCAGTGTTCGCAGTTGTAGCGGCAATCGGCTCCGGACATGACCCAATGCCAGTCTTCAGCGAAATTTACATGACCAAAGCCGCCGAATATGTCAAGACTTATTACCCCGTATTTTTATTGGGCGCAGTCTTCGCGAAAATCATGGAAGAAGGCGGATTAGCGGCGTCAGTCGCAAATAAAATCGTTCAGACGCTCGGCAAGGAAAAAGCAATCTTAGCAATCCTCATCGGCTGCGGCGTGCTGACTTACGGCGGCTTAAGCGTATTCGTCGTGGCGTTCGTCATGTATCCTTTCGCGGCGATTTTATTCAAAGAAGCCAACTACGCCAAAAAACTTTTGCCCGGTCTGCTATGGATGGGAATCTTTACTTACAGCATGGTTGCGATACCCGGCACGCCGCAAATCCAAAACATAATCCCGACTGCTTACTTTGGCACGACGACTTGGGCGGGAATCGGTCTTGGTTTAATCGGCGCGGCTTTGTATTTCGTAATGTCATGGGGCTGGGTCAGCTATCGTGCAAAGAAACTACAAGCGGCGGGTGAGGGGTATGGCACTAATCTTAAGAATGAACCCGAAACCTCATCAGAAGATTTGCCCGATTGGAGGTTGTCCTCAATCCCGCTGATTATGGTTATTTTACTCAACTTAATCATAAGTAACCCATTTGATTGGAGCTGGGCTTATCATTGGAATCAAAATTCATTGGACAGTTTCGCTGAGCTAAATCTGAGTTTATTGGCAAGTAGTGTCGGTAAGGTTCAAGCGATTTGGTCGATTAATGCGGCGTTGATTTTGAGTTGCATAGCGGCGGCTCTTATCGGGCGCAAGTGCTTAGCGGCTAAGGGCGGCATTGTGCACCCGATAAACACGGGCGCGACAGGTTCTATGGCGGCAATTCTCAACGTTGCCTCGTGTTATGCGTTCGGCTGTGTAGTTGCAGCAGTTCCCGCCTTCGAGATGATTAAGGAGGCTTTGCTAAACGTTTCAATCGGCGACGGCCCTTTAGGCTCGGCAATTATTACAACGATGATTATGTGCGGGATAACTGGTTCAGCTTCGGGCGGCGAGACGATTGCGCTTGGTATGCTCGGCGACCAATGGCTTGCTATGGCGAATCAAATCGGCATGAGTCCCGACGTTTTACACAGAATCGTTGCGCTTGCCTCGGAATGTATTGACACGCCGCCGCATTCGGGCGCACTGATAACTTTGATGGCGGTTTGTGGTCTAAGTCACAAAGAATCTTACTATGATGTGTTCGTACTAACGTTGCTGAAAACGTCAGTTGCGTTCATCTGCCTAGCAATTTACGTTCTGACTGGTATCATCTGAATTACAACTTACACAAACGATAACTACAATGCTTATGCCTCGCTGGTAATCGAATAAATCTTTTCCCCGTCAAATGGCGGGGATTTTTTCAGCCGTTATCGTATGCATACTTGATAAAGAATATGCAGGCTGTTAGAATTTACGTAAAATAGTTTGATGAGGTGCAGGCAAATGAGTAGACAAATTCGGCGTATCATCGTGGCGATTGACAGCTTAAAAGGTTCGTTGACTAGTTTGGAAGCGGGCGCGGCGGCTAAGCGGGGCATTGAGTCCGTCTCGAATCATCAGGTTAAAGTTTATCCTTTGGCTGACGGCGGCGAAGGTACTTGCAAAGCGATTATTGCTGGACTCGGCGGCGTCTTGAAGTCCGTTGAGGTGACTAATCCACTCGGAGGAAAGGTCGCGGCTCAATTCGGCGAGGTCTTGGATAAAAGGTTAGCCGTAATCGAAATGGCGAATGCGGCAGGACTTCCGCTTGTGCCCGAAGATAAACGCAATCCGCTTAACACGACAACTTACGGCGTCGGCGAATTGATTAAGATTGCCATTGACGACGGTTGCCGCGATTTTGTTATTGGTATCGGAGGCTCGGCGACAAATGATTGCGGCTTGGGCATGTTGACGGCTCTGGGCTATAAATTCATCGGCGGCGGCATTTATGGTCGCGACTTGGAGACGGTTACCGCGATTGATGATTCAAACGTTCTGCCGGAACTCAAGGACTGCTCGTTTAGGATTGCCTGCGACGTTACGAATCCTCTGACGGGCGCAAATGGTTGCTCAGCTGTCTATGCTCCTCAAAAGGGTGCCACGCCTGAAATTGTTCAGCAAATGGACGCGTGGATTAAAAACTTCGGCTCCCTCAGCGCGGCTTTCCTCAAGCTTAATGAACAATCTGTGCCTGGTGACGGGGCGGCAGGTGGCTTAGGCTTTGCGTTCAGGAGTTATCTGCGCGGCAAGCTCTTACCTGGCGTTGACCTCGTTTTGGACGCTTTGAACATTGCAGAGGATTTGAAGTCGGCGGACGTCTTGATAACCGGCGAAGGTCGATTAGATTATCAGACG
Source organism: Selenomonadaceae bacterium (assembly GCA_017534385.1). Lineage (GTDB taxonomy): Bacteria > Bacillota > Negativicutes > Selenomonadales > Selenomonadaceae > Quinella. The sequence continues at coordinate 57,083 of JAFWCT010000048.1, forward strand.
GCTCAAGGTAAAGCTCCGTCGGGTGTGGCGAAACTTGCTAAGAAACTCAATCCGAATATCATAACGATTGGCTTGGGCGGAAGTGTCGCTGATATTTCTGACGACGCAGGATTGGACGCGACCTTTGCAATCCTCCGCTCTCCTATGACGCTTGCCGAAGCCATGAATAAAGACGTTGCACAGAAAAACATTTCCGAGACGACCGCGCAAATTGTTAAGCTGATTATCAGAAGCCAAAGACATTGTAAGGAGGATGCGTTGAATGATTAATCTGGTTATTTCTCTTCCCGTGCACGAGAAAGCTGAGGTCGTCATAGACCAAATCTTAAACATCAAGCACTTTTGCCCGACGTGTGCTATCGTCTTGCATATAAGCAGTAGCTTTAATTGGAAGGACAGCCAGCTTACCGAGGAAGAATTTTTATCTGTCGCGCAGTCGTTTGATAATGTTTTCGTTAATCCCACGCGCTTGAATACAGGTTGGGCGGAGATTATCCATACTCACATTGCTAACTTTGAATACGTCTCTAAAATCATCGACTTTGAATATTTCGCCATGAGCGCAAGCAATGAATTGTTTGTAAGACCCATGCCGCCGATAAGTGATTGCGATTTGTGCGCCCACATAAGAACTAGTTATATTGTATCTTTGAAATCGGACTATTGGTATGAAAAAGTTATCAAGGACGAATACATTTATAAGCTTGTGGATTATCTCGGCGGCACGATAGACGACGCGGTTAAATCTCAAATCGAAGGCACTTTTTATCGTAAGGAGCTATTCAAACGAATTATCGACGCAATCAATCAAATTTACTCCTATGAAGCTACCTTGAATAAGGATAGAATTCGTTATCCGCGTGAAGAATTTTATTTCTCGACTGTCGCTCGCATTTTGAATAAGACGACGCCGTTAAAGGCTCGGCAACCGAATTATACTTTTGTCGCGTGGGGTAACAAGAATTTTATGCCTACGCATGAACAAATTATCGAGGCGTCTCAAGGAAAAATGGACGGGCGTTATTCCGTTAAGCGAGTGCTTAGAAACCTCGACGACCCTGAACGTACTTTTATCGGCACGCAGATTGGAAACTACAGGGAACGATTGATTGATTTAATGATAAATGTTAAAGGAGATTACCCTAACTTAGTTCATTCCAAATTCGCCGATGACTTTTCGTTTGATATGAACAACTACATAACTTACCAATCTAACCGGTGACATTAAAGTTTTGATTTTCGTTTCGGGTAAAGATCGTAGCAATTTGAAGCCAGCTCTTAAAAGATTGGCGGAGCTTTATCCGAATAATAAGCTTAAAGTTATCGGCTCGGCGGGCGTCTATCCTGTTGATGATATGCCTTACTTGCAAACGAACGATATTGCCCCAAACAAGCGGTGGATTTTATAGTGGTAACGGGTGGCAGTGTTGATATTAACAGCGTAGCTCCTGACGTTCACTTTGGCGACGTGCTCAACGAATTAAAAAGCTTAAACGTTCCTGAAGAAAAAATCTTTTTGGACAGAGTGCTTGCCATTCCAAACTTTACCTTTGACAAATATAGACAGCTCAAAGCGTCGCGCCCAACGATTTTTGCGGCGAATTGCTTTGGCGGCGTGCTCTATCATCGTTTTGGATTAAAGTTCCTCTCTCCGACCATAAATATGGCTATCGACGATAGGAGCATGGTTAATTTTTTGGGAGACTTGCATAAATGTATCGATTCAGAATTGCAATTCCAAGGCTTGTCTTCAAAACCGCAAATGGGATACAACTACCCGATTTTTAAAATAAACGGCAATGTAAACTTGCATATGAACCACTATGGGAAATACGGAGCCGATTTTGCCAAAGCCAAGTGGAATGAGCGTAAGGCGCGAATAAATTGGAATAACATCGTAGCCTTTGCTTGCACCGAAAATCCGGAGATACTTGAAGCATTCGATAAGCTTCCCTTTGCCAAAAAGTTTTGCTTTGTACCGTTTCCGTCGGATAAGAAGTCGGCGGTTTATCTTGATCCTGCACTCGACCCTGCTCCCAATGGCGGTAAACGTCCAATCGGTGATTTGCTTAATCGTTTCGGCTTGGGATATAACAAATACAATTACGACTTGTGGAACATGCTTTTATACGGCAGGAAGACAACTTATTACAAGGAGTGAGGCATTTGTCTAAAATTCATTTAATCATGCCGATGGCGGGCGGCGGAAGTCGGTTTCTCCAAGAGGGATTCAAGATGCCTAAGCCGTTGATTGAGCTTTGCGGCAAACCGTTTTTTTATTGGGCGACGCAATCTATTGTCCGCGATATTCATTGTGTTGATGTTACCTTTGTCGTGCTTGAACAGCATGTTAAGCAGTGGCAAATCGACGCGGCGATAAAGAAGTTTTTCCCCGATGCCAAGATACTTACCATACCTGAAGTTTTGCCGGGCGCAGTCTGTACTTGTCTTAAAGGCATTGAAAACATTAACGACAATATTCCCGTCATCTTTAACGATTGCGACCACATGTTCTCTTGCAAGGCTCTGGCTAATCGCCTGTCCAACACCCAGCCGATTGACTTTGACGGCGCGTTGATTACTTTTGAATCGTCCGCCGCGCAGTTCAGCTACGTTAAATACGACACTAGCGGCAACATAATCGGTACGGTTGAAAAACAGGTCGTAAGCAATCGCGCCATATGCGGTGCATATTTTTTTGCCAATGCCGAATTATTCCGCACGATATCCGAGCGATACTTCGAGACCTGCCAATATAAAGAGTATTTCGTTTCGGGCTTGTATAACGAGCTTTGCAAGGCTAATAAAAAAGTTTTGGCTTTTGCTGCGGATTTTTATCTTCCGTTTGGCACACCGTCAGAATATGAACGAGCTAAAAATTCGTCTCGTTTTCTTTAAAAAAGCGGCGATTAATATGAAAATTATTGCACCTTCTGCCAGAACGTTTAATCATATTGACATTGACCAAGATCGCGGCATTTTAAAAAAGACCAGCACCGATACGGAAAAATTCATCGGAGAAATTAAGTGGTATTTGAAACTGCCGACGGATTTGGAATATGCGATTCCCAGAATTTTTGATTACTCCTTGCATTATGACCGTCCGTATATTTGTATGGAATATTATTCTTATCAAACGCTACATGAGCTTTTTCTGTATGGTGATTTGACCGCTGATCAATGGGAAAAAATATTTAAAAAGATCAAATTTGTTCTTGAGGACTTTTCACGCTACAAATTACAAGACGAGCATTTAACGGAATCTTTGCGCTCCATGTACTTAGAAAAGACTTTGAGCCGCTTAAATCGCTTGAGGTCGCAAGCGGAATTCAAAAGCTTGTTTAATCACTCTATTTATATTAACGGGATTTGTTATCCGCCTTTAAACGACTTGACCAAAATTTTAGTGGAGATTATTCCCAAAACACTTTGCGACCTTGAAATTTTTTCCATTATCCACGGCGATTTTTGTTTCCCGAACGTAATGATTGACAACAATTTTAATTTTATTAAACTGATTGACCCCAGAGGAAAATTCGGTTGTTACGACATTTACGGCGACACCCGCTATGAATTTGCGAAGCTCTTGCACAGTATTGAGGGCAAATACGATTACATCATCAAAGATTTGTTTGATTTGGAATTGCATGGCGCGAACAATTTCCAATTTAAAATTCTGGAATCTGCGCGGACATTCGATTTAACCAAGCTATTTATCAAAGTATTCGACGACAATTTAAAAAGCTTACGAGAAATTCGCCTGATAGAGGCTTTGCTTTTCTTGAGCATGATTCCTTTGCACAAGGAAAATATAAATCATCAGTATGTCATGCTTTGTACCGCGCTAAAAATCTTAAATGAATTAGTAAAGATAGGAGCTTGAAAATGAACACTTCAGCTGATAAAAAGTTGGCTCTGTTTGATTTAGACGGAACTTTGTTTGATACCAACGAGGTAAATTATCGCGCTTATCAGAAGGCGTTGGCACATTTCGGATTCAAATTTGAGCATGACTATTGGTATCAGAATTGCATTGGCAGACATTACAAAGATTTTCTCGCCGACATTGGCATAACCGACGAAAAAATCCTTAAAGAGATTCACCAACGCAAGAAACACTGCTACAGGGAATTTTTGCCCTATGCCAAGGAGAATCACCATCTGTTTGAAATTATCGCACTAATAAAGCCGTGCTACCACGTCGCGCTTGTCACCACCGCTTCCAAACAGAACGTAGAAGATATTTTGCGGACATTCAAGCGCACGGAGACTTTCGACAAGATTTTTACTCAAGAAGACGTGTCTAAGATGAAACCCGACCCCGAATGCTACTTAAAGGCGATGAATTATTTCAAAGCGGAGCCGGCGAATACGATTATCTTTGAAGACTCCGAAGCGGGCTTATTGGCTGCAAAACTCAGCGGCGCATTTTATTATAAAGTCTTCAAGTTCAACGATAATCATTAGATAAAAAGGTTTTTGTTGATTTAAAATGCCGCCTTTGATAAAATGCCTCCGAAAATCTTTTGGGAGGTAATTTTTTTGCTCGATATGAAATTTGTACGCGACAATCTCGACTTGATTCGCGCTATGTTAAAGAACCGCAATAACCCTTTGAGCCTCGACAGCTTCAGCGACTTAGAACAACGTCGACGCACAATCCTAGCCGAGACCGAACAGCTTAAAGCTCAACGCAATGCAACGTCAAAGAAAATCGGCGCAATGAAAAAGGCTGGCGAAGATACTTCAACCATTGCCGCTGAAGTTCGCCAGATTGGCAACAAGATTTCCGAACTCGATAGCGAATTGCGCGACGTTGAATCTAATCTGCGTGATTTGCTCCTGCACATTCCGAACATTCCCGCTGAAGACGTGCCGATTGGTTTAGACGATACGCAAAATCCCGAAGTCAGACGTTGGGGGACGCCGCAAGCCTTTGACTTTACGCCTAAGGCGCATTGGGAACTTGGTACCGCGTTGAATATCTTTGACTTCGACAGAGCCGGCAAGGTCACGGGCGCACGCTTTACTTTTTATCGCGGACTAGGTGCTCGCCTCGAACGCGCCTGTATTAACTTCATGATGGACTTGCATGCAAACAAGCACGGCTATACTGAAATGCTCGCGCCCTATATCGTCAACCGCGACAGCATGATTGGTACCGGTCAACTGCCCAAATTCGCCGAGGACATGTTCAAGCTTGAAGGTCTGGACTATTACCTTGTGCCGACTGCCGAAGTGCCTATGACGAACTTTCACCGCGACGAGATTTTATCTGCCAACACCTTGCCCGAATATTATTCCTGCTATACGGCGTGCTTTAGGGCTGAGGCTGGCGCGGCTGGTCGTGACACTCGCGGCTTGATTCGTCAACACCAATTTAACAAAGTCGAGTTGATTAAGTTCACGAAGCCCGAAGACTCATGGAACGAATTGGAAAGCATGGTCGACGCCGCCGAAGATGTCTTGCGCACGTTAGAGATTCCTTATCGGGTCGTGCTGTTGTGTACGGGTGATATGAGCTTTACCTCCGCCAAGACTTACGATATTGAAGTTTGGATGCCCGCGCAAGGCAAGTACCGTGAGATTTCCTCTTGCTCGAATTGTACGGACTATCAAGCGCGCCGCGCTAATATAAAGTTCCGCCGCGATAACAAGTCTAAGCCCGAATTCGTGCACACGCTTAACGGTTCAGGCATTGCGGTCGGTAGGACGGTCGCCGCTATCTTAGAAAACTATCAGCAGGCGGACGGCTCCATTAAAATTCCTAAAGCTTTAGTTCCTTACATGGGCGTTGAGGAGATTCGCGCTTAAACTTTGTGAGCGTCGCCCCAAGCGCATAATCCGTCGAGCAATGGAATTAATGACTTCCCGCGCTCGGTCAAAGAGTACTCCACCTTCGGCGGAAGTTGGTCGTACTCTTTTCTTTTTATCAAGTCGTCCGCCTCAAGCTCCTTTAACGTCCGA